>NZ_JBGCCL010000004.1:0-349805 GCF_041262505.1 Streptacidiphilus sp. MAP5-3
AACCGGGCATTACGGTGGGACACGAAGACCTCCGTGTGTGCGGTGAAGCCTAGACACCTCCACCACACCGGAGGTCTTCGTCATGATCAAGCCCCCAGGACCGTCAACAACGCTCGTGGTCAATACAGCTAGCGCCTCGCCGGTTGCCGGGTACGTACGGGCTAGCTACCCGGCCCGGCTAGTTACCCGGGACGTAGACGATGCCGCGCAGCGCCTCGCCGGACCGGGCCGTGCGGAGGGTCTGGAAGGTGTCACCCGCCGCGCTGGTCGCGTCGAGGTGGTCGGTCACCCGGACCAGGCGGTTGGGGTCGGCGCCCTCGTCCGTCGCGCCGGAGACCGTGGACGTGACCGCCCAGAGGGAGACCGTCCCGTCCGGGTTCACCTCACCCGTGAGATTGCGCAGGCCGTCGGTGGCCGGCGCCCACGGCAGGCCGGTGACGGAGTTGTCACCGGTCGGGTAGCCGGAGACGGCGTAGGGCGTGCCGAGGTCGAGGCCGTTCTGGATGGTGTACGCCAGCTTCCACGAGCCGTCGCTGAGCACCCACTTCTGCAGTCCGGCGCCGGTCTGGGCGGCGGCGTCGATGTAGGTGCCAGTGGCCGGGTCGTAGGTGTTCGAGCCGCTGCCCTCGTCGGCGACGTACATCGTGGTGTCGTTGGCGAACCACACGCCGAACGGGAACGACGTTGTCGACTTCGTGGCGGTGGGGAAGCCCTTCAGGACGCAGATGTTCTCCGGCAGGCCGGTGGCCTGCAGCGTCGCCGGGTTGTACGACACCGCCGAGGTCGGCAGCGCCGCGCCCGGCGCCGGGAGGCCGACGCCGCTCGGGCAGGCCTTGCCGGTGGTGTCGATGAAGTAGACGGTGTTGACGCCGTTCCCGCCGCTTCCCTTGGTCAGGTAGACGACGTTGTCGTGGACGGTCAGGCCACGGAAGTTGGTGTCCTTGCCGACCTTGTCGGCCTTGTCGCCCAGCTCGGTGATGCTGAAGCCGCCGGCCGGGGTCGGCTGGCCGACCTGCTGCTGGCTCTCCGGCAGCGTCGACGACGTGGTGATCTGCGCACCGGCGCCGGCGATCACGCCGACCGGCTCCGGGCTGCCGCCGTTGCCGGCGTTGCCCGACATGAAGAGCTTGTCGTCGGCGCTGTCGAGGATCGCGGCACGCCCGTTGTTGCCGCTGTAGGCGTTGGTCTCGGTGTAGCTGAGGCTGCCGTTGCCGTGCAGCTCGGCGACCGCGCGGTAGTAGGAGGCGCTGACCGGGTTGGTCGGGTCGACGACCCCAGGGGTGTTGGAGTTCGACACGTCGATCGCGCCGACGGGCGCGACATAGCCCATGAACGTGAGCGCGCTGCCGTCGGTGGAGAGGTTGAGGCCCAGCTCGGACTTCGAGGAGAAGCTGGAGACCAGGTGGTCGCCGTTCGTGCCGGACGGCACGTCGAGCGTGCGCATCGTGTGGCCGGACGGAGTGACCGTGTCGAGCAGGATCGGCGAGGTGACGCCGAAACTCCCGTCGACCGACTCGTTGTTGAAGACCTCCGGGTAGCCGCCGTCGGCGACGGCGGTCACGCAGTCGGTGGTGCAGCCGGGCGGCAGCTGGGTGACACCGGGGACGATCGTGTCCGTGCCGGCGGTGTAGACCGTGCGGGACAGGATGAGGTGTCCCGGGAGGAGGACGTGGTTCGGCCCGGCCGGACGGTGCGCGGGCGCGGCAGTCGCGGTCGTACCGGGGAACAGCACCAGACCGGACAGGACGCCACCGACAGCGGCGGCAAGGGCGAGGCGGGAGGCCATCGGGATACTCCTGGGAAGAGGACGGTCGACGTCAGGAAGAACGTCAGGAAGAAGGAGCAAGAGATTGACGAATCGTCAGTTGCAGCTGCCGCTACCGGAGTCGCTGTACTGCAGCGCGCTCGCGTCGAAGCCCGGGCCGGGCAGCACGGGCTTGTAGTCCCAGCTGTAGCCGTGCGGCTTGAGCGTGAAGTTCATGACGCCGAATGCGCTGGCCTGAGCGGTGACCACGTTGGGGTTGGCGTAGTCGCCCTGCGTGCCCGCGAGGGTGTCCAGGGCCTCACCACCCGAGCCGATGACGAACTCGGGGATGCCGTGGGTCGGGTCGTACTGACCCGCCGGGTTCATCGGGCGCAGCCGGGCGTAGGCGTGCTCATGGCCGTTGAGGATCAGCGTGGCGCGGTGCTGGTAGAGCAGCTTCCACCACGCGTCGGCCGCTGCGCCCTCGACGCCGCCGGCTCCCGGCGCGGAAGCGGGGACCGTGGCGGTGGAGGCCGTCGTGGCGCTGAACGTCGGCTGGTGCCAGTAGGCGATGGTGCACGGGCGCTGGTTGGCGGTCAGGTCCTTCGCGAGCCACTGGGTCTCCTGGGCGAGGAGGCCGTTGTCCGTCGTGGAGCAGTCGTGCTTGAACTCGTCGGAGTCGCACTCGGCGTTGAGCGAGACGATGTGCCAGTTGCCCAGGTCGTAGGAGTACCAGCCCTGGTTGTCCGCGCTGTCGTCACCGGCCTGACCCTGGGTGGTCGGCGCGCCGGACTGGTCATGGCCGTTGAAGTAGTCGAAGTAGCCGGTTCCGTTCTGCGCGGCCTCGTTGTCGCCCTTCTTGGCGTACGCGTAGTACTCGTGGTTCCCCGGCGCCGGACGCTCCAGCATCTTCAGGCCGCCCCACGCCTGGTCGAAGGACTGCTCGAAGTCGGTCAACTTGCCGACCTGGTACTGCTCGTCGCCCAGCAGCGCCACGACGTCGGGGTGCATGTCGGTGGCCTGCTTCGCGGTGGCGAACTCGGCGCTCATGCCGCCCAGGGTGGGGCTGCCGCACTTGAGCGAGGTCGGGGTGGCGGAGTTCTCGGGATCGTCGGGCTCACAGGCGATGTCACCGACCGCCGCCAGGGTGTACGACGCGGCACCGACGCCGTGGCCCGCGTAGGGCCAGTCGTTGTCGCTGCCGTGCCGGTTTCCGACTGCGACGGCGGTGCCTGTGACCGCGAGGACGGCGAGTCCGGCGGCTGCGGCGGAGAGCTTGGTGGCACGGCGCATGTGCGAGGTCCTTCCACGGGAGAATCGGTCACCGCACGTTAAGCCGTCGATCTAACAGCTGATACAAACGTGTCCTAACGCTCCGATGAACACTCCGACTGCCCTTCGCGACCAGCCGGCTGACAAACCGTCATCTCCGACCTCTTCCAAGCGAGGCGCCCAGTCCCTACTATCCGGTAATCGAACGGGCTGCCACGTTCGGCGCCCTGTCATGGTTCGGTCATCCCTAGGAGAGGACTCCAGATCAGATGCGCCTCACGTCTCGCACCGCGCTCCGTCTGCTCACCCCCGCCGCGCTCGCCGTGCTGCTGGCGGCGACCGTCGGGGGCGGCGCCGCCTCCGCACAGCCGACCACGTCCACGCCCGCCTTCGACAGCCTGACCCAGCAGAGCCACACGGACTGGATGGCCGGGCTGCCCGACAGCACCGGGCTCGGCACGCTGTCCGTCCCCGGGACGCACGACACGCTCGCCATCCACGGCGGCCTCGCGCCCTGGGCGTACGAGGCGCAGGAGGACCACGGCGACAGCGCCGCCACGCTCACCGCGCAGCTCGACGCCGGGATCCGTGCCATCGACATCCGGGTACGGGTCGTCAACAACGGCACGGCGTTCGCGATCCACCACACCGACGTCTACCAGAACGCCAACTTCGACGACGTGCTCACCCACGCGCAGACGTTCCTGGCCGCGCATCCGGGGGAGACGATCCTGATGGACCTGCACGGCGAGTGCGACGCGGACACCACCGAGGGCGGCAGCGGCACCTCCAGCGTCGGCCACTGCGCGGACGACCCCGCGTCGACCACCGCCGCGGACCGGATGCGGATCCTGCAGAGCTACCTGGCCCGCTATCCCGGACTCTTCTACGCGCCGACCGTCACCGGGACGTCGACGGCGGCGATGCCGACACTCGGTCAGGTCCGCGGCCACATCGTGCTGACGACCTTCACCGGCCCGCTCGGCGAGGTCTACCCCGGCTACGGCCTGTCCCAGCTGACCGGCGCCGGCGCCGGGTCCTACGTCGAGAACGACTGGACCCAGTGCACCACCTCGACCAAGTGGGGCGAGGCCCAATCCAACATCGCCGCCGCGGGCGCCGACTCGACGGGCGCGATGTTCACCACCTACCTCTCCGCCAACTGCTCGCCCTTCGGCGCGGGCCCGGCGGACGTGGCGGGCGGCTACCTGTGGCAGACCGGCGTCAACCAGCTGGCGCTCAACTACCTGAACAGCCAGGGCAGTTCGGGTCGCACCGGGGTGGTGCTGATGGACTACCCCGGCTACGCCCTGATCGACGCCGTCCTGAACCGGGACGGCGCAACGGGCTGAACCCGCACGCGGACGGGTGCAGCCGGCCTTCAGAAGCTCCGCAGAAGCCGCACGGATACTCCGCCGCTGTCACTGCCCGGTGCTACCGTCTGGCCCCTGTAGGGACGTCAGGGGACGGCAGGGGGAGTGTGCGCATGAGTGGGAACGGTGCCGCCGGCGGCCGAAGAGGCGTGGTCCTGGCTGCGATGATCTTCGCCGTGGCGATGACCTTCATCGACCAGACGATCGTCTCGATCGCCGCGCCGAAGATCCAGAGCGAACTGAACCTGACCGGCACCGGCATGCAGTGGGCCATCAACTCCTATCTGCTGGCAATGGCCGCGCTCTTCGCCTACGGCGGCAGGCTCTCCGACACCCTGGGCCACCGCCGCATGGTCACCCTCGGCGTCATCGTCTTCGCCGCCGCCTCGGCACTGTGCGGCCTGACGCCCACCGGGGCGCTGGCGCAGAGCTGGATCATCACCTTCCGTGCCGTCCAGGGCCTCGGCGGCGCGATCATGTACCCGGCGGCGCTCGCCATCGTCGTCAACACCTACGAACTCCGCGAGCGCGGGCGGGCGTTGGCGCTCTTCTTCGGCATCGCGGGCGGACTGACGGCCGTCGGCCCGATCCTCGGCGGGTACCTGACCGAGTGGACCTGGCGCGGGATCTTCTGGGTGAACGTTCCGGTGGCGCTGGTCGCGCTGCTGCTGATCTGGATCTCCAAGCCGCAGACGCAGTACCGCCCCGCGCCGATCGACTACCGCGGTCTGGCGCTGATCGGCGGCGGCGTCGCACTCAGCGTCTTCGGCTTCCAGCAGTCGCACGTCTGGGGCTGGTCCAACCCGGCGATCTGGCTGTCGATCGCGCTCGGCGCGGCACTGCTGGTGTTCTTCTTCCGCTTCGAGCGCGGACGGCCCTCGCCGCTCATGGACGTCTCGATCTTCCGCAACCGCGCCTTCGCGGTCCAGTGCCTGGTGCTGGGCCTGTCGATGACGGTCTTCCTGCCGATGTTCTTCTTCGCCAGCGAGTACGCGTCGGTGGCCCTCGGACAGTCCGCGCAGCAGGCCGGTGTGACGCTGCTGTACTTCTTCATCGGCTTCATCGTCACGGCCCAGATCGGCGGCCGGATGCTGGACCGGATCGGCGCCAAGCGACCGGTCGTGGCCGGTTCGGTGCTCTCGGCGGTCGGCTTCTACCTCTGGGCCAGCAAGATGCCCGATCTCAACCTCAGCCACATGACCTCGTACATCATCCTGGCCGGCGCCGGGATGGGCCTGATGATCGGCCCCTCCAACACCGACGCGGTCAACCGCGCCTCCAGCCTCTCCTACGGCGAGGCCACCGGCATCACCCAGACCGTGCGCAACTACGCCTCCAGCCTGAGCCTGGCCATCCTCGGCACGGTGATGATCTCGGTCTTCCAGTCGCAGATCGCCGACTCCCTGGTCGCCCAAGGCGCGTCCCGCGCGGTGGCGAACGCTGCGGCAGCCGCCGCGGCCAAGCAGGGCGGGAGCGGCAGCACGGGTAGCGGCAGCAGCAGCGCGCCGATCCCGCACTGGATCCAACTGGACTTCGCGCACGCCTGCCAGACGGTCTTCTACGGCATGGCGGGCATCATGGCCGTCACCGCCGTGATCGCCCTCGTGGGCCTCCAACGCGGTGTCCAGGCCGAGCACGCCGAGCGGGCCGGTTCCACCGAGCCGACCGAGCCGGCCGGGATACCGGACGCGACCGAGACCGCCTGACGTATGCCACACACCGTCCGACTGCTGCTCCTGGCACCGTTGCCGCGCAGCCACTGCTGCGGTCGGGACGACCGTCCTCTGGGGCACCATGGCCGCCGCCTGTCTCGTCCTGGCCGTAGTCCATCTGCGGCTGACCACCGCCGCGCTGCGCCCGGTTCTGAGCGTCCGACGATCTAGCCTGGAGCAGTGACTGTCGCAACCGAGCTACTCACCGACGCCTTCGGGCGCGTCAAGGAGGCCGTGCACGAAGCCGTCTCCGGGCTCGACCCGGAGCAGCTGTGCTTCCGTGCCGATTCGCGCGCCAACTCCATCGCCTGGCTGGTCTGGCATCTGACCCGCATTCAGGACGACCACATCTGTGACATGGCCGACACGGCGCAGGCCTGGACCGAGCTGGGGTGGGCCGAGCGCTTCGGCCTGCCCTTCCCGGTCGAGGCCCACGGCTACGGGCACACCTCGCAGCAGGTGGCCGCGGTGCGGGGGCTGACGGCGGAGCAGCTACTGGGCTACCACGACGACGTCCACGACCGCACCGTCGCCTACCTGGCCGGACCGGGCGGGCACCATCTGGACCGGATCGTCGACTCACGCTGGGACCCCCCGGTCACGGCGGCGGTCCGGCTGGTCAGCGTGATCGCGGACGACCTGCAGCACGCGGGCCAGGCCGCCCTGGTGCGCGGGCTCCTGCAGCGCCACCACTGACGGATGCACCACCGCTGACGGACCGTCAGGGATCGGCGCGTCAGCCGACGAACAGTGCCAGGGTCCCGTCGCGTTGGACCAGCGGGCGGACCAGGGTGAGGTCGCTGACGACCACGTCGGCCGCGCACAGCTCGGCCGGGTCGTGGGTGGTGGCCAGGGCCAGCGTCGCCATGCCGGCGGCGCGTCCCGCAGCGAGGCCCGCCGGGGCGTCCTCGACCACCAGACAGCGCGTGGGCGGGGCGCCCAGTCTGCTCGCCGCCCGGAGGTACGCCTCCGGGTCGGGCTTGCCCCGGGTCACGTCCTCCGCGCCGACCAGCATCGGCACGGTCAGTCCGAGGCAGGAGAGCCGACGCAGCGCCAGGGTCCGGGTGGCCGCGGTGACCACCGCCCAGCGGTCCCTGGGCAGCGCGGACAGCAGCTCCTCGACGCCCGGCAGCAGTCGGCTGCTCGCCGCGTCCGCGAGTTCCAGCTCCTGCACCCGGGCCACCGCTCTGAGCTGCTCCTCGACGGCGCGCTCCGCCAACAGCTCCGCGACCACCTCTCCGGCCGGACGGCCCACATAGCCGACCTGGTCCAGGCGTTCACGTGCGACGCCGTGCTCCTCGGCCCAGCGGGTCCAGCAGCGGCGGACCGAGGGCATCGAGTCGATCAGCGTGCCGTCGTTGTCGAAGAGCACGGCCTCGACGGTGAGTACGGCGGGGGCGGAGAGATGGGCGGCCACGGCAGGACAGGTCCTTCGCGTCGGGGACGGGGCCTGGTACCTCTCCAGCCTCTCTCCTCTCAGTGGATCCTCCAAGAGGCAAAGGCCCCACTCTTTCACTTCACGATCCATTTCGCTTCAGCGTCACGTCGCCCGCTCGTCTTCCCCCGTACGGCCGGATGCGGTGACGTGGGGTGACGTGGGGTGATTTTCCGCGCGGGGGCTTGTGACCAGCGGCTGCGGCACGGCAGCATGTCGCTCGAATCCCGCTGCAGCCACTGCCCTCCCCAGCAAGGCTCACCCCTGCGAGGCTCCCCTGAACCACGCCTTGTCACCCCGAGACGCCTCGATCTCCCCCAACGGCGCGTCCTCCCCCGACGGTGCGCCCACCACTGACGATGCGCCCTCCCCTGACGGCACTGAGCCTGACGGTGAGGCCGTTCCCCGGCGGCGTCGGCCGTCCCTCGCCGCCATGGCCTGGCTCGTGGTCCTGGCGCTCGCCGGCGCGACGGGAGCAGCCTCCCCGTCGCAGGATCTCGGCGCGTCCCGCACGGCCGTCGCGAACCGGGTCGACTCCCGCGTCGGCGCGCTGTTCAACGGCGGAGGCGTCGCGGGCACGCACTACTGCACGGCGAGCGTGGTCGACAGCCCACGGGGCAACATGATCGTCACCGCCGCGCACTGCCTCAGCGGCGCGAACCAGGACAAGGTGTTCGTCCCCGGCTACCGCGACGGCACGGCCCCGTACGGGGTCTGGCAGATCGCGCAGACCGTCGAGGACCCGGGCTGGACCGCGAACGGCGACGTGAACGCGGACGTCGCCTTCGGCCTGCTCGAACCGCTCGACGGCCAGACCGTGCAGCAGGTCGTGGGCGCCAACCGGATCGCGGTGGACCAGGGCTTCGACCACGTGGTCACGATCACCGGCTATCCGAACAGCTCCGAGGAGCCGATCACCTGCACCGACCTGGTCGACCGGTTCAGCGCCACCCAGATGCGCATCGACTGCACCGGCTACAGCGACGGCACCAGCGGCAGCCCCTGGCTGATCCCCGGCCAGGGCGGCCCGACCGGCGACGAGGGCACGGTCATCGGCGTGATCGGCGGCTTCGAGCAGGGCGGCTACACCGACGACGTCTCCTACAGCTCCTACTTCGGCGACCGCATCGACGCCCTGTACCACCAGGCCCTGGAGCAGGACGCCCAGCTGGGCTGACCTGCGCCTCTGAGCTAGGCCTTCTCCCCCGGGTACCAGGCGATCGCGTGCGCCTCGGCCAGCGTCGACCTGACCTGGCTGCGGTAGCGCCGCGCCTGCTGGGGATCGGTTTCGGCCAGGGCGGCGGCGGCGAGCGCGGCGGCCGAGGTGGACCAGGCGAGCAACCGCACCGCGTCGTGGTACGCGGCGTCGAGCAGCCGCTCATCGGGCAGATCCGCCGCCTGCCGGGCCAGGAGCGTCGACAGCACCCGGAGATGGGTACGGGTCACGGCCGGTGGTGGAAGTGGATCGTTCGCGTGTCTGCCCACGTCGGCGACTCCCGGAAGAGGGTGAGTCTCGTTCACTGAGGCTCGTTCCCACATGATGGCGTACGACCTGGTGACATGTACGCGCATTCATCGAACAGTGATGAACAGGATCACCACAGTCTTCCCACACCACGCCACACCCTCTCCGTGACCTTCCCTCGCGCCCCCGGGCCCGACAGGATGGAGATCCACACTGTCGGTCCCGACCACGTTCGGTCCCGACCGCCGTGCAGTCCCAACAACTTGCAGTCCCAACCCCCGTGCAGTCCCAACCCCCGTGCCCTCAGGGAGTTCCGTCATGGATGCCGATCTCGATCCGCGCCTGTCCCACCGACGCGGCGAGGCCAGCCCGGCGCTGCCGGAGCTGACCGTGGGCGCCGACCTGGCCCGCACCGCGCGCCGCCAACACGAGATCGCCTACGCGCTGCAGCAGTCGGGCACCAAGCTGCTGATCTCCGCGACGCGGGTGAAGACCAGCGACTACGTCGCCCTGGTCGACGCGGTCCGCGGCGACTGTCCGGAGTTGGAGCGTGTCGTGTTCATCGGGACGCCCGACTTCGAGCAACTCGTCGCCTCCGGCGACGGCGTACCGCTCTCGGTGCTGCGTGCGCGCGAAGCGACGCTCTCGCCGGAGGACGCGGCGAACATCCAGTACACCTCCGGCACCACCGGCCGCCCCAAGGGCGCCACGCTCTCGCACCGCAACATCCTCGGCAACGGCTTCCAGGTCGCCGACGTGCAGGGCTGGACGGCGGACGACCGCGTCTGCGTGCCGGTGCCGTTCTACCACTGCTTCGGCATGGTGATGGCCAACCTCGGCGCCACCTCCCACGGCGCCTGCCTGGTCATCCCCAGCCCGCTCTTCGACCCCGTCGAGGCACTGAATGGGGTCCAGGCCGAGCGCTGCACCGTGCTCTACGGCGTGCCGACCATGTTCATCGCCGAACTCGCCCAGTTGGAGGCGAATCCCGACCGCTGGGACCTGTCCACCCTGCGCACGGGGGTGATGGCCGGGTCGCCCTGCCCGGTCGAGGTGATGAAGCGGGTCATGTCCGAGATGGGCATGGCCGAGGTCACCATCGCCTACGGCATGACCGAAACCAGCCCCGTCTCCACCCAGACCCGCCCCGACGACTCCCTCCAACACCGCGTCGCCACCGTCGGACGCGTCCACCCCCATGTCGAGATCAAGATCGTCGAGCCGGCCACCGGCGCCACCGTCCCCGTCGGCACGCCAGGCGAACTGTGCACCCGCGGCTACTCGGTGATGCTCGGCTACTGGAACGAGCCGGACCGCACCGCCGAGGCCGTCGACGAGGACGGCTGGATGCACACCGGAGACCTCGCCGAGATGGCCGAGGACGGTTACGTCTCGATCGTCGGCCGGATCAAGGACATGGTCATCCGCGGCGGCGAGAACGTGTACCCGCGCGAGGTCGAGGAGTTCCTCTACGCCCACCCCGACATCGAGGACGTCCAGATCATCGGCGTCCCGGACGACCGCTTCGGCGAGGAGCTGATGGCCTGGGTCAAGCTCCGCCCCGGAGCCGACGAACTGACGGTGGAGCAACTCCGCGCCTACTGCGAGGGCAAGCTGGCCCACTACAAGATCCCCCGCTACCTGCACCTCGTCGACGGCTTCCCGATGACCGTCACCGGCAAGATCCGCAAGGTCGAGATGCGCGAGGAGTCCGTCAAGTTCCTCGGCCTGTAGGACTGCGCTGCACTGAACTACTGGGCTGCGCTCAACAAATGCCGTGCGCCATGGACTGACGACGCGTCACCCGCCCTGTGCGACCGCCCGGTCGTACAGGGCGAGGACATCGTTGTCGAAGTACGGGCTGTAGGAGACGTCCGGGGTGCTGCCGCCCTGCTGGTAGCCACCGATCACGCCGATGACCGTGCCCGTCCTGGTGGTCCGGTCGAACGCGGTCAGCCACGGGCTGCCGCTGGTGCCGCCGGGGAAGGACTTGCACGCGATCTTCATCTGGTACGTGCTCTGCTGCGTCGTGCTGTTGAAGCACGCGATCGGCTCGCCCGCGTCGGACGGGTAACCGGTCAGCGAGACGGTCCGACCGAAGCCGAGGTTGATGCCCAGCCGGTTGCCGCCCAGCACCGAGGCGATGGTCTGGTTGTTCACCGTGCCGAGCACCAGGAAGGCGACGTCCAGATCCGGATCGCTGGAGTCGATCCAGCGCTGGTCCACGACGATCGACTTGACCGGCCACTCCCCCTGCGGTTCGGTGCCGTTGCGGTAGCCGGGCACGAAGACGATGTCGGTGTTGTAGTTGCCGCCCTTGCCGCCGTGGACGCAGTGGGCGGCGGTCACCACAATGCTGCTGCCCTTGCTCTGCACGACGCTTCCGGTGCAGAAGTGGTCGCCCTTCTGACTGGTCGAGAAGATCGCACCGACCCGGGCCGTGATCTCGTTGGACTTCGCAGTCCTGGTGTTCCCGCCGTGCGTCGACAGGGCCCGCTGCAGCCGCTCCTGTGACCACGGTGACGGCGAGGGCGCGGTCGTGACCACCGGACTGCCGGGAGCCGCGGCCCCGCTGGACGTGCCGAGCGACGTGCCGACCGACGCGCCTGTGCCGGACGCGGCAGCCGTACCGGACACGCTGGACACGTTCGTCCCCGACGAGCAGCCCGCCGACGCTCCGGTCACCACCACGACGGCCACCGCGACCGCCACCACACGCTCCCGCAGCCGACCTGCTGCCTTGCCCATGAACCGTCCTCCGTCCGACACGCCCTCCCGATCATCGTCGGCCCGTCGGGCCTCGCGACCGGAGCGGCGCGCCGTCAGAACAGCGCAGATCACCGCGCGAAGGCCTACCAGCCGGCAAGCCCTACGCCGGATACGCCCGCGTCTGCGCGGCCTTGACGGCGGCCCAGACCTCGCTGCCCTCGCCGATGGCCAACTCGGCGACCGCTGCCGGGGTCAGGTCCGCGGTCAGGCGGAGTGGACCGGCGAGGTCGAGGCGGACCTGGTCGCCGTGGAGCTCCATGCCGACGACAGTGACCGGCCACTGGTTGCGCGCGCTGGTGTCGGGGCGGCTGCCGTGGACGGTCACCGCAGCAGGCGGGAAGGCGACGAAGACCGGGCCGTGGTGCGCGTCGTCCGCCGCGAGGACGGTGCCGTCGGCCACGACCTCGCGGGAGGCGTCCAGCTCGACCAGATGCCCGTCGGCCGTGCCGCGGAAGAGGTTGAGGCCGACCAGTCGGGCGATGTAGTCGCTGCGCGGATGGCGCGCGATCTCGGCCGGCGCGCCCTCCTGGACCGCACGGCCGTGTTCCAGCACCACCAGCCGGTCGGCCAGCACCATCGCGTCCAGCGGGTCGTGGGTGACCAGGACGGCCACCGCCTCGAACGCGGCCAGGTGACGGCGCAGCGTGGTGCGCACCTCCAGCCGGGTCCGGGCGTCGAGGGCGGCCAACGGCTCGTCGAGCAGCAGCAGTCGCGGCTGCGGTGCCAGCGCCCGCGCCAGCGCGACGCGTTGGGCCTGCCCGCCGGAGAGCGCGCCGGGGCGCGACCCGGTGTGGTCGGCCAGCCCGACCCGCTCCAGCCACTGCCGGGCCTCGGCCCGCGCCTCGGCCTTGCGGCGGCCATGGGTGCGCAGGCCGAACGCCACGTTGTCCAGCGCGGAGAGGTGCGGGAAGAGCAGGTAGTCCTGGAAGACCACCCCGACGGGCCGTTGCTCGGTGGGTACGCGCACCCGTGCCGCCGGGTCCTCCAGGACCTCGCCGTCGAGCCGCAGATGACCGTCGTTCAGGGGCGCGAGTCCGGCCAGGGCGCGCAGTGCGGTGGTCTTGCCCGCGCCGTTCGGCCCAAGCAGCGCGACCACCTCGCCGGGCGCGGCGGTCAGCACCAGGTCGAGCGTGAAGCCGCCCCGGCTCACTGCCAGGTGCGCGTCCAGTGCGCTCATGTGTCGTGGTCTCCAGGCTCGTTCAGTGCGTCCCCGTGGTCCAGCGACCGCGCAGCGCGAACAGGACGGCGAGCGAGACCAGCAGCAACACCAGACTGACCGCGATCGCGGCGTCGGGGTTGTCCTGGAGCGCGAGGTAGACGGCGAGCGGCATGGTCTGCGTGGTGCCGGGGAAGTTGCCGGCGAAGGTGATGGTGGCGCCGAACTCGCCCAGCGCCCGCGCCCATGCCAGGACCGCGCCGGCCCCCACGCCCGGCGCGATCAGCGGCAGCGTGACCCGCCGGAAGACGGTGAACCGCGAGGCGCCGAGCGTCAGCGCTGCCTCCTCGTAGCGCGCGTCCGCTCCGCGCAGCGCGCCCTCGACGCTCAGCACCAGGAACGGCATCGCCACGAAGGTCTCCGCGACGACCACTCCGGCCGTGGTGAACGGTAGCGAGTAGCCGAACTGCTGGTAGATCCACTGCCCCACCAGCCCGTTGCGGCCGAAGACGAGCAGCAGCGCGACACCGCCGACGACCGGCGGCATCACCAGCGGCAGCGTCACCAGGGTCCGCGCCAGCCGCTGCCCGGGGAAGGTGGTCCGGGCCAACAGCCACGCCAGCGGCACGCCGAAGGCCAGCGACAGCGCGGTCGCCGAGGTCGCGCAGATCAGCGAGAGCCGCAGCGCGGGCCAGACGGCGTCGCCGCCGATCAGCTGCGGCATCGAGCTCCAGGGCGCCCGGACCAGCAGTCCGATCAGCGGCAGCACCAGGAACGTCAGCCCGATGACCGCGGGCAGCAGCAACGCGAGCGGCGCCCCGCCGCGCGGCCTGCGGGCCACACGGACCGGGGCGCTGCGCTCCAGCGTCTCGGAGTCGCTTGTCCTGGACTCGCTGGTCACGGCGCCTGGAAGCCCGCGGCCTGCAGCACCTGCTCACCCTGCGCCGAGGCGACGAACGCGGCAAAGGCCTGCGCGGTGGCCGAGTTGCTGCTGCCCTTGAGCGCGACGACCGGGTAGGTGGTGATCGCCTTGGCGGCCTGGGGGAAGTTGACCCCGGTGACCTTCTTGTCGGCGCCCTTGACGTCCGTCTGGTAGACCAGCGCGGCGTCGACCTCACCGAGCTCGACCTTGGTCAGCGCGGAGGTGACGTCCTGCTCCAGGGTGACCGGGGTCAGCTTGATGTCGGCAGCGGCCAGCGCCTTGACGGCAGCCGCGCCGCAGGGGACGGTCTTGGCGCAGAGGGCGACCTTGTACTTCGGGTCGGCCAGCTGGGCGAGCGAGGTGATCTGCTTCGGGTTGCCCGGGGCGACCGCGATCTCCAGTTCGTTCTTGGCGAAGTCGACCGGGGCACCGGCGTTATCACCCTTGGCGGTGACCGTCTGCATGGTCGTGGTGCTGGCCGAGGCGAAGACGTCCGCCGGGGCGCCGTTGACGATGGAAGCGGCCAGTGTGTCGCTGCCGCCGAAGCTGAAAGTGACCGAGGTGCCCGGGTGGGCCGCCTCGAACTCCTTGGCCAGCGTGGTGAAGGTGTCCTTGAGCGAGGCGGCGGCGAAGACGGTGATCTTCCCCGTCACGGCCGCGCTGCTCGACGCGGACGCGCCTGCCGAGGCCGAGGAGGACGAGCCCGCAGAGGACGAGGACGAGGAGGAGCTACAGGCCGCCAGGCCCACCAGGGCGAGCGCGACTGTCGAGGCGGCCGCGACGCGGCGCACGCCGGACATGCGGGAACGGGACACGTGCAGACGGGACATCAGGAAACCCCCACGGTTTCGTCAGGCAGAGCAGTTCGTCAAAAAACGGCAGTTCGTCAACAACGGCAGCGGTTGCCGTCAGGCCCTCTCGACCACGACATTTGTCGACTTGATCACAGCAACGGCCGGGACCCCGGGCTCCAGCCGCAGCTCCTCCGCGGATTCGCGGCTGATCAGCGACACCACCCGGAACGGCCCGGCCTGGATCTCCACCTGCGCGGCCACATCCCCGAGGATCACCTCGGTGACGATGCCCCGGAAACGGTTGCGAGCGGAGGAGGGAAGCCCCTCTGCCGCCGCCGTCTCCGGCCTGGCAAGCTCCCTGGCGAAGGCGGCGAGCTCGCGACCAGGGACGATGCGATGACCGTTGTCGTCCCGTTCGGCGCTCACGCGGCCCGCGTCAACCCAGCGCCTCATGGTGTCTGCGCTGACTCCGAGCAGAGCGGCGGCCTCGCCGATCCGATAGCTGTTCACGTGACGATCATCCTGTCGCAATTGCCAGCTCTCCGTCACTCGTAGCATGGCACAAGCGACTGACACCGCCCAAGCCACCTCGCATGTGCAGGTGTCCAGCTGCCGGATGGGGCTGTGCCCGAACCGAGTCCGCCGCTAGGTTGTCGGCGTGGCCGAGCTTTCCCCCACTCCGGCAGCCCGACGCAGCCCAGCAACCCGACGCGTCCTTTCAGCCCGACGCTCCGTCTCCGCCGTCTTCGTCATCCACGGCGCGGTGACCGGGAGCTTCGCCACCCGCATCCCCTGGATCAAGGACCATCTGCATCTGAGTGCGGGTCAGCTCGGACTGGCCCTGGTCGCGCCTGCCATCGGCTCGTTCGCCGCCATGCCGCTGGCGAGCCGGCTGCTGCACGCACGGGGCCACCGAGCCGGGATCCGGCTGCTGATCGTGCTGTGGAGCGCGGCGCTCGCCCTGCCCGCGCTCGCGCCCGACCTGCCGCTGCTCGCCCTCGCGCTGCTCTGCTACGGCGCGGCGGCAGGCGTGGCGGACGTGGCCATGAACGCCCAGGGCGTGGAGGTGGGGGCACGGGTCGGGCACTCCATCATGTCCGGGCTTCACGGCATGTGGAGCATCGGCGGTCTGCTCGGCTCGGCCGTCGGCGTGGCCGCCGCAGCGGCGTCCGTGGCCGCGCCCGTGCATCTGGCGGCGGTGGCCGCCGTGCTGGTGCTGCTCTCCTTCGCGGCCTGCCGCGGCCTGGCGGACATCCGCCCCGAGCCGAAGGAGGAGGCGCCGCCCAGGTTCACCCTGCCGCCGCGCTCGGCGCTGCTGATCGGGATGGTCGGCTTCTGCGCGGTCTTCGCCGAGGGTGCGTCCGGCGACTGGAGCGGCGTCTACCTCCGCACGGTCGCGGGCGCCTCGCCCGCCGTCGCGGCAGCCAGCTACACGGCGTTCGCCTGCACCATGGCCGGCTCCCGGCTCGCGGGCGACATGCTGGTGCGCCGGTTCGGCCCGACGCGGACGGTGCGCGGCGGCGGCGCGATCGCGGTCGCCGGCGGCGTGCTGGTGGTGACGGCTGCGGCTCCCTTCGCGGCGATCTCCGGGTTCGCGCTGCTGGGGATCGGCATCGCGGTCGTCGTTCCGCTCTGCTTCGCGGCGGCCGGGCACAGCGGCGACAACCCCAGCCGGGCGATCGCGGGCGTCGCCACCGTCACCTACACCTCCGGCCTGATCGCGCCCGCCACGGTCGGCGCCATCGCCCAGGCCACCTCGCTGCGCGGATCCTTCGCCGTCGTCACGCTTCTGACGGTGGGTCTGGTCGCGGGCGCGGGCATCCTCGCCCAAGGACCCCGCGCGTCAGGACCCCGAGGGCGCCGCGCGAGTATTGCCGAGACATGCCAATCGAAAATGTGAACGATTCCGAATATGCCGATTCTGGTTTCCTTCTGCTAATCCGATGGCCGCATTAGCGCGGACCCGCAATCATGGGCGCACGGCGCGACAACCGACGGCCGCCGACGGCATCTGACGGGTCGTCGGGATCGTCACGGGGAACGTCATCGGACGCATCACCGACGCGTCACCAGGCACAGAGTAGCCAGCATGCCCGCACTGGATCGGGTGAAACCGGCCCGTTCGGGATGTCAGCAGTTCCAGTGAGTAGAAATTCGCACAATCGTTCGAATGGAACCAAGTGATTCAGGATTTCGTCCGAACGAATCGTCAGAACGATTGACACGTACGGCGCGGCGACGCGTCCGGACGGGTGTCTTGTCGGTGATCAATGCGATACTCGGACAGCACCAGGGAAAGTACGACACAGCACGGGCGTGTGCCTAGAGACACAGATCACGCGGGTACACGCATCTCACGGGGTAGCAGGACGGATGGGGAGGTTGGGCATGGGAGCAGCACTGCGTGACGACTACCGCGGGTGGCTGGCGCCTTCGGGGAGGTACCCGGTGGCGGTCCCGGACTACGAGGAGCCCTGGGACTCCCCGGAGCTCGACCCCGCGCCGCAGCCTTCGCCGCGGATCACCCAGGTCAAGCCCACCGGCTTCGAGTCGGCGCGCGAGATCGGCGAGCACGTCCGCGTCGGCACGCCGGTCATCATGGACCTCAGCCAGATGGCCGACCCTGACGCCAAGCGTCTGATCGACTTCGCCTCCGGCCTGGTGTTCGGTACTCGTGGCACCATGGAGCGGATCGCGCGCCGGGTCTTCCTGCTCGCGCCGCCGGAGATCGAAGTCATGGTCATCGACAACGCCTCGGACGACTCGGGGTTCTACAACCAGAGCTGATCAGGGCAGCCTGTCCGGATCCGACAGGCAAGCCCGCCACCGGCAGCCGTGCCCCCGTCGCGGCTGCCGGTTTCTTGTGGGAGCGGGGTTTCTGGGATGTTGGCACTGCACGGCCTGTGGCGGGCCGACCGTCGGCTCGCCCTCTGGGCGGAGGACGCCGCGGTTTCGGGAACCCCGACGGGAGCCGACGCCCGGCCTGAGGGCATCCACCCGTTCGCCTCCTCCCCCGAGGCGCTGCGGGACCTGCTCGGGGCGGTCGGCCCCGGCCTGGAATGGCTGGCCGGACGCGCCGACGAGGACGACACCCGACTGCTCCTCCCGACGTCGGAGGGCACGCCGCTCCCCTCTCCCGAGATCGCCTTTCCGGGACCCTCCCGGGCGCCCGCCGCAGCAGGTCCGCTGCTGGCCCCCTGGCAGGTCCCCTCGCTTCTCTTCGACGCCGACGAGGCGGCGCAGCTGCTCGGCGCGCTGCACGATCCGGAGCGGCAGGCCCTCCACCCCGACATTCCCGGACGCGGTCCGGTCGAGGTCGGCTACGGCGCGTCCCTGCGCTGGCTGACGGCCGTCCACGATCTGGCCTGGCGACTGGTGGGCCGCGGCCGGGTCCTGCCCCGCATTGATGTCCGCGCGGAGCTGACGCCCCATCAGGCCGTCTGGGCCCCGGCCCCGACGGCGGCAGACGCCGGCGAACTCGCCGCCCTCGCCGCCGCCTGTCCCGCCGCCTGCCGCGCCGAGGAGGGCCACCGTCGCGGAGCCGCGGGCCTGGCGGAGGAGTTGCTCGGTGTCCTGGTCGACCGCGAGGCCCGCGCGGTCCTCGCCGACGCCCGGCTCGCGTCGACGGATCCGTTGGCCGTCGCCCTCGCCTCGGACGACGGCGCGCTGCCCGAGGGCAGCGACAACGCGGGCAGCGACAACGCGGGCGACGCGGCGCGGTGGCAGGCGCTCGCCGACATGCTGCGTCCCGCTCCCGCTGCCGGGCCGCTCCGTCTCGGCTTCCGCCTGGTCGAGCCGCAGGGCGGCGCCGCGGAGAGCAGCGAAGACGACGGCTCCGACTCCGACTCCGGCTCCGGCCCCGATGACCGGTGGTGGCTCGACCTGGTGATGGCGCCGGCCGACGAACCCGCCCAACTCCTCACCGCCGCCGAACTGTGGGCCGGTGGCCCGGCCGCCCAGGTGCTGGCGGAGAGCATCCCCGCGCCGGAGTCCGCCTTCGCGCTCGAACTCTCCCGCGCCGCCCGCATCCATCCGCTGTTGGCCCAACTCTCCGAGCAGGACCGCGCCCAGGGCTGCTGGCTGGACCGTGCGGACGCGCTGACCTTCCTGCGCGAAGCCGCGCCCGCCCTGGGCGACGCGGGATTCCTGGTGCTGCTCCCCTCGTGGTGGCGCGAGCCACCCGAGCTCGGCATGCTGCTGACCGCGCACCCCGCCCAGGCCGGGGTGGTCGAGCGGGAGAGTCCTGTCGGACGGGACGAGATGCTCGCCTTCCACTGGCGGCTCGCACTGGGCGGGGAGCCGCTCACCGCCGAGGAGTTGACCCGGCTCGCGGGCGCCAAGGACACCCTGGTCCGGATCCGCGGCCGCTGGCTGGAGGCGGACCCGAGCCGCCTGAACGCCGCCATCGCCTTCCTCGACCGCGCGGGCGAGGGGAAGATGGCCGTGTCCGAGGTGCTCGCGCTGGTGCTCGACGCCCGCGAGCCGATCGGGCTGCCGGTGCTCGACGTCACCCACGACGTCCGGGTCGAGGGACGCCTGCGCGAGCTGGTCGCCCGGCTGGGCGGCAGTGCCGAACTGCCGCAGGAGCAGCCGGACGTGCGCGTCCCCGCCGACTTCCGTGCCGAGCTGCGTCCCTACCAGCGCGACGGCGTCGCCTGGTTGGCTTCGCTCGCCCACCTCGGCCTCGGCGCGGTCCTCGCCGACGACATGGGCCTCGGCAAGACCGTGCAGACCCTCGCCCTGCTCGCCGCCGAGTACGCCGGGACTGCCGGAGGCACCGGAACCGCCGGAAGCACCGCCAAGCCCGCCGCGCCCACCCTCGTCGTCTGCCCCATGTCCCTGGTCGGCAACTGGGAGCGCGAGTGCGCCAAGTTCGCCCCCGCGCTCCGTGTCCACGTGCACCACGGCGCGCGACGCGGCGGCGCGGCGCAGGTGCGGGAGGCCGCGCTGGCGGCGGATGTGGTGATCACCACCTACGGCCTGGCCGCCCGCGACTTCGAGGCGCTGCACACCGTCCGCTGGCACCGGATCGTGGCCGACGAGGCACAGGCCATCAAGAACGCGGCCACCCTCCAGTCCCGCGCGATCCGCGCCCTGCCGGCCGCACACCGGATCGCGCTGACCGGCACGCCGGTCGAGAACCGTCTCGCCGAGCTCCACTCGGTGCTGGACTTCGCCAACCCCGGTCTCTTCGGGACGGCCGAACGGTTCAAGGAGCGCTACTCGGTGGCGATCGAGCGCAACGCCAGCGTCCGCGCCACCGCGCTGCTGCGGCAGCGGACCGCGCCCTTCGTGCTGCGCCGCCTCAAGACCGACCCGGTCATCGCCGCCGAACTGCCGCGCAAGCAGGAGATGACCGTCCTCTGCAATCTGACGGCGGAACAGGCCGCCCTCTACCGCGCCACGGTGACCCAACTGCTCCAGCGCATCAAGTCGCTCGGCTACGGCCGCGACCTGGAGCGCCGCGGCATCGTGCTGGCGACACTCACCCGGCTCAAGCAGATCTGCAACCATCCCGCCCAGTTCAGCGGCGAGGGCAGGCAGGTCGGGGGGAAGCGCGGCGCGGTCCGGCTGGCCGGGCGCTCCGGCAAACTGGCCCGGCTGGAGGAGATCCTGGAGGAGGCGCTGGCCGAGGGCGACAGCACTCTGTGCTTCACCCAGTTCGCCCGCTTCGGCACGCTGCTCCAGCCCTATCTGCGCCGCCGCCTCGACTGCGAGGTGCGGTTCCTGCACGGCGGCGTCCCCGAGCGCGCCCGTCGCGAACTGGTCGACGCGTTCCAGGAGGACGACCGGCCGTCGGTCTTCCTGCTCTCGCTCAAGGCGGGCGGTACCGGGCTCAACCTGACCGCCGCCAACCAGGTCGTCCATGTCGACCGCTGGTGGAACCCGGCCGTCGAGGATCAGGCGACCGACCGCGCCTACCGGATCGGGCAGCGCCGTGACGTCCAGGTCCGGCGGCTGGTCTGCGTCGGCACGGTCGAGGAGCGTGTCGACGAACTGCTCACCGCCAAACGCGCGTTGGCCGACGCGGTGATCGGCGCGGCCGACCCGGGCGGCAACGCCCTGGACGTCCTGACACACCTCGCCCCGGACGCCCTGCGCGAGGTGCTGACCCTGGCCGAGGAGGCGGTGAGCGAGCTGTGAGCGAGAACGTGTGGACCAGCTGGTCCGAGCGGTTCCTGGCGCGGATCGAGTCGCTGGGCGTCGGCCTGCTCGCGGACCAGATGCGCGAGGCGGGCGGCTCGAAGCAGGTGCGGGACGTCTCCGTCGCGCCGGGCGCGGCGCGGGCCCGGGTGGGTGGTGTAGAGGTCTGGGCGGACCTGCTCGTCTTCGACGCCCAGCAGTGGGAGCAGGCCGGGACGGCGCTGCTCCCGGTCCGCGACCGACTGCTGGCAGGCGAGGTCCCGCCCGACGTCGACGCGCTGCTGGCCCGGGTCGGCCTGCCGCTGCTCCCCGCGCAGGCCACCGAGCTGACCCTGGACTGCTCCTGCGGTTACGACGTCGGACCCTGCCGTCACCAGGCGGCGCTGCTGGGCGCGATCGCGCTGGCCTTCGACCACGACCCGTTCCTGCTGCTGCGCTGGCGCGGCCGGGACCGCGCCCGCCTTACGGCCCGGCTGCACCGCGAACCGCGCCGCGTCGGCCCCGAACCGCTCTCCCCCGCCACCTTCTGGGCCGAGCCCCGGCCCTACCCGAAGCCGACCCCGCAACCCGCCGATCCTCCACTGGACCGGCTGCCGCCCGCCCTGGCCCGGACCCTGCGTCCGCTCTACCAGGCACTCACCGAGCGAGATCTGGAATAATCATGTGCGGCTCATCTGAGACATTCGTGTCTCAAATGAGCTATCCTCTCTTCGTGGCCACCGATCGCGACTCCGTCCTCCTCGCCGCCGTCGCGCTGCTCTCCCGGCAGCCGAGCGCCGCGATGGACGAGATCGCGCGCGCCGCCGGGATCAGCCGGGCGACGCTGCACCGGCTCTTCCCGGGCCGAGACGCGCTGATCCGCGAGATCGGCGCGTACGCCCTGGTCCGGATGGACGCCGCGCTCGACGAGGCGGCCATCGACGAGGGCGACCCGGTCGAGGCCGTCCGCCGACTCACGACGGCGCTGATCCCGGTCGCCCAGCTCACCGCCTTCCTCTCCGGCGAGAGCCGACTCTTCGACGACACCGAGATCACCGACGCCTGGGACCGGATGGACGCCCGCGTGGCCGCGCTCTTCCTGCGCGGCCAGCAGTCCGGGGCCTTCCGGGTCGAACTCCCCGCCGCCTGGCTCAGCGAGGCGTTCTTCGACCTGCTGGCGGGCATCGGCTGGGCCGTCGAGGACGGCCGCCTGGCCCCCAGGGACAGCGTCCGCGCACTGACCGAGCTCTTCCTCGGCGGCGCGGAGCGACGAGCCTGACCGCTCACCACGACACCCTGCTCCAAGTACCAAGCCCCAACACCAAGCCCCACGCACACCCGAGTTCACCAAGGACACCCAGATGCCCACGGATCTGACCGTTCCGCAGACCACCTCCGCCTACCGATATATGCAGTCCAGCGCCCCGCGTCGGCGCTGGATCGCTCTCGGCGTGCTCGTGCTCGCCGTCCTGCTGGTGGCCGTCGACGCCACCGTGCTGGTGCTGGCCCTGCCCTTCATCAGCGAGAGCCTGAACCCCTCCGCCCCGCAGCTGCTCTGGATCGGCGACAGCTACTCCTTCGTCATCGCCGGACTGCTGGTCAGTATGGGCTCGCTGAGCGACCGCATCGGCCGCAAGCGACTGCTGCTGTACGGCTCCGCCGCCTTCGGCCTGGCCTCGCTGCTCGCCGCCTACGCGCCGAGCCCCGCCTGGCTGATCGCCGCCCGCGCCCTGCTCGGCGTCGCCGGGGCGACCATCATGCCCTCCACGCTCTCGCTGCTCCGCGCCCTCTTCCCGGACGACAAGGAGCGCGCCCGCGCCATCGGCATCTGGGGTGCCGCGGCGACCGCCGGTGCCGCCGCCGGTCCGCTCCTCGGCGGCGTGCTGCTGGAGCACTTCTGGTGGGGCTCGGTCTTCCTGATCAACATTCCGCTGGTGCTGGTGCTGCTCGTGCTCGGCCACAGGCTGCTGCCCGAGTCGCGCGACCCGAAGCCGGGCACCTGGGACATGGCCAGCGTGGTGCTGTCACTGGTCGGCATCATCGGCGCGGTCTACGCGGTCAAGGAGGCCGCGGTCGACGGCGCGTCGGCCGGCCTGGGCCGCTGGGACGTCTGGGTGGCCGCCGTGCTCGGTGTGAGCTGCCTGGTCACCTTCTGGCGTCGTCAGCTCCGACTGCCGGTCCCGCTGCTGGACGTCCGGCTCTTCGCCGAACGCCGGTTCACCGCCGCGGTGCTGGCCGCGTTGATCGCCCTGATCGGGCTGTCCGGCGTGGTGTTCTTCCTCTCGCAGTACTTCCAGCTGGTCCGTGGCTGGTCGCCGCTTCAGGCCGGACTGGCCGACATGCCGGCGTTCGCCGGTTCCACCGTCGGCGCGCTGGTCGCCACCTCGCTGGCCACCCGCCTCGGCTACCGCCGCGCACTGGCGGCGGGCCTGCTGGCGATGGGTCTCGGCCTCGGCGCGCTCGGCCTGCTCGACGCGTCCACCTCGTACCTGCTGATCGGGACCGCGTTCGCGGCCGTCGGCCTGGTCGAGGGCGTCGTCTACGCGCTGTCGACCACGATGGTGCTGGAGTCGTCCCCGGCCGAGAAGGCGGGCGCGGCCAGTGCCGTCTCCGAGACCGCCTACGAGCTGGGCACGGCGCTCGGCATCGCCCTGGTGGGCACGGTGTTGACCGCCGTCTACCGATCCGGCCTGGTCCTGCCCGCCGCGCTCCCGGCCGGCACCGAGGCCGCCGCACGCAACTCGCTGGGCGGAGCCGTCCAGGCCGCCCACCAACTGCCGGGCAGGGCTGGGGACTTGCTCCTCGACACGGCCCGCAACGCCTTCGTCCACGGCATGAGCGTGGCCGCGTTCCTCTCCGGGGGCCTGCTGGTGGCGGCGGCCGTGCTGGTCTGGGCGCTGCTGCGGCCGCGTCGCCACCCCAACCGGACTACCGGAGCGACTCGGGCGCCCAGTCGGTGATCCGCCGCCGCAGCGCGCGGGCGTCCAGACCGTGCGCGGCGATGTGCTCCGCCATGGTCCCGTAGTGCCGCAGTTCCTCGCGGGAGACACCGAGGCCGAGCACCCGGTGCGCCCGGTCGTCGAGCGCCTCGGTGACGAACGGGACCGAGGTCCCGGCGAGGTACGGCTCGACCACCACGACGTCCGCGCTGCCGCGACCGGCCAGCGCCGCGCGCAGCGCGACAGCGTCGAACGGGCGGACGGTGGTGGCGTAGAGGACCGTGACGTCCAGCCCCTCCGTCGCCTCCAGCACGTCGTCCAGGACCGGGCCGACGGCCACCACCACCGGACCGTCCCCGCCCGGCGCCCCCTGACGGACGGTCAGGAACCGTCCCGGGACGACCTGGCGGGCGACGGCGTTGCTCTGCGCGGAGAGCCGCACGTAGACCAGCCCGTCCCCGGCTGCCGCGTCGCGCAGCAGCGCCTCGGCCTCGTCCGGGTGCCCGGGGACGTGAACGGTCCAGCCCGGCAGCGTGTCGAGCAGCGCGACGTCCCCCGGCGACATGTGCGTCCGCCCGCCGGCGGGCCAGTCGTACGAGCCCAGCGCGCTGACCAGGACCGCGCCGACGCCCTGGTGCCCGAGGTCCAACTTGACCTGCTCGAAGGGGCGCTCGACCAGGAAGCTGCCGAAGGTGTGCGCGATCGGCCGCATCCCGGTCAGCGCCAGTCCGCCCGTGACCGAGACCAGGAGCTGCTCCCTGATCCCGACGTTGATCACCCGGTCCGGATGGGCCGCGGCGGCGTCGTCGAAGCTGGCGGCGGAGATGTCCGCGAGGACGACGGCGACCCTCGGGTCCTCGTCGAGCAGGGCACTGGCGGTGGAGATGAAGCGGTCACGCATCATGGCAGGACTCCTTCGAACGCGTACAGATTCGGACGCGTGCAGATTGGACGCGTACAGGTTTGGACGCGTACATGTTGTGGAGGGTCAGTTCTTCGGCTCGACGACCGCGACGACGGCGTGCGGGCGGCCGGGGTGCGGCGCGGTGAACGCCGCGTGGAGCGCGTCGTGGTCACGGCCGTCGACGGTCGCGGTGGACCAACCGGCAGTGGCGAAGTGGGAGGCGATGCCGCCGTACCAGCCGTGCGTGGCGGACTGGTTGTCGATCACCACGGTGTGCAGCCGGTCCAGCCCCGCTGCTCCCGCGTAGGAGATCGCCTCGTGGTTGCTGCCCTCGTCCAGTTCGGCGTCGCCGATCAACACCCAGACCGCCGGGTCCAGCAGTCCCTGCGCCCGCAGTCCGAGCGCGGTCCCCACGCCCAGGGGCAGCCCGTGGCCGAGCGAGCCGCTGCCGATCTCCACGCCGGGGACCAGGGTCCGGTCCGGGTGGTGGCCGAGCGGGGAGTCGTACTGTCCGAAGGTGTCGAGCACCGCCGGGTCGAGGAACCCCTTGGCGGCGAGTACGGCGTAGTAGGCCATCGGGCCATGGCCCTTGGAGAGCAGGAACCGGTCCCGGCCCTGGTCCGTGGCCGTCTCGGGGGCCACCCGCAGCACTCGGTCGTAGAGCACCCAGAGGGCGTCCAGCGTGGAGCTCGCGGCCGGGCCGTGCTTCTCGGCCCCGGTCATCCGGGACATCAGGTGGTGCAGGTCGCGCAGTTCGCGCGGTTCGTTCAGTTCGTTCAGTTCGTTCAGATCGCGAGCGGGATTCTCCGTGGTCAGCGTCATGCGACTAGGCTGCAACTTCAAGTGGACTTGAAGTCAAGCCAGCGGGAGGCGACAGAGTGACCAGCACCGGCGAACGACTGCCCGGCGGCGAGCTGACCATCGGCGAGCTGGCCGCGCGCAGCGGCCTGGCGACCTCGGCGCTGCGCTACTACGAGCAGCTCGAGCTGATCAGCTCCGAGCGCACGGCCGGCGGTCAACGCCGCTACCACCGTGCGATGCTGCGCCGACTCGCCTTCGTCCGGGCGGCGCAGCGGGTCGGCCTGTCGCTGGACGAGGCGCGCGAGGCGCTCGCCCGCCTGCCGGAGAACCACGCGCCCAAGGCCGCCGACTGGGCTCCCGTGGCCCGCACCTGGCAGCGCAGGATTGACGCCCAGATCGCCGAACTGGAGCTGCTGCGGCGCAAGTTGAGCGGCTGCATCGGCTGCGGCTGCCTGTCGCTCAAGAAGTGCGGCCTCTACAACCCCGACGACTCGGCCGCCGACCTGGGCACCGGCGCCCGCTACCTCCTCGGCGACGAGCCCCCGACGAAGGAGGGAGCCTTCCGCCGCCCGTAGGTCACGCCGTCAGCGCGTGCCCTCGATCCGGCGCACGATCTCCTCGCACAACTCGTGCGTGCGCAGCGCGTCGCGCCCGTCGACGACCTTGCCCGAGCGAACGGCGTCGAGGAAGGCGAGGACCGCCTGCTCGATGCCACGCTGCCGGGCGACGGGAACCCAGTCACCGCGACGGATGACGGTCTGGCCGCCACCGTTCCGACCCCCACCATTCCGACCACCGTCGTGGTCGATCACCTCGGCGAGGTTGACGACCGCGCACTTGGCATCGCCTCCGGAGGTCTCCAGCACCTCCTCCGTCGAACCACTGACCCGGTTCATGATCCCCAGCGCGGTGAAACCGTCCCCGCCCAGCGTCAGCACCAGGTGCTCCACCAGTCCGTCCCGACGCCGGGCCCGCACGTCCACGTGCTCGATCTCGCCGGGCACCAGGAACCGCAAGGTGTCGACCACGTGCACGAAATCGTCGAAGACCAGCGTGCGCGCCCCCTCCGCGAGCCCCACCCGGTTCTTCTGCAGCACGATCAGGTCCCGCGGCCCCTCCTTCGCCCGGACATAGCCGGGGGCGTACCGGCGATTGAACCCCACCATCAGTGAGCGTCCCTGACGCTCCGCCAGTTCGACCAGACAGCGGGCGCCTTCCACCGTGTAGTCCAGCGGCTTGTCCACGTACACGTCGATGTCGGCTTCCAACAGCCGCTCCACGATCGGCACATGCTGATCCGTGGACGCGTGCACGAACGCCGCCCTGATGCCGCTGTCGATCAACTCGCCCAGGTCGGTGAACCGGTGCTCGCTCGCGACACGGTGAGCATCCCCCAGCCGCTCCACCTTCGCCCGGTCCCGCGTCATCAGTCGCAGATCCAGCCCCGGCAGCGCACCCAGCACCGGCAGGTATGCCTTCTGCGCGATGTCGCCGAGACCTACCACACCCACCGGGATCAGCTCGTCGAACGCGAAGGAATCAAGCATCAGCACTCCAGGTCTGCCGGCGATCACGAACTGCCCACCCTATGCGCCTGCTTCTGAATACTTACGCCGGATCAAAGATCCAAAACCCGTCGAACCTTCCGACAACAAGGGACGAACGCCGGACGAAAAACCCCGGTTCCCACAAAATTCTACGCGCATCTACTTGCCCGGCGTCCGTTCCGCCATGACCATACGGACGGTGGTCAAGTGGCCATGCACGGTCAACGTGCGGAGGGGTGTATCAATGAAGAAGTGGAAGAAAAGATCGGCGAGTGTGGCCTTAGTCGCCGTAGTCGCACTGGGCGGGGCCTCGCTGGCCACGGCCGCGGGGGCCGGAGGGCGTCCCACGACCGGTGTCGGCTCGTGCACGCTCAGAGGGTTCAACCCGGCGACGACCCCGGCGAACGCCGCGAACCTGCCCATCGGCAAGCGTCCGATGACGTACAAGCCGGACGATGTCGACTGCTCCGGCGCGGTGTTCGCCGCGCCGGGCGTGGAGTTCGCGAAGTTCCCGCAGCCGAAGAACTTCAAGATCACCGACAAGACCGTCGAGCAGAAGGTCGGCACCCAGAAGACGATCGTGGGGAAACCCGCCGCGGCGGTCAACCCGCTGGCGCCGTACTTCCCGCCGTTCCAGCACTTCGTGATCATTTATCGGGAGAACCACACCTTCGACGACTACCTGGGAGACTGCGCGACCACGATCGCCGCCGGCTGCAACGGCCAGGTGGAGAGCACCAACCACATCAGCTCCGTCCCGGACCTGCACGCGCTGGCCAAGAACTACGCGCTGTCCGACTCGTACAGCACCGGCGTCCAGCCGCCGTCCGGCCCCAACCACTGGTTCCTGTTCTCGGGGCAGTCCTCGTCCAGCAACCAGCAGCAGTCGTACCCGTCGACCGGCACGGAGTTCGACCGCTTCCTGCAGAGCGACGCCGGTCCCACCGACGAGGGCACCAACGCCTGTACTCCTCCGTCCGGCACCAGCAGCGGCACCAGCCCGTACACGTTCATCATGAACGGCGACATCTACTGGATGCTCAACAGCGGCAGCGGCTACTGGAAGAACCCGGGCGACGGCAAGGTCGAGGTCCTGCCGCCGAACCGTCCGGGCACCTCCATCCCGGAAGAGCTGCACACCACCGAGTACACCTGCCAGAACCAGAGCATCCCCGACAGCACGGTATCCAGCGACTACCTGAACTTCGTCAACCAGTACGGGATGCCGGCGTACAACTACGTCGAGCTGTTCAACGACCACCCCGGTAGCTACCAGGACATCCCTGGCAACGACACCGCGACGAACAACATCGTCACGTCGATCATGAGCAACCCGACGTACAAGAACAACACCCTGATCGTCGTCACCGAGGACGACACCCAGAACGGCAACAACGGCGCGGACCACGTCAGCAACACCTACCGCGTGCCGCTGCTCGTCATCGGGAACCCGGCGTACGTCAAGCAGCACTACGTCTCGCACGTGGCGTACACCACGGCCAACGTGCTGGCGGCGATGGAACGCACGATGGAGAACGTGCACTCCGGCGTCATCAACCCGAGCGACAGCCTGGGCGCGTCCACCTTCCCGATGACGACCGCGGACCAGGCGGCGCTCGGCGACCCGCTCGAGGACTTCTGGGTCCAGGGCGCGACCCCCCTGTCAGCGAGCGCCACGGGGTCCCCGACCACCGGCAACGCGCCGCTGACGGAGAACTTCACCGGCTCGGCCACCGGCGGCACGGCCCCGTACACGTACAGCTGGAACTTCGGCGACGGGTCCACCAGCACCACGCAGAACCCGAGTCACACCTACAGCGCGGCGGGCACCTACACCGCGACGCTGACCGTCACCGACAGCGCCTCCCCGGCCAACACCGCGACGTCGCAGGTGACGACCACGGTCAACGCCGTCGGCAACCCGCTGGCCGCCACCGCCTCGGCCACCCCGACCTCCGGTCAGGTGCCACTGAACGTCGCCTTCACTG
This sequence comes from Streptacidiphilus sp. MAP5-3, assembly GCF_041262505.1. Taxonomy (NCBI): domain Bacteria; kingdom Bacillati; phylum Actinomycetota; class Actinomycetes; order Kitasatosporales; family Streptomycetaceae; genus Streptacidiphilus; species Streptacidiphilus sp. MAP5-3. Next base: position 28,945 of record NZ_JBGCCL010000004.1, read on the forward strand.
GCACCGGCACCGGCGGCACGCCGGGGTACACCTACAGCTGGAACTTCGGCGACGGCTCAGCCACCAGCACGACCCAGAACCCGAGTCACAGCTACAGCACCGCGGGCACCTACACCGCGACGCTGACCGTCACCGACAGCGCCTCCCCGGCCAACACCGCGTCCTCGACGGTGACCGTCACCGCCGACCCGATCGCGGCAACGGCACCGGGCGCGCCCACCGGTCTGACCGGGACCGCCGGAACCGGGCAGGTCGCGCTGAGCTGGACACCGCCGTCCAACACCGGCGGCGAGAACATCACCTCGTACAAGGTCTACCGCGGCACCTCCAGCGGTACCGAGTCGCTGCTGAGCAGCGGCGGCTGCAGCGGCCTGGGCGCGGTGACCTCGTGCACCGATACCGGACTGACAGCCGGTCAGACCTACTACTACCGGGTCACCGCGGTGAACGGCGTGGGCGAGGGGGCACAGAGCAACGAGGCGTCCGCCACCCCCACCGGGAGCACCGGCTGCAAGGCCGCGCAACTGCTCGGCAACCCCGGCTTCGAGAACGGCAGCTCCAACGCCGCTCCGTGGACGGTGACCTCGACGCACAGCCCCGCCGAGGTGATCAACAACAACAGCATCGAACCGCCGCACAGCGGCACCTACGACGCGTGGCTCGACGGCTGGGGCAAGACCACCACCGACACCGTGGCCCAGACCGTCACCCTGCCCAGCGGCTGCAGCACCTACAACTTCAGCTTCTGGCTGCATACCGACACGGCCGAGACCTCGACGACCACGGCCTACGACACCCTCAAGGTGCAGGTGCTGAACAGCTCCGGCACCGTCCTGGGCACCTTGGCCACCTACTCCAACCTCAGCCACAACACCGGATACGCACAGCACACCTTCAACCTCGGCTCGTACGCCGGCCAGCAGGTGACGCTGAAGTTCACCGGCTCCGAGGACTCCGAGTACCAGACCTCGTTCGTGCTCGACGACACCGCGCTGAACGTCAGCTGAGCTCGACAGGTCGGATCTGACCGCGCAACCCGCCGGGTGGTGCACTGCGGTGCGCCACCCGGCTCTTCGAAATCACCTGGGCTCGGACATCAGCTGGGCTCGGACATCAGCTGGGCTCTGACATCAGCTGCGCGGCGGCTGAGGGATGGATGGACGAATGGATACTCCCGTCGCGGTGAGGGGCCGCGGCATCACCAAGGTCTTCGGTGATGTCGTCGCGCTCGACCATGTCGATGTGAGCATGACGCGGGGTCAGATCCACGGCCTGGTCGGCCCGAACGGTGCCGGCAAGACCACCCTTCTCGGCCTGCTACTGGGCCTCGCCGTCGCCGACGAAGGAACTCTGGAGGTCCTCGGCGCTCCGGTGGGACGCCAACTGGCCGCGCCCGACGGTGTCTCCGGATTCGTCGACGGCCCCGGCCTCTACCCCACTCTCACCGCGCGGCAGAACCTTGCGACGCTCGTCGCACTGCGCCCCGACGACGCGCCTACCGCGGGTGTCGAGGAGTCTCTGGAACAGGTCGGGCTCACCGACGCCGCCGACGAGAAGGTCCGCGGTTTCTCCCTGGGCATGCGCCAACGGCTGGGGCTGGCTGCGGCGCTGCTGACCAAGCCGCGGCTGCTGGTACTCGACGAGCCGTCCAACGGCCTGGACCCGGTCGGCAAGAAGCACGTGCACGCCGTGCTCAGCCGGCTGGCCGCCGAAGGCGTCACGGTCGTCATGTCCAGCCATCGGATGGACGACCTGGAGGCGCTGTGCTCCGAGGTCACCATCCTGGCCACCGGGCGCGTGGTCTTCTCCGGCCCGGTGTCGAAGCTCTCCGACGACAACCGCGAACTCGACTACCGGCTGCGTGCTTCGGATCCGTCCGCCGCTCGCGCGGTCGCGGTCGCAACACCCGGCGTGAGCCTCGTCGAAGGCCACGACGCCCCGGCACGACCGGACACCGACGTGATCGTCGTGCGCGCACGGGTGGCGGCTCTCGACGAACTCGTGGCCCGGATGGTGGGCGAGGACATCGCGCTACGTGAGTTGGCACCCGTCGTCTCGCCGCTGGAAGCGGCCTTTCTTGCCCTGACGGATCAGCTTGCCCTGACGGATCAGCTCGCCCTCAGCGACCAGGAGGCCGACCGATGACCGCGGCCGTCACCCATGCCCCGGCCGAGCAGGCCGGAACCGGGCCTGGCGCCGGGACAGCGGGCACACGCCCGGTACCCGTAACGCGCATCCTCCGCTTCGAGTTGGTCAAACAGTTCTCCACCTGGCGGGTGCGCCTGCTGGTCGGGCTGTGCTGGCTCGGTCCTGGCCTGCTGGACTTCGCGATCGACCAGCAGAGCACGCTGCCGTCGGACACCCTGTTCGGCCGGTGGATGCACGCCACCGGCTGGGCCGGCTCGTTGGTGGTGCTCAGCTTCGCCGGCACGTGGGCGCTGCCGCTGGTCACGTCCATGGTCGCGGGCGACGTGTTCTCCTCCGAGGACCGGCTGGGCACCTGGCGCCATCTGCTCATCGCGGTCCGCTCGTACCGCCGGATCTTCGCGGCCAAGGCGATCGCCAGCGTCACCGTGATCGGGCTGCTCGTGGCGGGCCTGGCCTTCTCCGGCATGTTCGGCGGACTCCTCGCGGAGGGGAGCCAGCCGCTGGTCGGCCTGGACGGCCACCTGCTCAGCGGCGGGGACGCAGCGGTCAGGGTCCTGCTGGCGTGGGTCTGCGCGCTGGCGCCGACGCTCGCCCTCGCCGCCATCGGACTGCTCGGGTCCGTCGCCCTGGGCCGATCCCCGATGGGCCTGCTCCTGCCCATGCTCGCCGCCCTCGGCATGCAGGTGGCCCAGTTGCTGCCGCTGCCGGTCGCGGTGCGCCTGGCGCTGCCCGGTTACGCCTTCATCTCCTGGAACGGCCTTTTCACCGATCCTCAGCAACTCGGGCCGTTGTTCATCGGTATCGGGGTCAGCCTGGTGTGGGCGGTCGTCGCCACGGCGCTGGCCTACCTGCTGTTCCTCCGCCGGGACTTCACCAACCTCAACAACGACGGCGCCGGACGCAGGGGGCTGACCATGGGCGCGCTCCCGCTCGCCGGTCTGCTGGCCGCGACGGTCGGCGTCGTCGCCGTGACGACCGGGGCGGGCGGTTCCGGCATCACCCAGGCCAAGGTGCAGCAGTCGGTGGCCACGGTGTTCTCCCAGCTCTACCCGTACCAGCAGCAGCAGATGCGCCAACCTCCGGTCACCGAGGCGCAATTGCAGACCGTCGCGAGCTGCGACAAGAGCGAGGGACTCGGCGTGCAGGAGGGGCCGGGCAACGACTGGCGCTGCACGGTCTCCTGGAACGTCGGCGGTTCCGGAGTCACCGCCCAGGCGATCTACCAGCTCAACGTCACCGCGAACGGGCGGTACGAGGCCGACGGGGACGGCCCGGTCCAGGTGAACGGCTACTTCCTGATCGTCGCTGACGGAAAGGTGGTACCGAACCCGCTCTGGCAGTTCGACGGCAACGTCGATCTGCTCCACTGATTCAGCGCCGCGCAGGTGGGACGGTCCTGGACGGACCGTCCCACCTCCCGCCCCTCTCAAGCCGCTGAAGCCACTGAAGCCACTGCGCAGCGATCGTCAACTTCCTCTTGACGGTCGACGACCGTCAACTTAGTCTTGACGCATGAGCCCACTCGACATCAGCCTCGCCGACCTGATCGCCCGCCTCGACGAGGAGCTTCCCGCCGCCAACGAACTGACCCGCATCAGCGAGGCACGGCTTCGCGCCCAGACCATGTCCGACCTCGGCGACCAACTCGTCGACCACTACGTCAGCCAGGCCAGGCAGGCCGGCGCGTCCTGGAGCGAGATCGGCGACGCGATCGGCGTCTCCAAGCAGGCCGCCCAGCAGCGCCACACACCCGCCGCGTTCGAGCGGTTCACCAACCTGAACCGGCACAGCATCGTGCTGTCCCAGGAGGCAGCCCGCACCCACCGGCACGACGCCATCGGCACCGAACACCTGCTGCTCGGCCTGCTCGGCGAACCGCGGGGCCTGGCATACGACGTGCTCGTGGCGAAGGTCGGCTCGGAGCAGGGCGTCCGGGACGCGATCGAGGCGGCGATGCCGCCCGCCGGGAAGAAGCCGCCTCGGGGAGGTCACATCCCCTTCAGGCCGGAGGGCAAGGAGGCCATCGACCAGGCACGCCAGGCGTCGGCGGACCTCGGCCACGACTGGGTCGGCACCGAGCACATGCTGCTGGGCCTGATCCGCGCCGAGGAGAGCCCGGCCGCGCGGATCCTGCGCGGCCTCGGCTTCACCTCGGACGGGCTGGAGGAGGCGGTCAGGACCGAGGTCGCCACGCGGCTGGCCGCGCGCGAAAACAAGTAGCCTGAGCCACGTGACCGCACTCGACCCGAGCACCCTGGACGCGCTGACGCGCGCTCGCTACGTCAGCCTCACCACCTACCGCAAGGACGGCACGCCGGTGGCCACCCCGGTGTGGCACGTCATGGACGACGACCTGCTGTACGTGTGGACCGAGGCCGCCTCGTGGAAGGTCAAGCGGCTGCGCCGGGACCCCCGGGTCAAGGTCGTCGTCTGCGACGTGCGCGGCCGGATCGCCCCCGGCGCGGCGGAAGCGGTGGGCACCGGCCGGCTGCTCGACGCCGAGGGCACGGAGAAGGTGCGCCGCCTGCTGGGCCGCAAGTACCTGATGGCCCGTCTGGGCAACGTGTACTCCTCCCTGACCGGCAGGCGGCGCCGCCATCCCATCGTGGCGCTGGAGATTACCTTCTGACGAAGCGTCAGCAGGGCTCGCGTGGCCACGAGTCATCGGTATTTCATCAGGATGCGAACAACCGCGCCTAGCGTCGGTTGCGTTCGTTGCCAGGCACGTCCACGAGGCCATGAGGAGATCCGGCAATGTCGCAAACGAGCAGGACGGTGCGCGTTGTTCGCACCGCGGTGATGACGGCGGCGCTGGCGGTCGGCACCGCCGTCGCGTTCCCCGCGGGTGCGCAGGCGGACAGCGCGGGGCACGTCTACATCGAGGTCGGCGGCACCGGCGCCACCACCGCCACCCCCTCGTGCCCCACCACCACGTCCTCCTACAACAGCGTGAACGGCGCCCTCCCGGCCGGCTCACAGGCGGTCGAGGTGTGCTACCCGGCCACCGCCGGCCCGATCCTCGGCCCGCACGGCCCGCTCGTCTCCCTCAACCCGCTGCAGGTCAACCCCGACGCCCTCACCGCGCCGACCTACGACGCCAGCGAGCAGGCGGGCTACCAGGCGGCGTTGAAGGCGGCGGAGGACGCCCACAACGCCAACCCGGGTGCCCGCATCACGATCACCGGCTACTCCCAGGGTGCCGAGATCGCGGACCAGGTGCTCCAGACGATCGCGAGCGGGAGCACCGGCATCCCCCTCTCGCAGGTCGACGGCATGCTCTACGCCGACCCGATGCAGCCGGGCACCGGCGTCCTGTCCCAGATCCCCAAGGGTCTGGGCATACCCGGGGTGGCCACCTCTGCGGGCGCCGGGCCGGCGGAGTTCAACGGCATCCCGGTCGCCCGGTACTGCATCCACGGCGACTTCATCTGCGACGCCAACCTCCTGAGCGTGCAGGGCTACTTCACCCTGCACCCGCTGTACCCGCAGGCGGGCAACGTCATGGCCCAGACCCTCGCCCAGGACGGCCAGGACGGGGTCTTCTGGCGGAACCCCAACGGAAGCCCCGCGTAAGCCTGCTGACGCTCAGGGCCGGCGTCGGACCTCAGGGCCGGCGTCGGACCTCTCCACCGCCGAGGTCGTCCAGCACGCGGGAGATCCGCGCGCGGTTGGCCTCGGCGGTGGGGAGGCCGGTGGCCCGCTCGAAGAAGTCGCGTGCCCCGGACAGGTCCTCCGCCACGGCGCCCTGCCAGAGCATCCGATGACGGATCGCGATCTCCGACTCCGTGCCGGTCTCCTCCTCCAGCAACGCGCGTGACCGGCGCCGGAGTTCGGCAGCGGCCTGCGGGTTGCCCAGCTTCACCTCGGCCTCGGCCAGCCGTCCGAGGACGGCGGAACACAGGGGGACATCCCCGAGACGCCGGGCCAGGTCCTCGGCTTTCCCGAGGGTGCCCGCCGCCTCGGCCGGCCGGCCGAGGTCGAGTTGAAGACCGCCGAGGCGGAGCAGGGTCTTGCCGAGGAGCCTGGGACTGCCGTTCTTCTCGGCGAGGGCGATGGCTTCCAGATAGCGGGCGTTCGCCTTGTCGTACTCGCCGAGCTGGTGGTGGACGTCTCCGGCGCGGGTCATGATCGACCCCATGAGCCAGTCGTCGTGTGCCAACTCCCCCGCCAGGCTGATGACTTCGGCGAAATGCACCATGGACTCGGATATCTGGCCCGCCAGGTTGGCGAAGGTCCCGAGACCGGCCGAGGCCCTGGCCTGCTCGTGCGGGTCACCGGCCCGGCGACTGAGGTCCAGCGCCTCCGTGAACCAGGTGTGCGCCCGCGCGTAACGGCCCTGCAGCCCGTACATGATGCCGAGTCCGGTACGCAGCGCGGCGGCCGTCCGCCGGTCGCTGGGCGGTCCGGCCTGGTCGACCAGCGGCAGCAGCAGCTCCAGCGCGGTGCGGCACTCGTGGAACCGGCCCTGCCGGGTGAGGTAGTCGACCAGCCCCTCGGCGATCCGGCAGGCATCGTCCAGGTGGCCCGTGGCCGCCGCCTGGCCGATCACGTCGACCAGTTCACCGCCCGCCGCGTCCAGCCAGGTGGTGGCCTCCTCCCAGTCCGCGAACGGCCGAGTACCCTGCGGGCCGGTCCGGAGAGACGGGTTGCCCCAGTCACTGGCGGAGTGCGCGGCCGCCACATAGAGTCGAAACACACCGCACCGGGCGGCCGTGGCGTCGTCGGGCGTGCCTGCGGCAGGCGAGGTCGTGGCAGGCGAGCTCGTCGCGATGCGGCGAGCGTAGACGGCCACCAGGTCGTGCAGCCGGTAGCGCTCGACCGTCACCCGCTGCACCAGGCTCGCGTCGGCCAGGCTCTCCAGGGCGCGTCCGGCGTCGGCGGGCGTCACGCCGAGCAGAGCGGCCAGCGTCAGCCGGTCCAGCCGCACGGTGGGTGACAGGCCCAAGGCACGGAAGGCACGCTGCTCGGCGGCCGGGAGCTGGTCGTAGGAGACCTGGAAGGCGACCTCGACGCTGCGGTCCTCCGCCGCGAGTGCGTCGAGTCGACGCTCGTCGTCGGCCAGTTGCGCCACCAGGGCCTCCACCGCCCACAGCGGACGGTCCTGGATCCGTGCCCCGACGATGCGTAACGCGAGCGGCAGACGATCGCATAACGCGGCCAGTCGGTGTACGGCGGCACGCTCGCGCTCGCGCTGTGAGTCTTCGCGACCGGACGCGCCGACGATGCGGGCGAGCAGTCCGGCCGCCGCGTCGATGTCGAGAGGGGTCAGCGAGAGCCTGCGGTCCGCGTCCAGACCGGTCAGTCGCCGACGGCCGGTCACCATCACCATGCTGCCGGAGCCGGAGGGCAGCAGCGGTCGCACCTGCTCGGCGCGGGAGGCGTCGTCGAGCACCAGGAGCAGCCGTAAGGACGCGGTCGCCGCCCGCCACGAGGCGGCCAACTCGTCCAGGTCCTCGGAGTCCTCGCCCTCACCGGCGCCCACCGCCCGCAGCAGTCGCCGCAGTACGCGGTGCGGGCACGCTGCCTCACGGGTCTCGCGGGTCTCACCGGTCTCGCGGGTCTCACCGGTCTGGCGGTTCCCGTGCAGTTCCACGAAGAGGCAGCCGTCGGGGTACCGGTCCCGCAGCGTGCGCGCCGCGCGCACCACCAGGGCGGTCTTCCCGACCCCGGCCATGCCGTCCACCGCCCGGACGGTCACCGCCTGTGCGTCGGCGGGCGCGACGAGCAGCTCGAGCTCCCGGTCCCGGCCCGTGAAGTTGCCGATCTCGACCGGCAGTTCATGCCGTGCCCGGCGCTTCGGGCGAGCGGGGACTGCTTGTCGGGGGGCGCTGGGATCGCCGCGAAGGACCGCCTCGTGGACACGGCGCAGTTCGGCGCCGGGCTCCACTCCCTGCGCGTCCACCAGTCGGCGGCGCATCGCGGCGTAGACGTCCAGTGCGTCGGCCTGCCGGTTGCCCGCGTGGAGGGCACGCATGAGCAGGGCGGCCAGTGCCTCGTTGTGGGGATGAGTCGCCGTCAGGGAGAACAGGTCCGCCACGACCTCGGCGTGATGCCCCAGCCGGAGCTGACAGTCGGCCTTGTCCTGGACCACCAGCAACCGGTGCTCCGCCAGCCGCAGCCGCTCCCCCTCCGCGAACGGCCCGGGGATTCCGGCCAGCGGCTCGCCGCGGAACAATCCCAGTGCCGTGGACCACGCGTCCACTGCGGCGCCCAGATCTCCGGCCTCCCTCGCCGACCTGCCTTCGGCAGCGCCCGCCTCCCATCGCGCCACGTCCACGCACGCGCTGTTCGGAGCGAAGCGATAGCCGCCCCGAACGCTGTCGATGACGGAATCCACCGAGGCCGGGCTGCGAGCATCGAGGCGTTGACGCAGCCGGTACACGTAGACCGGAACCACCCGGTCGCCCGTTCCGGGGGGTTCCGAACCCCACACATCGTCGAGCAGTTGCCGTCGGCTGACCGTCCGTCCCGGTCTGAGCAGCAGAGCGGCGAGGACGGCTTGTTCACGAACCGGCCCGAGTTCCAGACCCGCCTCGCCACGCCAGGCCTGGAGCGGCCCGAGCAGAGCGAATCGAAGTCGCTGATTGGCGTCCGCGGAGAACTCGCACGTCATCGGCATTCAGTGAGCCTAGTCGGGGCCGTCGGCCACCCTCGGTGACCGTCACAGGACCTACGCGTGTCGCATACCGGGGCACCACACACCGTCCCGGCCCGACCGAAGAACCGGTCAACGAGCTGCAGTCAGCTTGGGCGTCGTCAGCTTGGGGCGGTCCAGCGCCCCGAGCGGCCGGCCAGCGCCACCGCCTCCAGCCGCGAGTGCACACCGAGCTTGTCCAGCACACCCTGCACATGGGTGCGGGCCGTACGAGGCGACATCCGCAGCGCCTCGGCGATCGCGGCAGTGTCCTCGCCCTCGATCAGCAGCCGCAGCACCTCGCGTTCACGGTCCGTCAGCCGACGCAGCGGGTCCTCGCCGACGCCGCCCGAGCCGCTGCCGTCGCCCGAGCGGCTGCCGTCGCCGCGACTACCGCCGACGGCCGGGCGCAGGGTCTGCGGACTCAGGGTCGGTTCGATGAACCCGCCACCCGCCGCCACCGCGCGGAGCGCACGGTCCAGCACGTCGAGCCCGCGGTCCTTGCCGAGATAGCCGACCGCTCCGGCCTCGACAGCAGCCGCCACCGAGTCCGGATCCATCGCGCGCGAGAGCACGATCACCCGGGTTGCCTGCTCCCGGGCATGGATCTCCCTGATCGTGTCCAGCGCCTGCCCGTCCAGCAGCTGCAGGTCCAGGACGCAGGCGTCGGGACGGCAGGTGGTCACCGCGCGCAGCAGCCCGTCACGGGTCGCAGCGGTGGCCAGGACCCGGTATCCACGGCTGGACAACACCAACGCCAAGGCCTCGGCGAGCAGCCGGGAGGCGTCGGCGACAACGAGCGTCCACAGCCCAGGGACGTCGTCCTGGCCGTCCTGGCCGCACTGACCAGCCGGGCCGGACGGGTCAGCCGGGTCAGCCGGGTCAGCCGGGCCGGACGGGTCAGCCGGGCCGGACGGGTCTCCGTGGGTGGCTCCCATGACCCCAGCTAAACACTGTCGGTCCCCCTCAGCCACCGACGTCGGTGGCCGCGTGTCGGCGACGGTGGCAGGCTCAGGAGCATGGCTGGCGACATCCGGGTCGTGGTGGCCGACCGGCGGCGTTCGGTCGCCGAGATGCTCGCGCTGGGGCTACGGCAACTGGGCATGACGCCCCTGCCCGTCACCGGGATGCGCGCCGCCTGCCAAGCGGCCGCTGAGCAGCACGCGGACGTCGTAGTCGCCGACATCGGCCTCCTGCTCGCCGCCAACCGGTCCGGCGGTCGCAGCACCTCGACTCGCAGCGCGTCGACCCGCAGCACCTCGACCCACAGTGCCTCGACCCGCAGTGCCTTCACCGCCACCCCCTGGCCCGAGCGGTTGGGCGTGCCGCTGGTCGTGCTCAGCGACAGCACCCGCACCGACGACCTGGCCTGCGCGGCGGTACGCGCCGGAGTACGCGGCTGGGTGCCGAAGGACAGCTCGCTCCAGCACCTGCTGGCCGTGATCCGGGGCGTCCGGTCCGGTGAGACCTGGATTCCGCCCCGGCTGCTCACCCAGGTCCTTGCCGAGCTGACGACGCTCCACGACGGCCTGGAGCAGGACGCCGAGCGACTGGCCACCCTCTCCGCGCGCGAACGGGAGGTGTTGGACGGCCTCGCGGCCGGCCTGAGCCGGGCCGAGATCGGCCAACGGCTCTTCCTGTCCACCAACACGGTCCGCAGCCATGTCCAGAACCTCATGGCCAAACTCGACGTGCACTCCTCTGTCGCCGCGGTTGCTCTGGCCCACCGCGTGGGCCGCACACCCGGCTGATCAGCCGCCAACTGATGCGGGCGGCCGACTCACGCCGCTGCGCGACCGGCGGTGGTACGGCCGGGCGGGAGGCCGTGGGCGAGGTCCTCGGCCAGCAGGCGCTTGGCGATCGTGTCCACCGCTGCCCGGAGCTCCGCGCTGCGCGGGTGGCCCACGTCGGCTTCGAGCTGTGCGTTGAGCCAGCGAGCCCAGGCGCTGCTGATGGTCCGTGCCTCGGCCTCGCCCATCGGGGTGTGCGAGAGGAAGTCGTGATCGCGAGTCAGGTACCCCTCCGCCACCATCCGGTCGAAGACCGGGTCCAGCACCTCTGGCGGGATCCGCCTGCGGGCGGCGATCAGTCCGACCTGCGCGTAGCCGATGGTCCGGGTCAGCCCCTCGACCTCCATCACCGCCCAGGCCCCGGCCATGTCGAGACCGCTGTCGGAGCTGTGCACGATCTGGCGCGCGGTGTCCAGGTCGACCTTGCTGATGATCTTCGCGACCGCGAACTCCAGGTGCTGGTTGGAGTCGCTCCCGCTCGGCTGGGCAAAGCCCTCGCCTATGTCGGTGGAGGCGGCCCGTGCGGTGTCGCGCAGCCTGACCTGCTTGAGGAAGAGCGCCACCACGAAACCCAGCAGCGCCACCGGAACCGTCCACAGGAACACGGTGTGCAGGGAGTCGGCGTACGCGCTGATGATCGGCGCGGCCTGCGGCTTCGGCAGTCCGTGCAGTCCCTGCGGACTCGACGCGGCCTTGGCCAGGACAGCCGGGTTCTCGCCGGTCAGCCGGGCGGAGGTGGCGACGCCGGAGGCCAGGTTGGTCTTGAGCGTGTTGGTGTAGATGGTCCCGAAGACAGCGGTGCCGAAGGAGCTGCCCAGGGTTCGGAAGAAGGTGACACCGGACGTCGCAGTGCCCAGATCGGCGTACTCCACCGTGTTCTGCACCGCGATGGTCAGCACCTGCATGCACAGCCCGATCCCGAGACCGAGCACGAACATGTAGAGCGACGCCGACCCGGTCCCGGTCCCCGGCTTCATCAGGGAGAGGAGGTAGAGCCCGGCCGCCATGACGAGTGAGCCCCCCACCGGGAACCACCGGTACTGGCCGGTCTTGCTGACGACGTTGCCGCTGAAGATCGACGCCAGCAGCAGGCCGACGACCATGGGCAGCGTGCGCACGCCCGAGACGGTCGCCGAGTCGCCGTCGACGTACTGGAGGAAGGTCGGGAGGAAGGTCATCGCGCCGAGCATCGCGAAGCCGACGATGAAACTGAGCACCGAACAGACCGTGAAGACCGGGTTGCGGAACAGCCGCATCGGCAGCATCGGCTCGGCCGCCCGCGTCTCCGCCCAGCAGAACAGGCCGAGACCGGCGACCCCGCCCGCGAAGAGCGCGATGATCGTCGGCGACCCCCACGCGTACTCGTTCCCGCCCAAGCTGGTCGCCAGGATCAGCGCGCTCGCGCCGGCCGCGACCAGGGCGATCCCGAGATAGTCGATGACCGGCCGCACCGCCGACCGCACGGAAGGAATGGTCCGCGCGGCGGTGATGACGACGACGATCGCGATCGGGACGTTGACGTAGAACGCCCAGCGCCAGGTGAGGTGGTCCGTGAAGAGCCCGCCGAGCAGCGGTCCGATCACCGTCGCCACGCCGAAGACCGCACCGATCGCGCCCTGGTACTTGCCGCGCTCGCGCAGCGGGATCACGTCCGCGATCAGCGCCATCGACGTCACCATCAGCCCGCCCGCGCCCACGCCCTGCAGCGCGCGCCAGCCGATGAGCAGTGACATGTTGGTGGCCAGCCCACAGAAGAACGACCCGGTGATGAAGACGATGGCGGAGATCTGGAAGATCCGTTTGCGCCCGAAGAGGTCACCGAACTTGCCGACCAGCGCGGTGGAGACGGTCTCGGCAAGCAGATACGACGTCACCACCCATGACATGTGGGCGGCACCGCCGAGATCGGCGACGATCGTCGGCAGGGCGGTCCCCACGATGGTCTGGTCGAGCGCGGCCAGCAGCATCCCGAGCATGATCGTGCCGAAGACGATATTCCGCTGTCGGACGTCGAGGACGGGCGGCGCGCTCTGGGGTCGGTCGGCAACGGTGGTCATAGACGCAGCGTCACACCGAGTGACGGCCTGCGCTAGTTGGGGCGTCTGTGTCGGTGACGGGCGCGGTGCGCACGCGTGCGGGCGTGCCGGTGGGCCGCTTCCTGGGTGGGACAGCGGCTGGTCGGCGGTTCGTTGGCTATGGGCGGTGGGGGTAGCGGGTGTTGGGTGGGGGTGGGGTGTCGGGTGGTGGGACGGCTCGGGGTCGGCCGCCGCGCATCTCGAGTTCCCAGCCGGTGTGGTGGAGATCGGTGTGGTGTTCGTTGCAGAGCAGGGCGAGGTTGTCCAGGCTCGTCTCGCCACCGTCGGCCCAGTGGACCAGATGGTGCGCCTCGCACCAGGTGGGCGGCCGGTCGCAGCCGGGCCACACGCAGTGCCGGTCCCGGGCGATCACCGCGTCCCGCAGGTGCGCGGGAACAGTACGGGTGGCCCGGCCGATCGACAGCGGCTTGTCCTGACCCCGGGTGAGGATGACCCGGAGCTGGCAGTCACAGGACTCCTTCCGCGCCTGCCACGCCGGGAGCTGATAGCCGCGCGTCGTGGTCGCCGCCGCCTTCGGGCGCAGCAGCCCCGCCAGCTCATCCGTCTCGTCGGTGGCGAGGACCGGGTGGGTGGGGCAGGTGGTGCGCAGGGCGTCGAGGTCGGCGATCAGGGTCAGGTGCGGACGCTGCCCGCCCGTGGTGGGGAGCTTGTCCGAACCCAGCGCGAGATCGGTGACGGCTTCGAGGGCGTCGCCCATCCGCTCGGAATGCGTCCGGGTCTCGCCCTCGACGGGGGCGCCCATCGCCGCCTCCAGAGCCACCCGCAGCTTCTCCCCCGCCACCGGCGACAGCTCCCCCGACAGGACCCAGAACGGCCGGTCCGACGTCCCCGTGGCGGAGAGCTTGACCCAGGACTGGAACACCGCCGGAACCTCAGCAGCGTCCGCGTCCTGCTCAGGGATCAGGTGGGCGTGGATCTGCTTCGCGGCCTGGCGGACGTGCGCGAGGTGGAGCTTCGGGGTCTGCTCCACCATCAACACCTCCGCCGCGTGACGCGCGGCGACATCGTCGATGGGGGCGAGCTCCTTCGCGAGGATCTCGACCTGGTCCGTGGACAGGACGCCATCGGCCTGGGCCTGACGCACCGTCGGCAACTTGTCCAAGTCCCGCGCTAGATTCACCAGGCGGTTCGCGTGGCCCTGCGCCATCTGCGCATGCGTCCGCAGGAAACCCTTCGTCGAACGACACCGCACGGCCGTCGCACCACCCACGCGGTCGAACACCGCGAGACGGCGCAGCTTCTGCGCGTCCAGCATCTCCGTCACACGCTCAAGCGCCAGGAACTGCTCCGCGAGGAAATCCACACCCGCACCCAGCAGCGCGTCATCACCCTCATCCGCAAGCGCCGTCAACAACTCCCGCGCACACCCCGGAAGAGTCCGCAACGGATCAACGAACCGCGCCTGACGCGACGAGGAAGGAGTACCGGACACGAACCGGGAACCCGCCGCATCCCGCGGCAGACCCAGCCAGTCATCACCAGCCAGAGAAGGAGAAGGAATTGAGGGGTCACGGGGATCCGAACCGGAAAAGGAACCCTCGGACTCCGGGGACCCACCCCACCCATGGACGCCATCTCCGTCTTCACACCCGCCCCCGAACATCGAGGCGTCCATAGAACAATTATGACACTCCATTCAGCCCACACCAAGCCCCAGCGGTCCCCCACACGAGTGAAAACCCCCAGGTCACATCGGCTTTGACGCTACCTCGGAAGGAAGACCGGCCCCCGCCCCAACCTTGAGAGCCGCGCAGCATCGCAGTACGGTCGAACGGTGATCCTTCCCAAGGTCCGCGACCCGCGGTTCATCACTGTCCGCCGCGGTGGGACGCTCACAGACCCCGACCATCAGCTCCTGGCGATGTGGGCCGCCGACTGCGCGGAGCACGTGCTGCATCTCTTCGAGTCGGTGCAGCCATCGGACCTCCGACCGCGTCAGGCGATCGCGCAGGTTCGGGCGTGGGTGCGCGGAGAGATCAGGATGTCCGAGTCGCGTGCAGCGGGTGGCCATGCCATGGCTGCGGCACGGGTGTTGAGCGGAGCGCCGCGTCATGCGGCATTCGCTGCCGGCCAGGCCGCGGTGGTGGCGCATGTCGCTGCGCATGAACTGGGCGCTGCAGCCTATGCGATCAAGGCCGTGCAGGCGGCGGCACCTGCAGACGAGGCCGAGGGCGCCGGACGAATCGAGTGCCGCTGGCAGCGCGAACAGCTCCCGGATGCGATCCGCGAACTTGTCCTGGACGACCAGCGCCTGCGCAACGAGATCTGCTGGTCGGTCTTCGACTGAAGCGGAACGGCCGACGCCACCGGACACAGCCGGTGGCGTCGGCCGCAGCCGCGATTCAGATGATCGGCGGGCGGCCCAGGCGGGTCATCCGCCACACCGTCGACCAGCGCATCGGGCGGCGCGGGCCGGCGGGTTCGCGCCAGCCGGCGGCGAAGCCGCGGAGCCAGGCGCGGAGGGTGTCGCCGGACGGACGGCGCGCGACGGTGAGCAGGAACCACGCCCCGAGGTAGACCGGGACCAGCGGCGCGGGCAGGTTGCGCCGGGCGAGCCAGACGCGGTTGCGGGCGACGTTGTGGTTGTAGGTGGCGTGCCGCGAGGGAAGCGTGCGCGGGTGGCGCAGCACGACGTCGGGGCGGTATTCGATATTCCAGCCCGCGTCGAGGGCGCGCCAGGCGAGGTCGGTCTCCTCGTGGGCGTAGAAGAACTCACCCGGTAGCTGGCCCGCCGTCGCGAAGACAGCAGACCGGACGGCGCTCGCGCCGCCGAGGAACGTGGTGACCCGCGAGGGGCGCATCGGGTCGGAGGCGCGCAGGCGAGGCACGTGGCGGCGCTGCGTGAGGCCCTCCTCGTCGGCGATGCGGAAGGAGACGATGCCGAGCTTCGGGTCGGCCGCGAAGGCCTCGCGCAGCTTCTCGGCGGAGTCGTCCAGCGTCAGCAGGCCGTCGTCGTCGAGGAAGAGGACGACGTCGACGTCGCGTCCGTCCGAGCCGAAGGCCTCGATACCGACGTTGCGTCCGCCCGGGATGCCGAGGTTCTCGGGGACCTCGACGCCACGCACGCCCTCGGGGAGTTCGGGCAGCGGCGCGCCGTTGGCCACGACCACGACCTCGACGGCCGGGCCGCGCTGCGCGGCCACGGAGTCGAGCAGCGCGCGCAGTTCGACCGGACGGTTGCCCATGGTGATGACGACCGCGCCGAGCTTCAGGTGGTCGGCCTTCGCCGCATCCGTGCTCTTCGCCGCATCCGTGGCCTTCGCCTCGTCCGCGTTCTTCGCCTCATCCGCCACGGCGCTCACCGGAGCCGGCTCGAGAGGACGATGCTGAGCAGGTGCAGCAGGGTCTGCAGCAGCGCGATGCCCGCGAGGACGGCGACCGCGAGGCGGCTGAAGAAGAGCCCGCCGTGGACCGCGTCCGCGATGCCCGCCGCCAGGATGACGAGCGACGCCTCGACGCCGCCGATCAGACGGTGGAACTTGAGCGCAGAGGCCAGCTTCCGGGCCTTGGCGACGCCCGCCGCGCGCGGGACCGAGGCCGAGTCCTCGACCGCCGTCAGGCCGCGGCGGATCCGGGCGACGTCGACGAGGTCGGTCTCCGCCTTGATCAGGATCGCGCCGAGCGCGGACAGCGTGCCGAGGAAGGCCCAGAGCCAGGCCCGCGAACCGTCGTGCTGGAACAGGTCGGCGGCGCGGAGACCGAAGCCGGTCAGCAGCGCGGCCTCGGAAAGGTAGTGACCGATCCGGTCCAGGTAGACGCCGGTCGTGGAGGTCTGCTTGCGCCAGCGGGCAAGTTCGCCGTCGACGCAGTCGAGGCCGAGGTAGACCTGGATCAGCAGGGCGCCGAGGACCGCGCCCCAGATGCCGGGGAGCAGCAGGACCGCGCCGGCGAGCACGCCCGCGACCATCATCAGCCAGGTCAACTGGTTCGGCGTGACCGGGGCGTTGACCAGGTGGCGGGTCAGGCGCGAGGAGATCCGGCGCATGTAGATGCGCCCGGCCCAGTGCTCGCCGGAGCGGCGGTCGAGCAGGCCCTCCGGGTGCGCGACCGCGCGGAACTCGGCGAGCGACGGCTTGGGGCCCTTGGCCCTGGGCCGGCTCGCCGCGGGCTGGTTCTCCACGGACTGGTTCTCCACGGACTGGTTCTCCGCGGGCTGGTTCTCCGTGGGCTGGTTCACTGCGGACTCCGAACGAGCGGACTCAGCAGACTCAGACTCAGGAGAGGCGGAGTCAGGAGCAGACGTCTTTGACATAGGAGGTGTACGCGTCCCGGATGGCGGAGGTGTCGAGATCGAGGTGTTCCAGGATGGTGTAGCGGCCTGGACGAGTTTCCGGAGCATAGTGCACGGCTGCGACGAACTCCTGGTCGGTGAAGCCGATCTGGTCGGCCGTCACCGGGAGGCCGTGGCGGCGCAGCGACTGCACCATCTGGCCCGCCACCGGCAGGTCACCCCGCAGGTAGGTGGCGAAGGCGGCACCGAGGCCGCACTGTTCGCCGTGCTGGGCCTTGCGGTCCGGGTAGAGGATGTCGAGCGCGTGGTTGATCTCGTGGCAGGCGCCGCTGGCGGGGCGGCTGCTCCCGGCGACGTTCATGGAGATACCGGTGAGCACCAGCGCCTCGGCCAGCGCGATCAGGAAGTCGTTGTCGGCGATCGTGCCGGGGTGGCGCAGGATGGTCTCGCCCGCGGTGCGGGCCATGGCCGCGGCCAGGCCGTCGACGCTCTCGCGGGTCTCGCGCTGGGACAGCTCCCAGTCGGCGATACAGGAGATGTTGGAGATCGCGTCGCCGACTCCCGCCGCGACGAACCGCGCGGGGGCGCGGCGGATCACGTCGAGGTCGACGATCATCCCAATCGGGCTGGGCACGCCGTAGGAGCCGCGTCCGGCGTCGTTGTCGAGCGTCGAGACCGGCGAGCAGAGGCCGTCGTGGGCCAGGTTGGTGGCGACCGCGACGATCGGCAGGCCGACGCGGGCCGCCGCGTACTTGGCCACGTCGATGATCTTGCCGCCGCCGAGCCCGACCAGCGCGTCGTAGTGGCCGCCCTTGACCTGGTCGGCCAGCTTCACCGCCGCGTCGAGCGTGCCGTCCGCGACCGTGAACCAGGCCGCGCCCGGGAGCTGCGGCACGAGGCGCTCGCGCATCGCCGCGCCGGAACCGGCGCTGACCGCGACCGCGATCCGGCCGGACGCGGCGATGCGCTGGTCCGCCAGGACCGCGCCGAGGTCGTCGAGCGCTCCGGCGCGGATGTCGACGACCAACGGCGAGGGGACCAGTCGGGTCAGTACCGGCACGCGATCTCCCGGCCCTTGGCGAGGTCCTCGTGGTTGTCGACCTCGACCCAGGAGACCTCGCCGATCGGCTGGGTGTCGATGCGCAGGCCGCGGTCGATCATCTCCTGGTAGCCGTCCTCGTAGTACAGCTGCGGGTCGCGCTCCCAGGTGGCCTGCAGGGCCGAGGCCAGGTCGTCGGCGGCGGAGGGGTTGATCAGCGTGACGCCGATGTACTCGCCGGTCGCGTCGGCCGGGTCCATCAGCTTGGTGATCCGGCGGGCGCCCTTCTCGGGGTCGACCGTGACCTTCATCTCCTCGTCGGCCAGCTTCTTGACCGTGTCGAGGGCCAGCAGCACGCCGGGGGCGTGGCCCGCGGCCGTCATCCGGGCGTTGGCCTCGAGCAGGGTCTGCTCGACCGCGTGCGGGTGGATGGTGTCGCTGTTGGCGAGGATCACGCCCTCCCGGAACAGCTCGCGGGCGCACCAGACGGTGTACGCGTTGTTCCAGGCCTCGGCCTTGGGGTTCTCCACCAGGTGCAGGCGGACGCCGTGGCGCTGCTCCAGCGCGGTCTTGCGCTCGCGGATCGCGTCGGCGCAGTAGCCCACGATGATCGCCACGTCGCGCATGTCGACCTCGGCGAAGTTGCGCAGGGTGATGTCGAGGATGGTCCGCTCGCCGTCGACCGGCACGAGCGCCTTGGGGAGCGTGTCGGTGTAGGGACGGAGGCGGCTGCCTGCGCCTGCGGCCGGAACAAGGCCGATCATGTGGAGTCTCCAGTGCTTCGGTTTCGCTTCTCGCGGACGGTCGCCCCCCACCCCGCCGCGCAGATCATCATTGCGGACCGTAGCGCCGTGGGACAAGCCAAGGCCCGTCTGCTGGCCTTTTGCGGCAGACTGTACCCCTGCCGGGCAGCTACCGGGCCAGGCGTGGACGCGACCTCTGTGAAAGGTGATCCATGACCGCCACCACCGTGACGACGACGGACGAGATCCTGCTCGAACTGGTCGACGAGCAGGGCCGGACGATCGGCACGGCCGAGAAGCTCTCCGCGCACCAGGCCCCCGGCCGGTTGCACCGGGCCTTCTCCGTGTTCCTCTTCGACGAGCAGGGCCGGATGCTGCTCCAGCAGCGTGCGCTGGGCAAGTATCACTCCCCCGGTGTGTGGTCGAACACGTGCTGCGGCCACCCCTACCCGGACGAGCCGCCGTTCGTCGCCGCCGCCCGCCGTACCGCCGAGGAGCTCGGCGCGGCTCCGGTGCGGCTGCAGCAGGCCGGGACGGTGACCTACGACCTGCCCGACGAGGCCTCCGGGCTGGTGGAGCGCGAGTACAACCACCTGTTCGTGGGCGTGGCGGACTCCACCTTCACCCCGAATCCGGACGAGGTCGCCGCGACGTCCTTCGTCACGCCGGAGGAGCTGGCCGAGCTCCAGGGCCAGAAGACGTTCTCGGTCTGGTTCCCCACGGTCCTGGACGCGGCCCGGCCGACGATCCGCGCCGTCTTCCCGAACGCGGGCTGGTAAGCCCGTCCCGGAAAGCCACGAAGGGAGCCCCGGTCGCCCGCGCGGCCGGGGCTTCGTTGTGAGCGGGCTCCGGTGCCAGCGGGCTCCGGTGTCGCGCGGCTCCAGCGTCACGGGATGACGGCCAGCACCAGGTACGCGCCCAGGATCGACAGGTGCACGCCGCCCTGGAGCGGTGTGGAGCGGCCCGGAACGATCGTGAGAGTGCCGACGACCATGGTCAGCGCCAGCAGGACCATGTGCGTGGAGTCCAGGCCGAGGACGAGCGGGCCGCTCAACCAGATCGAGGCGACCGCGACGGCGGGGACGGTCAGGCCGATGCTGGCCATGGCGGAGCCCAGGGCCAGATTGAGACTCGTCTGCACCCGGTCCCTGCGGGCGGCGCGGACGGCGGCGATGGTCTCCGGCAGCAGCACCAGCAGCGCGATCACCACGCCCACCACCGAGGACGGCAGCCCGGCGGCGGCGACGCCGTGCTCGATCGTCGGGGACTCGACCTTGGCGAGGCCCACCACCGAGACCAGCGCGACCGCGAGCAGCCCGAGGCTGGTCAGCACCTCGCGTCGGGTCGGCACGTGGGCGTGCTCGTCGCCGTCGATCACCTCGCCGGCCCGGGCGAGCGGGAGGAAGTAGTCGCGGTGCCGGACCGTCTGGGTGAGCACGAAGAGGCCGTAGAGCACGACGGAGGCGGTGGCCGCGAAGGCCAGCTGACCGGGCGCGAAGCGCGGCCCCGGGGTGCTGGTGGTGAAGCGCGGCAGCACCAGGCTGAGCGTGGCCAGGGTGGCGACGGTGGCCAGCATCGCGCCGGTCCCCTCGCTGTTGTAGACGGCCACGCGGTGCCGCAGTGAGGCGCTGAGCAGGCAGATTCCCATGATCCCGTTGCAGGTGATCATGACGGCGGCGAAGACGGTGTCCCGGGCGAGCGTCGCGTTCTTCTCGCTGCCGTCGGCCATCAGCGTCACGATCAGCGCGACCTCGATGGCGGTGACGGCCACGGCCAGGACGAGCGAGCCGAAGGGCTCGCCGACCTTGTGGGCGATCACCTCGGCGTGGTGGACGGCGGCGAGGACGCCGCCCGCGAGGAAGACGGCGACCAGCGCGACCAGCGCCCAGGGCAGTGCGCGGCCCCAGGTGGCCGCGAGGACGAGCAAGGCGAGCACCGGTACGTAGACGGTCCATTGCTGGGCATATCGGCGCAAACAATCACTCATGCCCATGAGACTGCCAGATTCATCACACTTCTCCCGCGTCGGCGCGACGACGGGCACTCAATGGACGACGGCCACTCAATAGACAGGGAAACTCAACAGGCAACCTTGCAAATTCACCTGTCGACCTTCTAGGGTGGTCGTATGGCCACCACCGATCCCGCCGACCGCAACGATCCCGCCCGTCCCGCCGATCGCACCGAACCCGCTGCCCTTGCGGTCGAGCTGCACGGCGTGCTCGGGCTGATCGCGCGTCGGGCCAGGGCGGCGTCCGCCGAGAGCGAGCTCACCGCGTCGCAGCGCTCCGCAGCGGCGCGGCTGCTGCACGAAGGCCCGGCCACGACCGCTGATCTGGCGCGGGCCGAGTACGTGCGGCCCCAGTCGATGCGGTTGACGCTCGGCGCGCTGGAGGAGCGCGGCATGGTCCACCGCACCCCGCACCCGACCGACGGACGGCAGGTGCTGGTCGAGCTGACCGACGCCGGGCGGGAGCAGATGCAGGCCGTGCTCCAGGCCAAACAGGACTGGCTCAGCCACGCCCTGGCCACCGACCTGGACGAGGCGCAGCGCGCGACGATCGCCGCCGCGCTGCCGCTTCTGCGCGCCCTCGCGGGCGAGGCGGCACAGGCGTGACGGCCACGTCCGACCTCTCGACGCGGTCGAACTCCCAGGCGGACACACGCAAGGCGTTCAGCGGCACGATGATGACGCCGCTGCTGATCGGGGTCGCGCTCAACCCGATCAACTCGACGATGATCGCCACCGCGCTGGTCTCCATAGGCACGGCCTTCGGCGTCGGCGTGTCCAGCACCGCGTGGCTGGTCGCGATCCTCTACCTGGCCAGCGCCGTGGGACAGCCCACCATGGGCAAGCTGGCGGACCTCATCGGTCCGCGTCGGATCTTCCTGACCGGACTGCTGGTAGTGGTCGCCGCGGGCCTTGTCGGCGCGCTGGCACCGGCGTTCGGGTGGCTGATCGCCTCCCGGGTGCTGCTGGGCATCGGCACCTCGGCCGCCTACCCGTCGGCGATGGCGATGCTGCGCGCCGAGACCCGCCGCACCGGTGTCGAGGCGCCGCGCACGGTCCTCGGGCGACTCTCGCTCGCCTCGCTGTCCAGTGCGGCGGTCGGTCCGGTGCTCGGCGGCGCGCTGGCGGCGACGCTGGGGTGGCGGGCGGTCTTCGCGGTCAACATCCCGCTGGCACTCGTGGCGCTGCTGCTCGCGCTGCGCTGGGTCCCGGGCGACGCACGCGGGACGGCGCAGCAACAGGCCGACGGACAGCGGGCCGACGGACAACCGGCCCACGGACAGTCTGCCGACCGGGCGCGGACCCTGACGCTGATCGACCTGCCCGGCATCACGCTCTTCGCGGCCACCATCGCCACGCTCATGCTCTTCCTGATGAACCTGTCCCGGCCGCAGTGGCTGCTGCTGGGACTGGCGCTGGTGCTCGCCGCCGTCCTGGTCCGGAGGCAACTCCGGGCCCCGCACCCGTTCCTGGACCTGCGGCTGCTCGGCCGGAACCCAGGGCTGACCCGGACCTTCCTGCGCAGCGGGCTGACCTACCTGGTGCTCTACTGCATGCTCTACGGCTACTCGCAGTGGCTCCAGGACGGGCACGGCTTCAACGCCTTCCACGCCGGTCTGATCGCTCTGCCGATGTCCGCGACGGCCGCCGTCTTCTCCCTGCTCGGGGCGCGGACCAGGACGCTGCGCGCCCCGCTGGTCGCGCTGACGCTGCTGCTGACCGCCGGGTCCGCGCTGCTGCTGACGGTCGATCACCGGTCGTCGGTGCTGCTGCTGGTGCTGGTCAGCGCGCTCTTCGGGGTCGGGCAGGGGCTGGCGTCCAGTTGCAACCAGGCCGCCCTCTACGCCCAGGCGCCGACGGATGGCGTCGGGGCCGCGGCCGGACTGCAGCGGACCTCGATCTACCTCGGCGCGATCCTGTCGTCCTCCGTCATCGCGCTGCTCTACGGCACCCGCGCCACCGACGGCGGCCTGCACGGGGTCGCGGCGGTGATGGGCGTGCTCTGCGTCGCCCTGATCGCCCTCACCACCGCGGACCGCGCGCTGCGCCGACGGCGCTGAGCCGCACCCGACTACCTACCGACGCACACGAGTTCAACCCGTACGACACGTACAACGAGAAGAAAGCAGGCTGCACATGGCTGCCACCACGATCGACCCGACCACCGCCCTGGTCCTGATCGACCTGCAGAAGGGCATCGCCGCCTTCGCCAAGGACCACGGCATCGACGAGGTCCTGGCCAACTCCGAGCGCCTGGTCGCCGCGTTCCGCGAGCGCGGGCTGACCGTCGTGCAGGTCAACGTCACCGGCGGCGCTGCGGGACGCACCGAGCAGCAGCGCCCGCTGCACGACCTGCCCGCCGACTGGGCCGAGCTGATCATCCCGGCCGAGCCGGGCGACATCACCGTCACCAAGCAGACCTGGGGCGCCTTCCACGGCACCGAGCTGCACGCGGAGCTGGAGAAGCGCGGCGTGACCCAGATCGTTCTCGTCGGCGTCGCGACCAGCGTGGGCGTCGAGTCGACGGCCCGTGCCGCGTACGAGCACGGCTACCACGTCACGCTGGCCACGGACGCGATGACCGACATGGACCCGGTCTCGCACGAGCACAGCATCGCCCGGGTCTTCCCCAAGCTCGGCGAGACCGGGACCACGGAGGAGATCCTCGCCCTGCTGGGCTGACCACCTCTCTGGCCAGCCCCGGCTCTCTGATCAGCCCGGCTCGCTGCTCAGCCCCGGCCGAGGTACGGCATGCCCGTGGCCATGATGGTCATGAACGGCACGTTGACGTCCAGTGGCAGTGAGGCCAGGTGGACCACGGTCGAGGCGACATGGGCCGCGTCCATCACCGGCTCGACGGCGATCCGGCCGTCGGCCTGGAGGATGCCGTGGGTCATCCGCTCGGTCATCTCGGTGGCGGCGTTGCCGATGTCGAGCTGGCCCACGGCGATCCGGTGCGCGCGGCCCTCCAGGCCGAGGGACTTGGTCAGGCCGGTCATGGCGTGCTTGGTCGCCGTGTAGGCGACGCTGTTGGGGCGCGGGACGTGGGCGGAGATCGAACCGTTGTTGATGATCCGTCCGCCCTCCGGCCGCTGCTCGCGCATCAGCGCGAAGGCGGCCTGGGCGACGAGGAACGAACCGGTGAGGTTGACGTCCACGACCGCGCGCCACTGCGCCGCCGGGATCTCCTCGGCGGGCGCTGCCGCCCCGAACGCGCCCGCGTTGTTGAAGAGCAGGTCGAGGCGGCCGTAGCGGGAGCGGATCTGGTCGAAGACCCGGGCCACCTCGGCCTCGTCGGTGACGTCCGCGGGGGCCACGAAGGCCTCGGCGATCTCGGCGGCCGTCTCCTTGAGCGCGTCCTCGCGACGGCCGGTCAGCACGACCGTCCAGCCCGCCCTGCCGAGCGCCCGCGCGGTGACTCTGCCGATGCCCGATCCGGCGCCGGTGACCAGCGCGATCCGGCTCGGCCTCAGCTCTTCTTCCTCCACGGACATGCGGCTCCTCCCGTCGCTCTCACCGTACCGCTCGGTTCCCGGTACACCGGCCGTGACGCTGTCCGCGCGTCAGCGTGGCAGCGAGGCGGAGGTCACCCTACGCTGTTCGGACATCGAACGGTGATGCCATGTCAGTCGGCGGACACCGCCGCCCGCATGCCCCTTCGGGCCCTCCCCTCGGACCATCGGAGTCGTGCCGCCATGCCTCGTCCTTCCGCGTTCGTCCGCATTGTCATGAGAGCTGCCACCAGAGTCGCCACCGCAGCTGTCACCTCCGCAGCCGTCGCGTGCGGGTCACTGCTCGCCGCCGCACCGGCGCAGGCGTCCCCCGCCGCACCCCACTTCCCGGTCCCGGTGCGGCTCGGAGGCGCCGATCAAGTGATCACCGTCCAGGCGCATGGCAGCTACGCGACCGTCACCGCCTGGCAGTGGACACGCGGCGGCTGGCGCGTCGTCGTGCGCAGCACGGCGGCGCGGATCGGCGCACGCGGGGTCGTGAACGGGACGACGCGCGTGCAGGGCAGCTACCAGACGCCGACCGGCACGTTCTCGATCACCCAGGGCTTCGGGAACGGCCCGAACCCGGGCACCCGGATGCCCTACCACCACGTCACCGCGCACGACTGGTGGGTCGAGGACCGGGCCTCGCGCTACTACAACCGGATGCGCACCGACACCCTCGGGGGCTTCCGGCTGACCGAGGCCGGGGTGGACGGCAGCGAGCACCTGGCCGACTACCCGGTGCAGTACCACAACGTGCTGGTCATCAACTTCAACACGGACCCCGCCGTACGCGGGCGCGGCGCGGGCATCTTCCTGCACGACCTCAGCACGAGCGGCGGCCCGACGGCGGGCTGTGTGGCCGTGCCGTCGGGCGTGCTGACCACGATCATGCGCTGGATCGCACCGGCCGGTCATCCGGTCATCGCGATCGGTTGATCGCGTGCGTTCCTACCGCCCGGGCGCGCGGTCCGGTCGGCGGTCGAGGACGCGGAAGGTGATACCTGCGGCGACCAACCGGTCGATCAGGGCGGTGCCGCAGGCGGCTGCCGTGGTGAGCTGGCCGGACGTCTTCGGCAGGTCGTCGAAGGCGAGGCAGAGGGCGGTCTCGGCGAGCATCTTCGCCGTCTCGCCGTAGCCGGGGTCGCCACCCGCGACCTCGGTCCACACCTCCCGTCCGCCGCTGCGGCCGACGAACCTGACGGTGAACCAGCTCCGTGCCCGCCGGGCCGCGTCCGGTCCGGCCCCGGACGGGCGGAGCGAGGTCAGGGCGCGCAGCAGCGGCGGGACCTGCGCGGCGAGCGCCATGCCGACCACTCCGACCAACCCGCCCGCCGCGACCGGCAGCCGCTTGACCGCCGCGTAGTGGCCGTAGCGGAAGTCGATCCCGTACTCGGGCCGCGCGGCGGCGGAGCGGAGCACGATCTGCGGGTCGATGGACGGCATGGGGATCACCCAGGCGTGCGCGTCCTTCGACCAGCGCGGGCCGACCGCCGCGCCGCGCACGGTACGGCCGGTCGGCCGCCCCTCCGCCACCCGGCGGGCGCGGGCCGCCTGGAGTGTCTGCCGGCCGCGTGCGAAGGCCGTCAGCGCGGAGGCCAGCGTCCCACCGGAGAAGGTGCCGGAGACCCGGACGAACCCCTCGACGGCGACCTGGTCACCCGCGCTCTCCGCCGCGTCGCCGCCTGCGTCCCTGAGCGCGCTGACGGTGAAGAGCGCGCCCAGGTCGTGCGGCACCGAGTCGAAGCCGCAGGCGTGCAGCAGTCGGGCGCCGGTGGCCACCGCGCGGTCGTGGTAGCGGGTGTACATCAGGTCGACGAACTCGGGCTCGCCGGTGAGGTCCACGTAGTCCGTGCCCGCCTCGGCGCAGGCGGCGACCAGCGGTTCGCCGTACTGCTGGTAGGGGCCGACGGTGGTGATCAGCACGCGGGTCGAGCGCGCGACGGCGGCGAGCGAGTCGGGGTCCGCGCTGTCGGCGACCAGAACCGGCAGGTCGGGCAGGTCCAACCGCTCGCGCAGGTGCTCCAGCTTCTCCCGGTTGCGGCCCGCCACCGCCCAGCGGCAGCCCTCGGGTGCGTGCCGGGCCAGGTACTCGGCGGTCAGGCCGCCGGTGAACCCGGTGGCACCGAACAGAATGACGTCATACGTGCGTTCCGCCTCCATGCCGCGCACTCTAGCGCTACTCCGCAGTAGCAAGCATCGGCTTGTCAGCAAGAAGCGACTTGTAGGCAAGAAGGCAGACCGATGTGCGCGTCGGGTCCTGCCCCTGGACCAGTCGGGCGTCGACGGTGAAGCCCGCCTTGCCGAGCTGCGCCGCGACGTCCTCGGCCCGGTGGCGGTGGAGGACCAGGTCCACGTCGTGGCCGTAGGGACAGTCGAGCTGCTTGCGCCCGCCGGTCCCACCGTGGAAGCCGAGCAGCAGCTGTCCGCCCGGGACCAGGACCCGGTGGAACTCCGCGAAGGCGGCGGGGAGTTGATCCGGCGCCGTGTGCACGAGCGACCACCAGGAGACGAGTCCGCCGAGGCTCGCGTCCGCCAGGTCCAGCCGGGCCATCTCGCCGACCTCGAACCGCAGTTGCGGGTGGCGCTGTTCCGGATGGCGCTGTTCGGCGATCCGCACCATCTCCGGGGACAGGTCGACGCCGAGCATCGGGAGTCCGAGCGCGTGCAGATGCGCCGTCACATGACCGGGGCCGCACCCGACATCGGCTACGGGCAGCGCCAACTCGCCCTCACGGGCCACGCGTTCGGCGAAGGCGGCGAGCATCGCCCGGCCGACGACGTCCTGCTCGAAACGCTCGGGCACAACGGCGGCGTAGGTCTCGGCCACCGTGTCGTACGCGCCGCGCGTGCGCTCCACCCGGTCCGCTTCGCTCACGACATCGCTCACGCCGCAGGACCCTAACAGCGCGGGGGCGGATTCCGGGGCGCTAGGCTCTCGTCACGTACGTGTACGCGCGGAAGCCTGGCTGCGACCGGCGGGCCGAACTAAGCCTTCGGGCGGGCGCGGACGTGGGCGCGTTCGCCCTGCTTGCCGAAGAGGCTGAGGAACTCGACCGGCTCGGCGTCGGCCCGGCCGAACCAGTGCGGCAGGCGGGTGTCGAACTCGGCCGCCTCGCCGGGCGTCAGGACGAGATCGTGCTCGCCCAGGACCAGGCGCAGGCGCCCGTTGAGGACGAAGAGCCACTCGTAGCCCTCGTGCGTCTGCGGTTCCGGCTCGTCGCGGCGGCTGGCAGCGGGGATCACCATCTTGTACGCCTGGATGCCGCCGGCCCGACGGGTCAGCGGCAGCACGGTCATCCCGTGGTGGGTGATGGGGCGCAGATGGACGCGCGGATCGCCGGTCGGCGGCGCGTCGACGAGCTCGTCCAGGGTGACACCGTGCGCGCGGGCCAGCGGCAGCAGCAGCTCCAGCGTGGGCTTCCGACTGCCGGACTCGAGCCGGGAGAGCGTGCTGACGGAGATGCCTGTGCTCTCGGAGAGCTCGGCGAGCGTGGCCTGCCGCTGCTGCCGCAGGGCACGCAGCCGGGGTCCGACTCCGTCGAGTGCGCGGTCCAGATCCTCGTCCATGGATCCAGCCTGCCTCGCTTTTGCCGGATCGGCAACGTGGCTTGCCGTCCGGTCCGGGCCGGTCGCACCGTGGGCCGCAGGAGGTGGTCACCATGACCCGCAGTACCGATCTGGAGACGTACGACACCCTGGAGAACATCCGCGACGCCTACGACGTGGTGGTGGTCGGCGGTGGCGCGGCCGGGCTGAGCGGTGCACTGATGCTGGCCCGCTCGCGCCGCACGGTCCTGGTCGTCGACGCGGGCGAACCGCGCAACGCTCCGGCCGAGGGCGCGCACGCACTGCTCGGCCTCGACGGGATCCGTCCTACGGATCTGCTGGCACGGGGCCGCGCGGAGGTGCGCGGCTACGGCGGACACGTCGTCCCCTGCGCGGTGACGGCAGTGACGGCGGGCACGGCGGTGACGCAGAGCACCGAAGGCTTCCGCATCGCGCTGGCCGACGGCCGCAGCGTCGGGGCGCGGCGGGTGCTGGCGGCGACGGGGCTCGTCGACCAGCTGCCCGACATACCGGGCCTGCGCGGGCGGTGGGGCAAGGACGTGGTCCACTGCCCGTACTGCCACGGCTGGGAGGTCCGCGACCAGGCGATCGGCGTGCTGGCGACGGGGCCGTTCTCGGTCCACCAGGCGTTGCTGTTCCGGCAGTTGAGCGACGACGTGGTCTTCTTCGCCCACAGCCGCCCCGCGCCGACCGGAGAGGAGGCCGGGCAACTGGCCGCGCGCGGGATCCGGGTCGTGACGGGCGCGGTGGCAGCGGTCGAGACCGGGACCCTGGGGTCCGGCGCCGAGCGGGACCGGCTGACGGGCGTCCGGCTGGCCGACGGGACGGTCGTCCCGCGCGAGGCCCTGGCGGTGGCGACCCGGATGGTGGCCCGCGCCGACTTCCTGGCCCCGCTCGGCCTGCGGCCGGTGGTACACCCGTCGGGCGTCGCCGAGCACATCCCGGCCGACCCGACCGGTCAGACCTCGATCCCCGGTATCTGGGTCGCGGGCAACATCACCGACCCCACCGCCCAGGTCAGCCACTCCGTCGCGGCGGGCGCGACGGCCGGTGCGCGCATCAACGCCGACCTGGTCGCCGCCGAGGCCCGCGCGGCCGTCGCCGCACGGGCTTCGTCGGCAGCATCCTGACGTACCGTCAGACTGCACACCCAGGCTCACTCGGCGAAGAGCGTCTGCGCGACATGGAGGGTGTCGGCGTACTCGCGGACCGAGGTGATCAGGCCGTCCCGGACCGTGAAGACGCCGACGCAGCGGTTGTCGTAGCGGTGGCCGTGGGCGGTGGTGCCGGTCGAGGTCCATTCGGCGACGACCTGGTCACCGTCGGCGATGAGATTGGTGAGGACGACCTCGGGGGTTCCGTCGGGGGCGAAGAGGGCGCCGGCGCCGACGAGGAAGTCGTTGACGATGGCGTCGCGGCCCTGCCAGACGCGGCTGAGCGGGAGGGTGGTGCCCGGGTAGGTCCAGGTGGCGTCCTCGGCGAAGCTGGCGACGATGGTGTCCAGGTCGCCCTTGGCGACGGCCTCGACGTAGGCGGCGACGACGGCGCGGGGATCGGTGGTGGCGACGGTCATGGCAGAAGCTCCTCAGATGCGGGTCAGGCAGGAATTCGATTCAGGCGACGGTCAGTACGGCGTTGCCGCGGATGCGGCGTTCGCTGAGGTCGGTCAGGACGTCTGCGGTGCGGGTCCAGTCGGCGACCAGGCCGATCTCGGGGTGCAGCCGGTCCTCGGCGACCATGCGGACCAGGGTGGCCAGGTCGTCGCAGTAGGCCTCGCCGGGGGCGGCTGCGGCGTAGCTGAAGTGACGGATCGTCACTCCTGCTGCGCCGCGCAGCAGGTCGAAGAAGCTCAGCGTCACGGGCTCGCGGCTGGCCTGGCCGAACCAGATCAGCGTCCCGCTCGGGACCAGGCGGTCGAGGGCGGCCGGGAGGTTGCTGCCGCCGGTCGACTCCAGCGCCAGGTCGAACGGTCCGGTCACCGCCTCAACTGTGGGCACCACGGTCGCGCCGAACTCGCCCAGCCGGGCCCCGCGTTCGGGCGAGGAGCTGACGGCGGTCACCACCGCGCCTGAGGCGACCGCGAGTTCGACGAAGTAGTGGCCGACGCCGCCGGACGCGCCGGTCAGCAGCACCCGCTTGCCCAGGACCCCACCCGTGGCGCGCAGCAGGCGCAGGGCGGTGAGCCCGGCCAGCGGGAGCGCTGCGGCCTGACGGGTCGTCACCCGCTCCGGCAGGCTGGCCACCGACGCGGTCGGCACGGCCACGTACTCGGCCCAGCCGGAGGCCGGCGGGTGGGCGACGACGCGCTCGCCGACGGCGGGGCCGCTGCCGTCCGCCGCAGACTGGACGACGAGTCCGGCGACGTCCTTGCCGGGCCGCCAGCCGGGCGGCGGGCTCTCCAGCAGGAAGGTCTCGCCGCGGTTGACGGAGTAGGCGTCGACCTTCAGCAGCAGTTCGTCGGCCTTGGGCTCGGGCTGCGGCAGTTCGGCGAGTTCGACGGTGCGGTCCGCTCGTCCCGTCGCGATGAAGCCCTTCATGGTGCGTCCCCTTCTCCTGAGTTGCTTTCGCCTGGGTTGCCGCCGGGATCTCCCGGGTTCTCCCGCGTTCTCCCGACGGGAACCAGCAAACCTCGCCGGCGGCTACCGCTCCAACAACCGGAACGCGGGCACGACAACCGATGTTTGTGGGCGAGAATGACGGACCATGACCGCAGTCGATCTTGACCTGGCCCAGGTGCGCGCCTTCGTCGCCGTCGCCGAGCAGTTGAGCTTCAGCCGCGCCGCGGAGTCGCTCGCGCTGACGCAGCAGGGGCTGTCCAAGCGGATCGCCCGACTGGAGGAGGCGCTGGGCGCCCGCCTCTTCGACCGCGAACGGACGGGTGTCCGGCTGACCGGGGACGGGGAGCGCCTCCTGGAACCCGCGCGGACGGCGCTGGCGGCCGGGGACGCGGCGGTCGACGCCGTGCGGGGCGGCATGCGGCCGATCCGGTTGGACGTGTGGGGGCACCTCTTCGAGCCGCTGCGCACGGTCCGCGAGGCGCTGGCGGGAGAGGGGGCCCCGCAGGTGGAGGTGGGCCCGGGGCGCGATCTGCCGGGCGTGGCCGCCGCGTTGACGCGCGGGGAGACGGGCGTGGGGTTCGGGCGCTTCCACCCACTGGACGACGGCGCGGAGCGCGTGCTGGCGCACCGGCTGGTGCGGCTGGAGCCGGTGGACGTGGTGCTCGCCGCCGACCACCCGCTGGCCCGCTGCGCGGAGCTACGGCCGTCGCAGCTCGCGGAGTTGACGCTGGTGCCACCCGCGGCGGCCGGTCGACTGGACTTCCTGGGGCGGTTCGCGGAGCGGTTCGGAGTCCCGCTGCTGGCGGGTGAGGCCAACCTGGGCCTCGACCACCTGCTGGCGCGGGTCCGCGCGACGCCGAACGGCTGCACACTGCTGCCGTCGGAACTGCCGCTGGACCTGGGCAGCCCAACTCCCGGCGGTCCCGCAGGACTCACGGTTCCCGCGGGTCCGGCGGGTCTCGTCACGGTGCCGCTGGTCGACCCGACGCCGCTCTACGCCTGGTCGTTGGTGTGGCACCGGGACCGTCCGGTCCCGGGCCTCCCCCGTCTGCTCCGTGCGTTCGCGGACGCCGGTCGCAGTCGTCGCTGGCTGGAGTACCAGCCCGGCCGGGACTGGCTGCCCGAGTCCGACCGCGACGCAGCGTTGACCGGACGTCAGGAGCCGTGACCCGGCGCGTGGGTCACTGCGGTGCTGTGCTCGACAGCACCGGACTTACTGGTTCTGCTGGCCCTGCTGGTCCTGGCCGCCGCCGTAGGTCTGCTCGAGCTGGTCGAAGCCCTGGTTGATCTCGCTGTCGAAGTGGTTGCCGGTCTCCTGGTCGGCGAAGTTCTCGGCCTGCTGGACACCCTCGTCGACCAGCGACGGGTCCTGCTTGGCGAAGTCCTCGGCGTCGCGCGCGATGTCACCGAAAGCGCTCATGGGTGGACCGCCCTTCTGTGTGTCGGCCCTGCCGCGGATTGCGGAGGTCCGGTTGGTGGAGGGACTGACTCCGGTTGAGCGTAGTCGTCACCCTGCCGACGCGACGGCCAACCGCGCGTTCACACCTGAGTGTTTACCGAGCCTTTCCCAGGGTCTTTCCCAGTGCCCGACCCTCTTTCCAACTGCTCGACAGAGACGGCCTCCCGGTCCAGGACCGGGAGGCCGTCAGCTGCGTCTGGTCACCGCGCCGTCAGACCTCAAGGGTGACGTCGTAGTTGCGCAGCCAGGTGTCCATGGCCAGCACGACCTCGGCGGAGTTGCGCAGGTCCGGGCCCGGGGCGGTGGCGACGGCGTCGCTGACCGCGCCGAGGTCGAGCAGGTCGCGGACCGGCGCGTTGCGGTCGGCGAGCACGTCCCGCAGGTCGTCGCGGAGCACCTCGGCGTACGAGGGGTCCTGGGTGGACGGGTAGGGGCTCTTGACGCGTTCGGCGACCACGTCCGGCAGGACGTCGCGGGTCGCGGCACGGAGCAGGGACTTCTCCCGGCCGTCGAAGGTCTTCATCGCCCAGGGGGCGTTGAAGACGTACTCGACCAGTCGGTGGTCGCAGAACGGGACGCGGACCTCGAGGCCGGTGGCCATGGAGGCGCGGTCCTTGCGGTCGAGTAGGAACTGGACGAAGCGGGTGAGGTGGAGGTAGCTGATCTCCCGCATCCGGCGCTCCAGGCCGGTCTCCCCCGCCAGCCGCGGCACCTCGGCGAGGGCCTCCTGGTAACGGGCCTGCTGGTAACCGGGGATGTCGACCTTGCCGAGCAGCCCGGGGGCGAGCAGCGCGTCACGGCTGAGCCGGGTCGGCTGGGCGGCGAAGCCCCGCTGGATGGCCCAGAGCCAGGGGAACGTGTCGGCAGCGACGGCCTCGGGGTCGTGGAACCACGCGTAGCCGCCGAAGATCTCGTCCGCCGACTCGCCGGACAGCGCCACCGTCGTCTGCTCGCGGATGGCCTTGAAGAGCAGGTAGAGCGAGGTGTCGCCCTCCCCCATCCCGATCGGCAGGTCGCGGGCGAGCAGGACCGCGTCGCGGTGGTCCCGGTGCGTCAGGGTGGCGGTGTCGAGGACGATGTCGCGGTGGTCGGCGGCCACGTGCTCGGCAAGGGCGTGGGCGTAGGGGCCGTCGGGCGTGGCGCGCATCGCGTCGGGGCGGAAGTTCTCCGTCTGGCCGACGAAGTCGACCGCGAAGGACCTGATCGGCCCGTTCCCGTTCTCCCGCAGCGCCTTGGCGGCGAGAGCGGTGATGGCGGAGGAGTCGAGACCGCCGGAGAGCAGCGTGCACAGCGGCACGTCCGCGATCAACTGCCGTGCCACGATGTCGTCGAGGAGCTCGCGCACGTGGTGGACGGTGGTGTCGACGTCGTCGGCGTGCTCCTGCGCCGTCAGCGCCCAGTACCGACGCTCGGTCAGGCCGCCGCGACGCACCCGCAGGGTGTGGCCGGGGCGCAGTTCGCGCATGCCGCGGTAGACGGCGTGGCCGGGGGTCTTCACGACGGTGAGCAGCTCGGCCAGGCCCTCGGCGTCGACGACGGCACGGGCGAGCGGGTGGGCGAGGATGGCCTTGGGCTCGGACCCGAAGAGGACGCCGTCCGGAGTCGGGTAGTAGTACAGCGGCTTGATGCCCATCCGGTCGCGGACCAGCAGCAGCTCCTCGCTGCGCGGGTCCCACAGCGCGAAGGCGTACATGCCGTTCAGGCGCTCGGTGAAGCTCTCGCCCCACTCCAGGTAGGCGTGCAGCGCCACCTCGGTGTCGCTGACGGTGGTGAAGGCGTGGCCGCGGGCGGCGAGCTCGGCGCGCAGCTCACGGTAGTTGTAGATCTCGCCGCTGTAGGTGGTGGCGAGCAGGGTGCGACCGTCGTGGGTGACGGTCATCGGCTGGGCGCCGCCTTCGAGGTCGATGACGGCCAGGCGGCGGTGCCCGAGGGCCGCGTGGGTGTCCAGCCACACGCCGCCGGCGTCGGGGCCGCGGTCGTTCATGGTGGCGTTCATGGCGGCGAGGGTGGCGTGTTCGTTCGTCAGGTCCCGGTCGTAGGAGACCCATCCCGTGATCCCGCACATATGGCTCGGTTGCCCTTCTGCAAGGGTCGACGTTCCACCCCGGATGGGCGGGGCGTCGGCAGTCCGCCGGTGGGAGCGGACATGATCACGCTAGGTCGATTGGGTGTAGTTCGCAATTATTAGCCTCCGTCAGGGTCATGTTCCAGACAAACCGTGGCGTGGGGCTTGAGCTCGGCAGACGCAGTGGAACCCGCAACGGGTCTCGCCGGACACCGACCCCGGCGGGGCATCGGTCCGTGCACGGATCTGACGCGATCCAGACGGTCGGCACGCCGGGCGATCGCGGGCACCGACAAGCCGTCAGAAAACAGCAAAGGACCCTCCCGGTCGAAACCGGTAGGGTCCTTCTGCGTGCGCGAGGGGGGACTTGAACCCCCACGCCCCGAAGGGCACTAGCACCTCAAGCTAGCGCGTCTGCCATTCCGCCACCCGCGCAGGTGACCACCGCGGTGACCCGCGCTGACGTGGTCAACAATACCAAGAAAACAGAGTGCTCCTGACCGCCCTCCCGGCCGGTCGGAAGCGGTCGGTTCCGCAAGCAGGATGTCACTCGCCGTGCAAATAGGGTCACTTTGCGCGCTCATGCCGCCCGCACCCGGGTGCACGGCTGTGATGGGACGACCTTGTCCGGTCACCGGCAGCCACGCGCGCGAGCAGCGCGCCACCGACCCGAGGATGGCGGAACGAACGATGCATGTCCGCGGAGACCAGCCCTGCGAGCCACCGGGCACCCAGCGTGGATGTGGAGCACCTCCCGGCGTGGAGGGCGTGTGGCGCTTCGCCGCGCCCGCGGTGGACGTGTCGGTGTCGCAGGCGCGGCACGCGGTCCGGGACCTGCTCCTCGCCCAGGGGTTCGCCGGGCCCGGGTACGCGGAGCTGCTGGACGGGATCCTGCTGATCGTGTCGGAGCTGGTGACCAACTCGGTCCGGCATGCCGCGCTGCTCTCACCGCAGCTGGTCGTGGAGATCGTGCTCTCCGCCGGGTGGGTGCGGCTGTCGGTGGAGGACAGCCACCCCTACCGGCCGAAGGCACTCTCGGAGGACTTCAACCGCCTCGGCGGGCGCGGACTGCTGCTCGTCAAGGCGATCACGGCGGAGGCGGGCGGCGCGTGCGACGTGGACCGGACCCTGACCGGAGGCAAGATCGTCTGGGTGCAGCTGCCGATCCCCCGCCCGCGCATGGGCACCTGACCGCCGGACTCCACCATCACACCACCGCACGCCACCAGTGGTCCAGCTTCGGCGGCGCGTCCGCGAGGACCCGCTCCCCCGGACGCGGGACCGCCACCGGCACGCCCGCCGCGTCCGCCGCGTCGCAGAGCCGCTCGACCGGCTCCGACCAGTCGTGCAAGCCGAGCACGAAGGTGCACCAGTGCACCGGGACCAGCAGGCCGCCCCGCACGTCGAGATGGGTGCGCAGGCCCTCCTCCGGCGTCATGTGGATGTCGGGCCAGTGCTCGCTGTAGGCGCCGATCTGAATCAGCGTCAGATCGAAGGGCCCGTACTGCTCGCCGGTGCGGGCGAAGCCGTCGAAGAAGCCGGAGTCACCGCTGTAGAAGACCTTCTTCTCCCGGCCCAGCACCGCCCAGGAGCTCCACAGCGTGCCGTTGTTCGAGAAGCCGCGCCCGGAGAAGTGGTACGCCGAGGTGCAGACCAGGCGCAGGCCGCCCACCTCCGCCGACTCGTCCCAGTCCAGCTCGATCACGCGCGAGCGCGGCACTCCCCAGCGCTCCAGGTGCGCGCCGACGCCGAGCGGGACGACGAACGGCATGTTCTGGATCCGGGCCAGCTGCTGGACGGTGTGCAGGTCGAGATGGTCGTAGTGGTCGTGCGAGATCAGCACCGCGTCGATCTCGGGCAGCGCCTCCAGCTCGACCGGCGGGTTGTGCAGCCGGCGCGGGCCGACCGACTGGGAGGGCGAACAGCGCTCGCTCCAGACCGGGTCGATCAGCACCCGGTGGCCCTCGATCTCCAGCAGGGCGCTGGAGTGGCCGAACCAGGTCACCGCCAGCGACTCCGAGGCCTGCGGCGCGATGTCGCGGACCAGTGGGATCGGTCGGGACGGCTTGCGCTGCTGCTTGCCGAAGAGCAGCTCCCCGGCGACGCCGCGCGCCTCGGGACGCTCCAGGTCACCGGAGCGGTCGGGGCCGGGCGGATTGTGGAAGACCCCGTCCCGGTATTGCGGGGACGCCGCCAGGCGGGCGGCCCGGCCACCGGCCTTCGGGTCGCCGCCGAACGCCAGCGGGATCTCCCGTGCCGCCCACGCCACGGCCGCCGCACCGGCGGCACCGACCCCGGCCGCGATCTTCCCTGCCCGGTTGAGTCCCATGCCTGGCCCTTTCCTTCGTGCACCGTTCCGTGTGCACCGTTGCGCCGTGCACCGTTTCGCGTGCACAGTCGAGTCCCCGCGACGCCCCCGCTTCAAAGGCCCGCACCTTCGGCCAACGGTCGACCGGAGCGCACTGTTCCCTGACAGCTGTGCCTGGGCCAGTAGGATCACTGTTCTGATGACTGCCACACTCGTCGCCAAGGAACTCGCCGCCGGTCACGGCGAGCGCTCACTCTTCGCCGGACTGGACCTGGTCGTCGCCCCGGGCGACGTGGTCGGGCTGGTCGGTGTCAACGGAGCCGGGAAGTCCACGCTGCTGCGGACCCTGGCCTCCGCGTCCGTTCCGGAGTTCGGAGCCGTTCCCGAGCTCGGGGCCGCACCCGAACACGGGACCGTGAGCCTCAGCCCGCCGACCGCCACCGTCGGCTACCTGCCGCAGGAGCCGGAGCGGCGTCCCGGTGAGACGGTGCAGGAGTTCCTTGCCCGCCGTACCGGCGTCGCCGCCGCGCAGGCCGCGCTGGACGCGGCGACGCAGGGCCTGGTCGACGGCGCTCCCGGCGCGGACGACGCGTACGCGCTGACGCTGGACCGCTGGCTGGACCTGGGCGGTGCGGACCTGGACGAGCGGGCCGAGGAGGTCGCGGCGAGCCTCGGTCTGACGGTGGGTCTGCAGCAGGAGATGGCCTCGCTCTCCGGCGGCCAGGCCGCCCGCGCCGGGCTGGCCTCGCTGCTGCTCAGCCGCTACGACGTCTTCCTGCTCGACGAGCCGACCAACGACCTGGACCTGGACGGGCTGGAGCGGCTGGAGGCCTTCGTCACCGGCCTGCGCGCCGGGACCGTCCTGGTCAGCCACGACCGCGAGTTCCTCACCCGCACCGTGACCAGCGTGCTGGAGCTCGACCTGCACCAGCAGCAGGTGCGCCGCTACGGCGGCGGCTACGCCTCCTACCTGGAGGAGCGCGAGCGCGCCCGGCGGCATGCGAGGGACGAATACGACGAGTACGCGGGAACGGTGGCCGACCTGGAGTCACGCGCCCGGATGCAGCGCTCCTGGATGGAGAAGGGCGTCAAGAACGCCCGCCGCAAGAACTCGGACAACGACAAGGTCGGCAAGGCGTTCCGTACCGAGTCCACCGAGAAGCAGGCCGCCAAGGCGCGGCAGACGCAGCGGCTGATCGAGCGGCTGGACGTGGTCGAGGAGCCGCGCAAGGAGTGGGAGCTGCGCATGGAGATCGCCGCCGCCCCGCGTTCCGGCTCGGTGGTGGCGACGCTGCGCGGGGCCGAGGTCAAGCGCGGGGACTTCCAGTTCGGGCCGGTGGACCTGCAGATCGACTGGGCGGACCGGGTCACGATCACCGGCGCCAACGGCTCCGGCAAGTCGACGCTGCTGGCCGCGCTGCTCGGACGGCTGCCGCTGGACGCGGGCCAGGCCTCGCTCGGGCCGGGCGTGGTCGTCGGCGAGGTCGACCAGGCGCGCAAGCTGTTCCACGGCGACGTGCCGCTGCTGGAGGCCTTCGGCGCGGCCGTGCCGGAGCTGTCGCCCGCCGACGTGCGGACGCTGCTGGCGAAGTTCGGGCTCAAGGCCGCGCACGTGATGCGTCCGGCCGCGACGCTCTCGCCCGGCGAGCGGACCCGGGCGGCCCTGGCGCTGCTCCAGGGCCGCGGGGTGAACCTGCTGGTGCTGGACGAGCCGACGAACCATCTGGACCTGGTCGCCATCGAGCAGCTGGAGTCGGCGCTGGCCTCCTACAACGGCACGCTGCTGCTGGTCACCCACGACCGCCGGATGCTGGACGCGGTCGCCACCACCCGCCGGATCTCGGTCGAGGCCGGACGGATCAGCGAGAGCTGAGCCGCCCGGCGCGCCCCCTCCGGCCCGCGTTCAGCGGGACGTGGGGACGTACTTGTAGCCGACCCGACGGACCGTCACGATCTGTGCGCGGTAGTCGGGTCCGAGCTTCCGCCGCAGCCGCGCCACGTGGACGTCGACGGTGCGGCCGTCGCCGACGTGGCCGTAGTAGCCCCAGACCGCCTCGACCAGCCGGTCGCGGCTGTGGACGCGGTGGGGGTGGGCGGTGAGGTGCGAGAGCAGCTCGAACTCCAGGTAGGTGAGCTCCAGTTGCTCCCCGTCGAGGTGGGCGGTGCGCAACTCCCGGTCGACCAGCAGGCCGTGGGAGGAACGGGACGAGAGGGACGGCTCCCGCGTGGGCACGGTGGCGGGCGCACGCACGGTGGCAGGCACCGGCACGGTGACGGTCACCGGCACGGTAGTGGGCCCGGACACGGGCGCCGGCGCCGGCACGGGTTCCGGGGTGGTGCCCGCCGGGACCAGCAGCAGGTAGCCGACCAGCGGGGTCTCCTGCTCGCCGAGCCGCAGCCCCGCCAGGACGTGCTCGGGCAGCCGGTAGACACCCGGCTTGGCCGCCGCTGCCGGTGAGGCCGCCGACTCGTCGGGGCGGACGGAGCGCAGCCGCGGCCCGGCAATGGAGGAAGCCGTAGCAGCGGCGGAAGCGGCAGCAGCAGCCGCACCGGCGGAGGAGACAGGGGTCAGGACAGAGACAGTCATCGCAGACTCGATTCGCGCGTGGTGGGCCACCCGTGACTGAGGACGGGTGACGACGGACGCGGGCGTGGTGCTGCTTCTGCGCGCCGGGAGAAAGGCCTGGTCAGCCCGGAAGGATCAGGCCTGCGCGCCGGTACAGCGGCAACAGGTCTGGTCGAAGTGGAACTGCTGGCGCGACGGCCAGAACGGCTCAAGGACGGGCAGAGCCGCCCCTGCGCGCTGCGCGCCGCCGTCGATGTCCATGGCCCCATTCAACCAGAAGACCGCCGCACACGAACACCCGGATCCACCGGAATCCCGCGCCACGCTGCGGCGACGCATGCCTTCCCTTCTTTCTGACGACCTGTTAGATACATCACCCCACCCCCGTCTCCCACCCTGCGGACGACCCGTCCGGGGTCTCCGCACCCCAGGCACCGAGGAGCCGCCGTGACCTCCGCACCGGACCACGTCGAACCAGCATCCGCACCCGAACCGGACCCGGCCGCGACCGGCGGCGACGACGCCACCAACCGCCTTGAGGGCGCCCCGCGTTGGCGCATCTTCGCGGTCATCGCGGTGGTCGTGCTCTTCGCCGAGATCGCCGCGCTGCAGTACACGATGGTCGCCTCGGCGGCCCGGCAGATCGCGCCCTCCTTCCCGGGCGTCGGGGCCAACATCAGCTGGATGGTCATCATCTTCGGACTGGTCGGCGGGGCCACCACGCCGCTCTTCGGGAAGATGTCGGACCTGTGGGGCAAACGGCGGATGATGCTGGTCTCCGGCGTCTCCTTCGCCGTCGGCACCCTCATCTGCGCGCTGACGGCCACCTGGTGGCTCTTCCTGGTCGGCCGGGCGCTGGAGGCGGTCGCCATCTCCGCGCCGACCGTCGCCTACGGGCTCTTCCGCGACATCCTCCCCAGACGCTACATACCGGCGGCCATCGGCGTGGTGGCCACCGGGCTCGGCATGTCGGCGCTGGTCGCGCCGCTGCTGGGCGGCTGGCTGCTCGACGCCTTCGGGTGGCGGGCGCTCTTCTGGTTCCTGCTGATCTTCGTGGGCGTGATGATCCCGCTGATGGTCTGGGTGGTGCCGGAGAGCACGCTGCGCAGCAGCCAGCGTCTGGACGTGGCGGGCGCGCTGCTGCTGGGCGTCGGCGTCGGACTGGTGCTGGTCTACCTCTCCAACGGCGCGGTCTGGGGCTGGGGCCGGTGGAGCGCGCTCGCCTACCTGGTGGGCGGGCTGGTCCTGCTGGGCGTGTTCCTGGCGGTCGAGCGGGTGGTCAAGGACCCCATCATCGACATGAAGCTGCTCCTCTCCCCCAAGGTGCTGATGGTGCTGGGCGCGGCGACGCTCGGCAGCATGGTCATCGGGATCCAGGGCTACAGCATCCCGTACATGACCCAGACCCCGACCGCGCAGCAGCTGCACGGCCAGATCCTGCAGCAGGCGCTGGCCGGGACCAGTGGTCAGAAGCTGCCGCCGGCCATGGCGCCGCTCTTCCACACCGTCTTCAACTCCACGCTGGCGTACGGGCTGGGCGCGACGCTGCTGATGTACGGGGTGTACTCGGCGATCTACTCCGGCGGGTTCGGGATGCTCTCCGGCGCGGGCCTCGGCGAGATCGCCCGCAAGACCGGGCCGCGACTGCCGCTGGTCATCGCCATGGCCGCCTTCACCGTCTCCACGGTGCTGTACGCGTACCTGCCGCACTCGA
Source organism: Streptacidiphilus sp. MAP5-3 (assembly GCF_041262505.1). Taxonomy (NCBI): domain Bacteria; kingdom Bacillati; phylum Actinomycetota; class Actinomycetes; order Kitasatosporales; family Streptomycetaceae; genus Streptacidiphilus; species Streptacidiphilus sp. MAP5-3. The sequence goes on from NZ_JBGCCL010000004.1 coordinate 69,371, forward strand.
AGTGGCAGTACGGGCTCTTCGCGGCGGTCTTCGGCATCGGCTTCGGCGCCTTCTACGCCGCTTGTCCGAACCTGCTGATCGAGGCGGTTCCGGCGCGCCAGCAGGGCATCAGCGCGGGCATGCTGGGCGTCGTCAACAGCATCGCCACGGCCGTCGGGACGGGCGCGCTGACCGCGTTCCTCAACGCCAACCCGCTCAAGGTGGAGGTGCAGATCCCGGGAATCCCGGAGAAGTTGACCGGGAACGGCTTCAACACCATTCCGGGGCTCAACGGCTGGGGCGGCTACCACGACGGCCTGCTGCTGGCCGCGGTGTGCGGCGCGGCCGGCCTGGTCGTCGCGCTGCTGATGCGGCACGGCCGCACGCCTGCCACCGGCGGCGCGATCAGCGACTGAGGTCGGTGCGGCAGGCGGGCCGGAGCTCCCGGCCCGCCTGGCCGATGTCGCGTCAGTCCAGCCCGCTGTGTCAGTCCAGCCGGATCAGGCTGCCCTGCGGGTCGATCCGGTCGGCGTTCTCGTCGTCGAACCAGACGCCGCCGGTCGCCAGGTAGCGGAACCGGTGCTCGCCGGGCGGGAAGGAGACGCTGACGGTGCGCGTCCCGTCCCGGCGCGGCACCAGCTCGGCCACCCCGGGCTGCCAGCCGTTGAAGTCGCCGACCACACTGACGATCCCGTCGGGTGCCGCGCCGTCCAGACGGAACGTCACCCTGGTCCTGCCGCCGAACAGTCGGGTCCGCGTGAGCATCGCGTCGCCCTCCCCTTTGCCTGTGCTGTTGCGCTACTGCTGCCGTGTTTGCCTGACTCCCCGGACAGCTTTCCTGGGACAGCATGGCGGACCGTGGGCGCGGGCAAAAGGGAGCCCCCGAACCGAGGCCTTGGTTACCTTGTAGTAGTGACTGCTCCCGCCTTCTTCCTGCCCCTGGCCGACGACCGGTTCGCCGCCACCGCGCTCACCCGAGGCCCGTGGAGCCCGGACGCCCAGCACGCGGGGCCGCCCGCCGCACTGCTCGGCCGTGCCGTCGAGGACCGTCCCGGCGCCCGCGAGGGCTTCCGCGTGGTCCGGATGACCTTCGAGATCCTCCGTCCCGTGCCGGTCGGCGAGGTGACGGTGGCCCTGCGCGAGGCGGAGTCGGGCCGCAACGTCGAGCGGATCGAGGCCGAACTGCGCACCGCCGAGGGCAAGACGGCGATGCGCGCCGTCGCCATGCGGATGCGCGTCGACGCGGCCCGGACGCTGCCCGAGGTCGAACAGCCGCTCCCGGTCGCGGGCCCGGAGGACTCCGAGCCGGAGGTCTTCCCGGTGCCGTGGGACGAGGGCTACCACACCTCGATGGAGCTGCGGTTCGCCCACGGCGGGCTGGCCAGGCCCGGTCCGGCGGCGGCCTGGTTCCGGATGCGGGTGCCGCTGGTGCCGGACGAGGAGCCGTCGGGCCTGTGCCGGGTGCTGATCGCCGCTGACTCCGGCAACGGCATCTCCGGCGAGCTGGACATCCGCCGCCACAGCTACGTCAACGCGGACCTGAGCGTGCACCTGCGGCGTCCGCCGGTCGGCGAGTGGGTCGGCCTGGACGCCCGCACGTCGCTGGACCAGGGCGGCATCGGCCTGGCCGACACTCTGCTGCTGGACGAGAAGTCGGTGATCGGACGTTCCGCGCAGAGCCTCTTCGTCAGCGCGCGCTGAACCGACCGGCCGGACGCACCCAACCGACCGGCGTGCGGCGGGGTGCAGAATGGTCGGCGGCCCGACCGACGCCGGACGACACAAACGCCCGGCCCACGACCAGCCCACGACCAGCAGGGACCCATGCGCTCCACGACCAGGACCACGACCACCGTCACCACCGTCAATGTGAACGGCCTGCGGGCCGCGTCCGGCAAGGGCTACGTCGAGTGGCTCGAGGCCACCGAGGCCGACGTCGTCTGCCTGCAGGAGGTGCGCGCCGAGCCGAAGCAGCTGGCCGCGCACGTCGTCGAACCGGCCGGCTGGCACGTGCTGTGGGCGCCCTCCACCACGGCCAAGGGCCGCGCGGGCGTGGCACTGCTCTCCCGGCACGAACCGCAGGCGCGCCGGATCGGCTTCGGCTCCGACGAGTTCGACGGCTCCGGCCGCTACGCCGAGATCGACCTGCCCGGCCTGACCGTGGCCAGCCTCTACCTGCCCTCCGGCGAGGTCGGCACCGAGCGGCAGGACGAGAAGGAGCGGTTCATGGGCGAGTTCCTCGACCACCTGAAGGCGCTGCGCGAGCGGGCCGCGTCGCAGGGCCGCGAGGTCGTCGTCTGCGGCGACTGGAACATCGCACACCAGGAGGCCGACCTGAAGAACTGGAAGGCCAACCAGCAGAAGGCGGGCTTCCTGCCCGAGGAGCGCGCCTGGCTGTCGCGCGTCTTCGACGAGGTCGGCTACGTCGACACGGTCCGCAAGCTCCACCCGGACGTGGCCGGACCGTACTCGTGGTGGTCCTACCGCGGTCGCGCCTTCGACGGCGACGCCGGGTGGCGGATCGATTATGTTGTCACAACCCCGGGGATCGCGGCGAAGGCCGTGTCAGCCGTGGTGGAGCGGGCAGCCACGCACCCGGAGCGCTGGTCGGACCACGCGCCGGTCACGGTGACCTTCGAGCTCTGACGACGGCGCGCGAGTGAGCGGTTCGAGCTGTACTTCGAACTCCTAGATCCGTTTCTCGTCCGCTTGTGCACCCGTTGGCACCGGCATCCGGGAAACCTGACTTGGCATCAGGCCCATGAGCAGCTGACGGCCCCTCACCCTCGACATCGAGAGTGAGCGGCCGTCCTGGTTTCGGCCTGTCAACGGCAGCGAACTTCAGGTGTTCCACGAGCGCGAGCAGAGGACCAGGCGGTAGCCGTCCGGATCGACGACGGTGACGCCGTACTGGTCCCAGTAGGGGTTGTGCGCCGCGGTGCGGGTTCCGCCTGCGGCGACCAGGCGGTCGACGAGGGCATCGTCGACCGAGGCACCGAGATAGAGGACGAAGAGGTCGTCCGCTGTGGGCGTGGGCTCCAGCGGCCGCTCGGGGTCGTGAGTGAGCTCGAAGTGCCAGGAGCCGCCCGGGAATCCGAGCATCACCAGATCATGCTCGCCGGAGACACGCTCGGTTGTGCGCCACAGAACGTCGAGACCGAGGCCCTCGACGTAGAAGCGCTCGGCCGCCGCAAGGTTCCGGGAGGGGCGGGCGACCCGGATACGGGTCTCTGGGGTGATCACGCCGAGGCCTCCAGCGTTGCGCGCCAGACTGGGCTGTCGACGTAGTGATTGTCGAAGCGCTCCGAAGTCTCGGCGAGCCGGCTCGGGGGCTCCTCACCGCGGGTGACCTGTCCCAGCAGACGCAAGTAGTCGAAGCGGTCCATGCCTGGCGTGAAGACGCACAGCACGTCGGCGCCCGAGCCCGGGGCGGCGCGGAAGGCGTGCGGGGTGCCCGGCGGCACAGCGAGGAAGTCACCCTGGTGCAGGATGGTCACTTCAGCGTCGAGCAGCACCTGGAGCGAGCCGCTCAGTACGAAGAACAATTCCCAGGCGCGCGTGTGGAAGTGGGCAGGCGCGCCGATGGCACCCTCGACGAAGGTCGAGCGGTAGCTTGTGAACGCGCCCGCGGTCTGGGCCGAATCAGCGAAGAGCGTCATCACAGCACTGGGGTCGGCGCAGGTCTCCGCCTCGCCACCGCGCGTGAGTACTGTCCCCGCGGTGATATGGCCGTTCAGGCCGTGATCCAACGTCATGATCGTGACCCTACCGATCAGGTATGACAAGAGCAGCCCGCGCGAGAACGCTGTCGCCGCCGAGTGGGACTTCGGGACCACGGCGCTCACCGCGGCAAATCGTCGCCGATAGGTGCCCCCCGGCGATCGCCTCGCATGTCAGCGTGACTGACGCGGCCTCCTGGGCGAGCGGCTGGAACGGGTCGGCCGGACCGGCCAGTGACCTGGGCGAGTGGGTCGCCACCTTCTGAACCCTCGCCCAGATGACCGGCCTTGTTCGGATCTTGCATGTCCAGCGCATACTGCACGCAAGAACCAGGTTTTTTGGAGTAACCATCGCCGAAATCTGTGCAAGACACCGATGATCGGCGACGATCTGCTCATGACTCGCAGACTCGCGGAAGTGGCCAGGAAGGTCGGCGTCAGTGAGGCGACGGTGAGCCGGGTGCTCAACGGCAAGCCCGGCGTGTCCGACGCCACCCGCCGGTCCGTGCTCACCGCCCTGGATGTGCTCGGCTACGAGCGTCCCACACAGCTGCGCGGCGTGCGGGCCCGGTTGGTCGGGCTGGTGGTGCCCGAGCTGCAGAATCCGATCTTCCCGGCACTGGCCGAGGTGGTCGGCGGGGCGCTGGTGCAGCTGGGATTCACCCCCGTGCTCTGCACCCGGACGGCGGGCGGTTTGACCGAGGCCGAGTACGTGACGATGCTGCTCGACCAGCAGGTCTCCGGTGTGGTGTTCAGCGGTGGGTTGAGCGCCGAGGAGTACCAGCAACTGCTGGGGCGCGGTGTGCCGGTGGTGCTGCTGAACGCGGCCGTCGACTACGCGGCCCTGCCGCCCGCCCTGATCAGGGATCCGGTGAGCGGGAGCAGGCTGGGGTTCCCGCAGGTGTCCACCGACGACTCGGCCGCGGTGGAGCAGGCCTTCAACCATCTGTGGGCACTGGGTCATCGCCGGATCAGCCTGCTGGTCGGACCGGCCGACCACATGCCCTCGCGCCGCAAGGCCGAGTCGTTCGCCCGCCTGTGCCACCGGACCGGCACCGATCACCGAGGGCGGATCGGCCACGCGCTCTTCTCCTTCGAGGGCGGCCAGGCCGCTGCCGCGGACCTGCTGGCCGACGGCGCGACAGCGGTGATCTGCGGCAGCGACATCCTGGCCCTGGGCGCGGTGCGCGCCGCGCGCCGCCGCGGGCTGGACGTGCCGCAGGACGTCTCCGTGATCGGTTACGACGATTCCCCGTTCATGAACTACACCGATCCGCCGCTGACCACGCTCCGGCAGCCGATCGACGCGATGGCCCGCGCCGCAGTGACCCTGTTGGTCAACCAGATCGGCGGCGGCGCACCGACGCCGAAGGAGCTGCTGCACGAACCCGAGCTGGTGGTTCGCGGGTCCACCGCGCCGCCGGCCCCGGCGGAGGCCCGGCTGGCCCGGGTCTGAACGACCCGGGTCCGGCCGGGAGGCCGCGTCAGCCGCGCAGCCACACCGCCGTGTCGGGCGGCAGCGCCACCCCCCGGCCCTCGCCCTCGCCCTCGCCCTCGCCCTCCAGTGGGCCACTGGCCAGGAGCGCAGACTCCCCTTCCGGCAGGGGGATGTCCTGCGCGGACAGGTTCACCAGGCACCGGAACCCTTCGCCCCGGCGGAAGTTGAGCACCCCCGTCACCTCCGGCTCGCCCAGCCAGGCGAACTCCTCACCCTGCAAAGCCGGTTCGGCCCGGCGCGCGGCGAGCGCGCGCCGGTAGAGCTCGAGCACGGACGCGGGATCCGCGTCCAGCGCCTCGACGGTCAGCGCCGACCACGCGTCGGGCTGGGGCAGCCATGGGGCCGCCTGCGCACCGTCGGGGCTGAACCCGAACGGGGGTCGGCCACCGGACCAGGGCAGCGGCACTCGGCAGCCGTCACGGCCGATGTCCGCGCCGCCGCTGCGGAAGAAGAACGGGTCCTGACGGGCCTCGTCCGGGATCTCGTCGACCTCCCAGAGTCCCAGCTCCTCGCCCTGGTACAGGTAGCAGGAGCCGGGCAGGGCCAGGTTGAGCAGCAGGGCCGCGCGGGCCCGCCGGGTACCGAGGGCGAGGTCGGTGGGGGCGCCGTGCTGGGCGGGGCTGCGGCCCATCGCGGTGTCGGCGCGGCCGTAGCGGGTGACGTGCCGGGTGACGTCGTGGTTGGAGAGGACCCAGGTCGCCGGCGCCCCGACGGGCGCGTGGGCGGCGAGGGTCGCGTCGACGACGGAGCGCAGCCGCTGGGCGTCCCAGGGACAGTTGAGGTAGTCGAAGTTGAACGCCGCGTGCATCTCGTCGGGGCGCAGGTAGGCGGCGAAGCGGTGCGGGTCCGCGAGCCACACCTCCCCGATCAGCGCTCTGGGTTCGTCGTAGGAGTCGGCGACGGTCCGCCAGGCGCGGTAGATGCCGTGCACCTCGTCCCGGTCGACGAAAGGGTGGGGGGTCGGCGGTGCGGACTGGGCGTGGGTCGGGCCGAAGGAGGGCAGGGCCGGGTCCTTGGCGGGCATGGTGGCGGAGTCGATCCGGACGCCGTCGACACCCCGGTCGAACCAGAACCGCAGCACGGACTCCAGTTCCTCACGCACCTTGGCGTTGTTCCAGTGGAGGTCGGGCTGCTCGGCGGCGAAGAGGTGCAGGTACCACTCCCCGTCGGGCACCCGCGTCCAGGCCGGGCCGCCGAACTCCGACCTCCAGTCGTTGGGCGGCAGTTCGCCGTCCTCGCCGCGACCCGGCCGGAACCAGAACAGTTCCCGTGCCGCCGACCCGGGCCCCGCCTCCAGCGCCTCCTTGAACCAGGCGTGCTGGTCGGAGACGTGGTTGGGGACGACGTCGACGATGATCTTCAGGCCCAGCTCGTGCGCCTCGGTGATCAGCGCCTCGGCCTCCGCCAGCGTGCCGAAGGCCGGATCGATCCGGCGGTAGTCGGCGACGTCGTAGCCCGCGTCGGCCATCGGCGAGGCGTACCAGGGGTTGAACCACAGCGCGTCGACGCCGAGCCCGGCGAGGTAGGGCAGCTTGGCGCGGACGCCGGCCAGGTCTCCGATGCCGTCGCCGTCGGCATCGGCGAAGGAGCGGACATAGACCTGGTAGATCACGGCGGTGCGCCACCACCGGTCGTCGCGATCGCCAGCAATGCGTGTACGGACCGTCATGAAGAGGTGCTCCTTGCGTCGGTGGCGTGCGTGTGTCGGTCGTTCTCCGGGCGGGGTGCCCGGGACGCGGGGTCAGGGTCCGCGTCCCGGGCACCGGCTCAGGGGGCGATCAGTCGAAGATCTCGAACTCGGACAGCTGGGCCGCGGGCCAGCCGGTGTTGCCGGTGATCGAGAGCTGGAGGAAGCGCTCGTCCGTCCCCGCCGGGAGCGTGAGGGTGACGGTGTTGCCCGCGTTCGGGTCGAAGACGTACCCGGTGGAGGGCAGGAGCGTGGACCAGGTGCTGCCGTCGTTCGAACCGAGGACTTCGATCGTCTCGGTGCGCGTTCCCCAACCGGCGGGCAGGGTCAGCGTGATGGTGCGTTCCTGCTGGGTGGTGCCGAGGTCGGCGGTGAGGGTCTGCGGGAAGCCGGTGCCGTCCTGGCTCTCCCAGTAGGAGCCGTCATTGCCGTCGTTGGCGTTGGAGGCCGGGAAGCCGGGCAGGGCGCTGCTGGCGCTGAGCGTGGCGTTCAGCGCCAGGTTGCTGGGCGGCGCGACGCCGCCGTCGCCGCCGATCGGGTCGGTGCTGCCGACGAGTTGGACGCTGGTCGGCGCGCCGCCGCCCGCTCCGCCGGGGACGGTGAGTGTGCCCCGGGTGATGCCCTGGCTCTGCGCGGTGAAGACGACGTCCAGCACGCACCACGCTGCGGGGTCCGTCGGGGAGGCGGCGTCGAGGGCCGTTCCGCAGGGGTGCTGGGCATCGGCACTGACGGTGAAGCCCGCACTGGCGGTGACCTGGCCGAGTGCCGCCGCCGTGGCCGCGGTGTTCATCACGACCACCTTCTGCGCGGGTGTGGCCTGCCCGACGGTGGCCGCCTCGAAGGTGGTGGTTCCCGGGTAGGCCCACAGCGGTGAGCGGGCGGGCAGGCCACAGACGGTACTGTCCCGCCAACCGGCGTTGCCGCCCGCGTCCTTGAGCTGGAAGCCGGCGCCGCAGCTGAACACTCCGGCGATGCCGACGCCGCTCGCGTGCGTGCCGGAGACGGTGACCGAGCCCGGTGCCTGGTCCTGGAAGACGTAGCTGCCGACGCCGCGGACGCGGTTGTCGTCGACGGTCACGTTGCTGACGGTGTATCCGGCGCCGGGCGGGGTGGTGACGGCCGATCCGACGTAGGCGTTGGAGTTCTGGAACATGAGGGCGGAGTACGGGCTGTCGAGGATGTCGTTGTCCCGGATCTCGACCGGGGCCGTCATGTCGCCCTGCTGCGGGTCGAACCAGATCGCGCCGACGCCGTAGTCCCAGCCCGGGTCCCACTGTCCGGTGCGCACCAGGGTGTTGCCGGTGACCAGCAGCGGTCCGCTCATCGGGACGGAGCCGAAGCGCTGCCCGATGCCGATGCCGCCGCCTCGGGTGACGGTGTCCTGGAGCAGGTTGCCGCTGATGACGTCGTGCGCGCCGGAGCCGTAGACGCCGACGTTGTTGGCCAGGCCGGGCGAGTCGACGGTGTTGTGGACCAGTGCGTCGTCGGTGTCGCCGTAGTTCTCGGCCCACAGGGCGAGACCGTCGTCCTGGGTGTTGCGCAGGAAGTTCTGAGTGACCAGGGCGTGGGTGACCGGGCCGTCGGCGGCGTTGAGGTTGATCCCGTCGGCGGTGGTGTCCTGGATCCGCAGATGATCGAGGGTCAGGCCGGTGCTGGGGCCGATGATCCAGGCGCCCACCTTCTCGTTCTGGATCCAGACGTGGGAGATCCGCGAGTCGCTGAAGCCGCCGTTGAAGCCGGTGTCGGCGCTGTTGCTGTCGTCGCGGACGTCGACGTTGCCGAAGATCGCCAGGCCGGAGATGTCGACGTGCGTGCTGGGCGGGTTCTGCTTCCCGGCGAAGGAGACGTTGTGGCCGGTCAGGACGGTGTCCCACTCCCCCGCCCCGGCGATGGCGACGTTGTCCACGTTCAGCGGCCGACTGAGCGTGTAGGTGCCCGGCGGCAGGTAGAGGCCCTGGCCGGAGGCCGAGGCGGCGTCGATGGCGTTCTGCAGCGCGGTGGTGGTGTCGGTGGCGCCGGTGTTGTCGACGCCGTACGGCGCGGCGGTGGCGTCCAGGTACCCGGCGGGTCGGGCGGTCGGCGGCGCGACCTCCTCGAAGTCGGCGGTGTTGACGACGTACCAGGGGGCGTTGTCGCCGGGGTCCACCTGGAGCCTGACCACCGTGCCCGCGGGGAGGGTGCGGTCGAAGCGGTAGCGGACGTCGTTGTAGAAGTCGTGCGGGACCTGGCCGTCGGGCCGGCCGACGCTGGGGTTGTTGCTGAAGGGGTAGGTGCCGTAGAGCCAGCTGAACTGGGAGGTGAGCGGCAGCGCGGTCGTGGCCTTGCCGTCGACGTACAGCTCCAGGGGCGCGTCGATGCCGCCGCCGTGCAGCGAGTCGGGCAGGGCGTAGTGGAAGTCCACGGCGTTGGCGGGACGGGTCAGCGTGAAGCTGACGTAGCGGCCCTGGCCGACGAGTTGGACGGCGGTGCGGCCGGTGGCCTCGGAAGCGAGGGTGCCGTAGCGGTAGTCGGAGCCGAGGACCGTGCCGTTGGTGCGGGCGTACGGGCTGGTCGCCGCGTTCTGCTCGGTGAACGGCACGTCGGCCCCCGCCTGCCGACCGGACATGGCGGTGGTCGAGGTGTGCACGGCGGCGTCGGAGGCAGCAGCCGTCGCGGCGTTCGCTCCGGTCGCGGGGAGGACCGCCAGCGGGAAGGCAAGCAGGATCGCGGCGAGCGCGGGCAGGTCGGTTCTGCGCCGCGGACGCGCGGCGCTGCGGGAGGTCATGGATTCGGCTCCGGGGGTGGGCGCTTGAGTGCACGGGGCAGAGGCGCGCGGGGCGGTCAGCCCTTCATCGAACCGGCGGTGAGTCCGGCCATGATGTTGCGCTGGAAGAAGAGGAAGAACACGATCGTCGGCACGCTGGCGATGGCGAGCGCCGCCACGAAGACGTTCTCGGGTATGCCGACATGGAGTTGGTTGATGCCGACGTTGACGGTCTGCGCCGAGGAATCGGTGAGCACCAGCAGCGGCCAGAGGAAGTCCTTCCAGACCGCGACCACCGCGAAGATGGAGACGACTCCGAGAATCGGCCGGGACATCGGCAGCACCACGGACCACAGGGTCCGCAGCGGTCCGGCGCCGTCGATCGCGGCGGCGGCCAGCAACTCGGTCGGGATCGAGTCGAAGAACCGCTTGAGCAGGAAGATGTTGAAGGCATTGGCCACCGACGGCAGCCAGATCGCCCAGGGCGTGTTGAGCAGGCTCCAGTGGAGGAAGGGGATGTCGTTGGCGGTCAGGTAGGCGGGCAGCACGATGACCGTGGTCGGGATCATCAGGGTCGCGAGCATCGCGAACAGGACCACGTTGCCGAAGACCGGCCGCAGCTTGGACAGCGCGTAGGCGGCGGCCACGTCGAAGACCAGTTGGAAGGCGAGCGCACCGAAGGCGTAGACGGTGGTGTTGAGGATCAGCCGGCCCAGGTCCAGGTCCCGCCAGGCGGTGGCGTAGTTGCTGACGGCCGGCGATGCGGGCAGCAGCGACGGCGGGGTCTGGATGATCTGCTGCGGGGACTTCAGGCCGCCGCTGACCATCCAGTACATCGGGAAGAGGAAGGCCAGCGCGAAGAGCGCGACCAGGGCCCAGAAGACGGTCCAGTAGACGGCGCGGCCGAGCGGGCGGGCGAGTTGGGCCTGCGAGACCAGGGTGCGGGTCGGCGTGTCGAAGGCGGACATCGGGCCTACTCCTCCTCGGCGCGGCGGCTGAGCCACAGGTAGCCGCCCGCGAACGCGATCAGGACGAGCAGCAGGAGCACGCCGAGCGCGGCGGCGCTGCCGTAGTTGTTGTAGTTGAAGGCGTACTGGTAGATCAGGTAGACCACCGAAGTGGTGTCGTTGGCAGACCCGGTGATCACGTAGGGCTCCAGGAAGACCTGCATCGTCCCGACGATCTGGAGCAGCAGCATCATCGAGAGGATCAGCCGGGTCTGCGGCACCGTCACGTGCCAGACACGGCGCAGCAGTCCGGCGCCGTCCAGTTCGGCGGCCTCGTAGAGCTCGCCGGGGATCCCCTGCAGCGCGGCGAGGTAGACCAGGACGGTGCCGCCCATGTTGATCCAAGTGGAGAAGAGCACCAGGCAGAGCACGGCCAGCGCGTGCGAGGACTGGAGCCACTGGACGCTCGGCAGGCCGACCGCGTGCAGCACGGCGTTGAACAGGCCCGAGTCGTCGGGGGTGAAGAACCACTTCCACAGGAACGCGGCGGCCACCGGCGGCATCATCACCGGGAGGTAGACCAGCAGCCGGAAGTACGAGCGGGCGTGCCGCAGTTCGTTGAGCACGACGGCCAGGGCGAACGGCACGGCGTAGCCGACGACGAGGGCGAAGAGGGTGAACAGCCCGGTGGTGCGCCAGGCGCTCCAGAAGTCCGGGTCGGCCAGCACCCGATGGTAGTTGTGCAGCCCCACCCACTTGGTGTCGCCCGCGAAGTTGGTGTACTGGAAGCTCATGATCACCTCGCGGATCATGGGCCACCAGGAGAAGACCGCGAAGCACAGGATCGCGCCGGCCAGGAAGAGGTACGCACTGGCGTTGCGTCGCAGCTTGCGGCCCAGGGAGCCGCGCCGGGAGTGCTCGGTCGCCCGCAGGTCGCGGGCCACCGCCCGGGTCAGGTTGATCGTCGCCATGGGTGGGGCTCTCGTCTCGTCGTCGCCGTCACCGTCGTCGTGGGGCCGGTGACGGTGTCACTGCTGGGCGTTGGCCAGGACGCTGTCGGTGGCGTCGCGGAAGGTGTCCAGCAGCTGCTGCAGGTTCGCGTTGGGGTTGGTGAGCACCGCGTCCATCGCCTTGTCGCCCTGGGCGTAGATCGCCTGGGCCTGCGGCGGCTCGACGATGAGCTTCATGTTCGGCAGCGCGGCGACGTAGGTGGCGAAGTTCTGGGTGGGAATGTTGGCGTACTTGGCCATGGCCGCGGCGTCGGCCGCGGCCGTCGCCCCGGTCCACAGGTCCGGCTCGGGCAGGCCGACGGGCTCCTTCTGCTCGGCGCGGCGCGGGTAGTTGAAGTTCTGTCCCACTCCGGAGGTGAGGAACTCGTAGTTGATCCACTTGATGCCGGCCTCGATCTGGGCCGCGGTGTCCTTCTTGTTGAACATGTAGCCGTCGCCGCCGACCAGGGTGGCCTGCTGGCCCGGCATCGGGCCGACGGCCATCTGGTCGTAGGGCACGTTGTACTGGTCGTGGATGGTGGTCAGGGTGATCGGGTCACCCACGTACATGCCGAGCTTGCCCGTGGCCATCATCTGCAGCAGGTCGTTGTACTGGAGCCCCTGCTTGGTGCCCATGACGTTGTCGGTGAAGCGCAGCTTGTGCAGGAACTGGAGCACCGCGAGGCCGTCGGCGTTGTCGAAGTTCGCCGACTTGCCGTCGGGGGTGACCATGGTGCCGCCGCGTGAGTAGAGCTCGGCGGTGAAGTGCCAGCCTCCGGTGTTGGCGGCGCTGTAGTCGGCGTAGCCGACGGTGCCGTTGCCGAGTCTGCTGATCGCGATGGCGTCGGTCTCGACCTGGTCCCAGGTGGTCGGCGGCTTGTTCGGGTCGAGCCCGGCCTTCTGGAACAGGGCCTTGTTGTAGACCAGGCCGAGGCTGTAGTTGCCCTTGGGGATGCCGTAGAGGTCGCCGGAGCTGGTGCCGCCCTGCCGGTAGATGTCGGTCAACGCGGGCTGGATGTCGGAAAGGCCGTGGATCTGGCCCGCGTACTGCTGGATGTCGGCGGCCTGACCGGACGCCACCACGTTGGCGCCGTCGGTGAAGTAGGCGTAGAAGACGTCGTCCATCTTGCCGCCGGCCAGTTTGGCGTTGAAGGTGGCCGGGTCGTCGCAGGGGTTGGCGTCGTCCCCGTTGACGGTGATGTTCGGGTTGGCCTTCTCGAACGTGGCGACGTCGGCGAGCCAGTTGGCACGCGGCTGCGCCTGGGTGGTGGGCGGCTCGCAGCCGACGGTGATGGTGACCTTGCCGCTCGCGGCGCCCGAGCCCGAACTGGAGCTGGCGCAGGCGGAAGCGGTCAGGGCCAGACCGGTCGCCAGGGCGACTGCTGCGGCGGTGCGGACTCTGCTGGCTGCTCTGATACCGGTCATCTTCGGTCCCTGAAGGTGAGGATAGGATGCGGAGGAGATCGCCCGAGGGCGGGGCCGTGCAGGGAAGTGGCAGGTCAGGGCCGCGCCCCGGGTGCAGGGCGGCGGTCTCGGCCCGGTGTGCAGCACAAGCTACGGGCGACCACGACGGCATGCAATACCGAAACTTATATGCGCAAGAACCAGACGTCTGGACGCAAGTTGACGCAGGATCAGCGCAAGCGACTGTAGGGATCTGACGGTCGGTATGACATAGTGCCCGCATGACTCGCAGACTCGCGGAAGTGGCCGACAAGGTCGGCGTCAGCGAAGCGACGGTCAGCCGGGTGCTCAACGGCAAGCCGGGCGTCTCCGACGCCACCCGCCAGGCCGTGCTGACCGCGCTGGACGTGCTCGGCTACGAGCGCCCCACCCAACTGCGAGGCGTACGCGCCCGGTTGGTCGGCCTGGTGCTGCCGGAGCTGCAGAACCCGATCTTCCCGGCGCTGGCCGAGATGGTGGGCGGGGCGCTGGTCCAGCTCGGCTTCACCCCCGTGCTGTGCACCCGCTCGGCCGGCGGGCTGACCGAGGCCGAGTACGTCACCATGCTGCTGGACCAGCAGGTCTCCGGCGTGGTCTTCTGCGGCGGCCTCAGCTCCGAGGAGCACCGGAACCTGCTGGACCGCGGCGTGCCGGTGGTCCTGCTCAACGCCGCCGTCGACTGGGCCGGCTTCCCGCAGGTCTCCACCGACGACGGCGCCGCCGTCGGACAGGCCTTCAACCACCTGCACGCGCTCGGACACCGCCGGATCGGCCTGTTGATCGGCCCCGCCGACCACACGCCCTCCGAGCGCAAGGCCCGCGCCTTCGCCGCACTGGCCGCACGCGCGGGGCTCGACCTCACCGGCCTGGTCGGCCACGCGCTCTTCTCCTTCGAGGGCGGCCAGGCCGCCGCGGGCGAGCTGATCCGGGCCGGGGCCACGGGGATCATCTGCGGCAGCGACATCCTCGCCCTCGGCGCGATCCGCGCCGCCCGCCGGGCCGGGCTGGAGGTGCCCCGCGACTTCTCCGCCGTCGGCTTCGACGACTCGGCGTTCATGAACTACACCGACCCGCCGCTGACGACGCTGCGTCAGCCGATCGACGCGATGGCCCGCGCCGCGGTCCAGCTCCTGGTCAACCAGATCGAGGGCAGCGCGCCCACCCCCAAGGAACTGCTCCACGAACCGGAGCTCGTGGTCCGCGGGTCGACCGGACCCTGGCGCGGCGAGGCGACGTAATCCGCGGCAAGGAACGGACGAATTCCGCCTCCGATTTTCAGGGCGTACACGGACCGAGGGTCGGCGCTCCAGGGCGTTGCCGCAGGTAGCAGTCGCTTGCAAGCTCTGACTGCTGACCTGACGTGAATTCCTCCGGAATTTGCGGCGAGTGCGCGATTCATTGTGCGGTGGTGTCGGCGGGGCTACCGTGCCGTCGTCCCCGGCTCCTCCCACCCCTGGAGCGACATGCCCGCCTCATCCTCGGGGCTTCGGCACGGCCGCATTCTCCCTGTGGCCGTGCTCGCCCTCCTCTCCCTGCTGTTCACCCTCGCGGTCGGCCTGGGCAGCGCCCCCGCCGCGCACGCCGATTCCACGGTCTACGAGGCCGAGAACGCCGCCCTCTCCGGCGGCGCGGTCGTCGGCACCGACCACACCGGCTACACCGGCACCGGCTTCGTCGAGGGCTACACCGACGCGAACAAGGGCGCCGCCGACACCGTCTTCACGGTCAACGCCGCGACAGCGGGCGCGTACATCTCCACGCTGCGCTACGCCAACGGCACCACGGCGACGATGACCCTCTCCGTCTACGTCAACGGCACCAAGACCAGCCAGATCTCACTGCCCGCCACCGCCGACTGGAACACCTGGGGCACCGTGCAGACCCCGGTGACCCTCACCGCGGGCAGCGACACCATCGGCTACAAGTTCGACACCACCGACAGCGGCAACGTCAACCTCGACAACATCACCCTGGCGTCGGCTCCGGTGGCCCCGCCCGGCCAGTACGAGGCCGAGAACGCCGCCCTCTCCGGCGGCGCCGTCGTCGGCACCGACCACACCGGCTACACCGGCACCGGCTTCGTCGAGGGCTACACCGACGCGAACAAGGGCACCGCCGACACCGTCTTCACCGTCAACGCCGGGGCGGCCGGGGCCACTCCGGTGTCGCTGCGGTACGCCAACGGCACCGGCTCGACCATGACGCTGTCGGTCTACGTCAACGGCACCAAGATCCAGCAGGACCAACTGCCGGTGACAGCCGACTGGAACACCTGGACCACGGTCACGGACACACTCACCCTGGCCGCGGGCAGCGACACCATCGGCTACAAGTTCGACACCACCGACAGCGGCAACGCCAACCTCGACAACATCACCGTCGGCAGCGCCTCCTCCCCCAGCCCGACGCCCACACCCACGCCGACGCCGACGCCCACGCCCACCTCCACGGGCGGTGGCGGTTCGGCGCAGGTCTACCAGGCGGCGAGCGCCTTCTGGACCGGCGGCCCGGCACTGGCCACCACCCTGTCCGGCTACACCGGCAGCGGCTACCTGACCGGCTTCACCGCCACCGGCTCCGTCGTCGACTTCACCGCCGACGTGCCGAGCGCCGGCAACTACCCCGTGACACTCTCGTACGCCAACACGTCCGGTTCGGCGCAGACCCTCTCGCTCTACCTGAACGGCGTCAAGAACGGACAGCTCAGCCTGCCGGCCGGGTCCGGCTGGCTGACCTCCTCCCAGACCGTGGCGCTGCGCTCCGGCCTCAACCTGATCGCCTATCAGACCGACAGCGGCGACAGCGGCAACGTGGCCGTCAACAGCGTCGCCGTCACCGGCGGCAACCCGCCGGCCGCGCAGGGCGCGACCGTCCCGTACACCGAGTACCAGGCCGCCACCGCACAGACCAACGGCACCGTGCTGCCCTACAGCACGACCTACCCCAGCCTCCAGGCCGAGGCGACCGGCCGCCAGGCCGTCCAGCTCACCGCGACCGGCCAGTACGTCCAGTTCACGCTGACCCGGCCCGCCAACGCGATCGTGCTGCGCTACTCGATCCCGGACAACTCCGACGGCTCCACGGCCACCGCACCGCTCGCGCTCTACGCCAACGGCACCAAGGTCCAGGACCTGAGCCTGACCACGCAGTACTCCTGGCTCTACGGCGGCGGCTACACCGACACCCACACCCCGAGCAACGGGCCCGCCCACCACTTCTACGACGAGACCCGCGCCCTGATCGGCAACTGGCCCGCAGGCACCGTACTCAAGCTGCAGAAGGACGCCGCCGACACCGCCTCCTCCTACACCATCGACGTCCTGGACGCCGAACAGGTCGACCCCGCCGCCACCATGCCCGCGACCGGCTACGTGCCGGTCACCAACTACGGCGTGACGCCCAACTCCGGGGCGGACGACACCAGCGCGATCAACAGCGCCCTCGCGTCCCTGTCCGGGACCGGCACCGGCCTGTGGTTCCCAGCCGGAACCTACCTGATCTCCGGACAGATAAGCTTCGCCAACGTCTCGATCCGCGGCGCGGGCGAGTGGTGGACCACCCTGCAGTCCACCGCCCCCAACGGCTCCGGCGGCCTCTTCGCCACCGGCGGCAGCAGCCAGGTCGCCGACCTCACCGTCGACGGCGACCAGACCTTCCGCAACAACAACTCCGGCGCCGCCGGCATCGAAGGCAACTTCGGCCCCGGCTCGCTGATCTACGACGTCTGGATCGAGCACACCAAGGTCGGCATCTGGACCGACTCCGCCAACGGCCTCTACGTGGTCGGTGACCGGGTCCGTGACGTCTTCGCCGACGGCGTCCACTTCAACGGCGGCACCACCAACTCCCGGGTCGACCAGACGGTCGTGCGCAACACCGGCGACGACGAGCTCGCACTCGACACCGAAGGCGGGAATGTCACCGGCTGCTCGCTGACGAACAACACCGTCAGCAGCCCGATCCAGGCCAACGGCATCGGCGTCTACGGCGGCGCGAACAACACGGTCGCGAACAACCTCGTCTCCGACACGGTCGCCTTCGGCTCCGGCATCACCGTCAGCACCGCCTTCGGCGCCGGCTTCAGCGGCCCGACCACGGTCAGCGGCAACGCGATGATCCGCGCGGGCTCGTACAACTCCAACTGGGGCTCGTCCCTGGGCGCCCTCTGGATCTACGCCAACCAGGACGACATCACCCAACCCGTGGACGTCACCGGCAACACCATCACCAACGCCACCTACCAGGGCGTGCTGCTCAGCTACGCCAAGCAGATCAGCAACCTCACCCTGGATCATCTGACCGTCAGCGGCGCCGGCACCTACGGCATCGACATCTCCGACGTCACCGGCAGCATGACGGCCAACTACGTCACCGTCAGCGGCGCCGCCTCCGGCGGACTCAACAACCCCGGCAACTACACCATCAACCGCGGTCCCGGCGACAGCGGCTTCTGACCGTCCGGTCCCATGCAACGTCCAGGCCGGGTGGCCTCCCTCCCCGGGAGTCCACCCGGCCCAACGGACCCGTGGTCCTGGTCAGACTCTGCGAGTGACATCGACAGACCGGAAGGCTCCGCAGGGGAAGCTACACCCGCGCGACGGGTGTCTCCGACACCGCCACCGGCGCACCGATGGCCACCGACCTGTTCATGCGGATCGGCAGCGAGACCAAGACGTTCACGGTCACCGCGCTGCTCGAGCTCGTCGACGAGGGCAGGATCCGGCTCGACGACCCGATCTGCGCCCACATCCACGGCGTGCCGTGCGGTGACCGGATCACGCTGCGTCAGCTCGCGGAGATGCGCAGCGGCCTGTTCCCGTACACCGCGGACGCGGATTTCACGCATGCGCTGCTGAACCGTCTCCGAGTTCGCGACAGTGCCGCCCGAACGGCGGATGTGACCGGCACCCACGTCCGAGCTGCAGCGATGAGCCTTCCCGGTCACAGCACTTCTGTGCGCCGCTACGCCCGTGCCGCCGCCGTGGAGGAACTGTGTGCGCCCGTGTCTGGGGGCGAAGCGCTCGGGCCCGTCGCACTAGGACGGTTGGCTGCTCCCGCCGACGAAGGTGTAGAGCTCTACGATGACACCGTCCTTGCAGCGGGCGATGTCCATTCCGGTCGCGACGGGCGGTTGACCGGCGGGGCCGAACTGGAAGCCGAGGTGGCCGAGGTCGTCGTTGACGGAGACGGGTCCGTCGGGCCGGAAGACCCAGTCCGGCGTCTGCGCACGCAGTTCTGTGGCGCGCTGGGCGAGTGCCTCGCGGCCTCGGAGGACGCGGTCGGGTTCGTGCCACACGACGTCCTGGGCGTAGGTCTGCGCGATGGCCGCGTTGCGGCGCTCGGGGTCCGGTTCGTTGAAGACGTCGAGAAGGTTGCGGCGCATCAGGTCGGCGACGGGGCTGTTCATGGGCGGTCCTTCGGGTTGCAGGGTGAGTTCTGGCCTCGGCTGGCAGTCCCACGCGAGATTTGTCGCACTCCACGTCGATGCCGGAGCAGCCACCCGGGATCAGCGCTGTTGGTCCTGCGATTTCGTCAGGGTTGCGGAGTGCGAAGAGACGGAGGATCAGGTGCGGATAAGGTCGAGTGAGACCTGCCACAAGCGTGCGGCGTTGTCCTCGTCGAGCGCGTACGCGGCGACTCCGCGGCGAACACCGGGCTCGTTGGGGCCGGCTTCGTTGCAATCCTCGAAGTAGCGGCCTCCAATGCCGTCGAGGAGGGGAGAGGCGGCCAGTAGGGCCGACGTGGCCGCACCTTGCTCCTCGTTCTTCCAGGAGACGCCGGTGCTGTCGGTGGAGGCGTCGACCTGCGGAATGTGCCGCATGAGGCCCGTGGAAGGGATACGGCCGGGGTTGAGTGCGTTGGCGAGGATGCCGTCGCCGGCCCACCGCTTCGTCGCCTCGACGGCAAAGAGAACGTTGGCTGTCTTCGACTGGCCGTAGGCGACCCACTCGTTGTAGGGACGGCGGTCGAACATGATGTCGCCGAAGTCGACGTTGCCGCCGATGTGGCCGACAGAACTGACGGCCACGATGCGCGCTCCATGTGCCCTGGCGAGGGCGTCGTGCAGTCCTACGGCAAGTGCGAAGTGCCCGAGGTGGTTCGTGGCGAACTGCATCTCCCAGCCCTGTGCCGTGCGGTTCAGGGGCATGGCCATGACGCCGGCGTTGTTGACCAGGATGTGCAGTGGCCCCTGCCATGCGGCCACGAACTGCCGGACGGACTCCTGGTCGGCGAGGTCGAGCCGTGCGACGTGCAGGTTCTGGTTGCCCGTGGTCGCCGTGATGTCGCTCTTGGCTTTCTCGCCGGCTGCGGTGTCGCGTACCGCGAGGGTGACGTCCGCGCCGACTGAGGCCAGTGCGCGTGCCGTCTCGACGCCGAGCCCGGATGAGCCGCCGGTGACGATGGCGTGCTTGCCCGTCAGGTCGACGCCGTTGACGACTTCCAGCGCGGTCGACTCTGCTCCGAACGGCGTGGTGAGCAGTGTGTGTGCCATGGGATGTTCTCTCCTGTCTCCGGTTACTGCACGCGGGCGGTGCGGCGGTGAGGTCCGGACGTGCCGGAGTGAATCGGCTTTGGGACTGCGTCCGCGTCGACCTTGGCGCGGGCGCAATGGGGGGCTGATCGCCAACCGTGTGGCGATGGCAGGGACGAGGGGGCCAGCGGTCACGAGACCGCGAGCACGGCTTTCCTGCGCAGGGTCCCGTCCTGCAGCAGCGCGTGAACGTCCGCGGCGTCCGCGAGCGGTCTGACGGTGGGGGGTCCGAAATCGGTGAGCAGGACTGCCTTTGACATGAGGTCCTCCTTCTGGGACGTCGTGTCAGAACCGCGTAGGAGTGGTGCGGAGCGCGCGCGGGCGTCCCGGGGGTGCGACTACTGCTGTTCTTCTCCGCCGTCGGCGAAGAGTTCGCTGCCGGTGACGAAGCTGCTCTGGTCGGAGGCGAGAAACAGCACGGCGTTGGCGATCTCGCGGGGGCGGGCCACTCGTCCCAACGGCACTCCGCTACCCAGTTGAGCCATGAGCCCGTCGGCCCGGGCTGCGTCGCCGGCCAGGCCGCGCAAGCCGGCGGTCTCGGTTGGGCCGGGCACGATCACGTTGACCCGCACGCTTCGGCCGGCCAGCTCCACCGCCCACGTCCGTCCGAACGACCGGATAGCCGCCTTGGTCGCGGCGTAGACGCCGAAGGCGGGAGTGCCGCTGGTGGCGGCAGTCGAGCCGGACAGGATGACCGAGGCACCCTCGTTCAGCAGCGGCAGAGCCTTCTGCACGGTGAACACCGTGCCCCGGACATTGACGGCGAAGATCTGGTCGAAGTGCGCGGCGTCCAGATCCTCGAGCGTCGCGAACGACCCACCACCGGCATTGGCGAACAGGACATCCAAACCGCGACCGCGTTGAGAGATCTTCGCGTAGACCGCATCGAGATCGCTCAGGTCGGACACGTCGCCGCGGACGCCGACCGCGCCGTGACCGATCGCAGTGACCGCCTGATCGAGCTCGGCTTGGCGGCGGCCGGTGACGAACACCTGGGCGCCCTCCTCAGCGAAGCGCTGGGCCGTCGCGAGCCCGATCCCGGACGTGCCGCCGGTCACCAGGGCCGTCTTGCCTTCAAGCTGGTTCATCGCCGTCCTCCGCCGCAGATTACGTGACATGTCAAGCATAAGCGTATGGTGGACCGCGATATTCCGCTGAACCCGGCGCCGGTGGGTGCTGACTTGACCCCCGGGAACCTCCGCCCCGACGACAAACGCAGGTTCACAGCCCACGGCCGGCTGGCTCCGATCGCTGGCTGCGGATGTCACGGTGCGTGGTCGCTCGCGGTCTCCTGCTGGTCTTCGAGATTGAAGATCGACCAGGGTCGGGCCCTCCCCCGGTATTCGCTAGCGGATCACGCCCTGCGCAACGCGCCAGGAGTCCTCGAACATGTAGTAGCGGCTGATGCGGCCCTCGTGGTTGACGACAATGTCGATGGCGAAGGGCGTGTCGATCACTTTGCCCGTCGATCGGACGACGACCCGCGCCCGTCCGATCAGGACCGCGTTCGGGCCGTCGACGACAACGCGCTCGACGTCGAACAGTTCGCGGTCGGTGTACGCACCGATCGTCTCGAAGAACTCCGGGATGTTCTCGACCGAGCGACGCCCCACCCAGGGGACGATGGCCGGGTCACCGGGGATCTCCCAGACGGCGTCGCGCGCGAACAGCTCCACAACCCCTTCGATGTCGCCTGCTCCGACGCGCTTCAGGAGCTCCTCCACCACGCTGCGCGTGTTCTCACTCATGTTCTGCCCTTTCTTCGCCGAGGGGGTTCGGCCTCTCGGTCGGTACACGGCTTTCAGGATGAGGTAACCAAAGTTGTTACATCATCGGGGACGGAAGGTCGAGGCACGGGCCTCGCGGATGGGTCGCGGCGTTCCGCGTTCGCTAGGGGGCGGCGAGCACGTCGCGCAGCACGGTCTCCAGTGTCACCTTGGCCAGTTCGTTGCGCACGGCGTCCTCGATCCCGTCGTAGATGGAGCGCATTGCCGGCTGGATCCCGGATCCCACCACGCATTGCGGGTCCGGGGTCGCGGGGTGCATGCCGAACAGCGGGCTGGGGCCGACGACGTCGTAGACGTCGAGCAGGGTGATGGAGGCCAGGTCGCGACTGAGCATCCAGCCCGCGCCCGCGCCCCGCCGGGATTGGCACAGCCCGGCCTTCTGCAGCTGGGCGAGGAGTCGGCGGATGACCACGGGGTTCGTGTTCACGCTCTTGGCGATCTGCTCCGAGGTGGCGACCTCGTTGCCGTAACGCTGGTACAGCCCGATCCAGGTCAGGGCATGCGCGGCGATGGTCATCCTGCTGTTGGCGCTCATCGGTCCTCGCCTCCTCTGGAAGTAACAGTAACTGTTACGATCAGAGGGGTCAAAGCCAGACGTAACGACGATGACGGCGATCGCGGGGCTGAGATCCCGTCAGGCGCGGCGGTCGCGGGCGTACTGCAACACGACGACGCCGCTGCCGAAGGTGCGGGCGTCGAGGAGGCGGAGGTCCTGGGTCGCGGTGAGCTCCTGGAAGAGGGGGCGGCCGCGGCCGAGGATCACCGGGTGGACGCAGATGTGGTAGGCGTCGATCAGGTCCAGCTCCCGGAAGGTCCGGGCCAGGACCGCGCCGCTGACGACCAGGTCGCCCTCGCCCAACTCGCCGTCGCCCGGCGCGGTCTGGAGGGCGCGGGTCGCGGCGGGGTCGACCTCGTGGCGGACGGTGGTGTTCCAGTCGAGCCGGTCGGCGGTGAGGGTGCAGGAGAAGGCGGTCTTGGGCTTGGTCCGCCAGATCTCCGCGAAGTCCGCCACCGCCGGGCTTGCGTCCGGGTCGGCGTCGGCGGTGGGCCAGTACGCGGCCATCAGTTCGTGGGTGACCCGTCCGCTCAGGAACGCGGCGGTGGGGCGGAGCCGCTCGTTCAAGTAGCGGTGCAGGTCCTCGTCCACCCGGTGCCAGCTGATGTCGCGGTCGAGCCGCTCGGAGTAGCCGTCGAGGGACATCGACATGAAGAGCACGATTCTGCGCACACGGTGACGCTATGCCCAGGAAGCGGCAAGCGCCGGGCGACCCGCCAGGTGGGCGAGATCCGCGATGGCGTCGCTCTTGACGAACCAGGCCAGGCCGAAGGCGAAGACGCTGACCGACTCCCCCGCGAAGACCGGCGTCAGTCCGCCCACCCCACCCCAGTGCAGCAGCGCCGTGGCCAGGATCGTGACGATGCCGGCCAGGATGACCACGCCGCAGACCAGGTAGAGCCGCTTGCGCCGCTCCCCGTCCGGCTCGCCGTCGTCGCGGAAGAGTTGGAGGCAGAAGAAGGCGAGCGAGGAGAAGACGATCGCCGCGGAGACGGTGTGGATCGCGCCCACGACGTCCGTGGCCGTGGTCGGGTGCGGCACGAGCGAGGACGGCGGCCAGGTCGGGCAGAGCGAGACGACGATCGCGAAGAACCCGGCGATCGAGCTCCAGCGGTCCTCGCGCGGGCTGTGCCGGTAGCAGATCAGCACCACCCCGATGGCCCACAGACCGCCCACGAAGACGTTGCGCATGTGGGTGTAGTACGAGCCGCTGAGTGAGTCCAGCAGGCCCAGATGGGCCGAGAACAGGCTGTTGCCGAGCGGCAGCACGATCGGCAGCGAGAGGCCGATCAGGCCCACGCCGACGCGGAGCCGCTTGACCGTGGTGGCATCCTGCTCGGTCGTCCCGCCTGCCGGAACGGATGCGTCTGTCGCCATCGCTACCCCCTTGCCACACTTCACTCCACGTCACTGCGAAGTGACGATACGTAACTTGTGATACGCGCAGAGTGAGCACATGTCAATCCCCGTGCCACATACCCCTGGGGGGTACAGTCGCAGCATGACCGCATCGCGCGCCGTTCATGCCCTCGCCCATGCGCTCGCCCTGGTCGGGTCGATGACCTGGGAGATCACCTGGGCGCTGATCCTCGGGTTCCTGCTCTCCGCGATCGTCCAGGCCGTGGTGCGCAAGGAGACCGTCGTCCGGCTGCTGGGCGACGACCGTCCGCGCACGCTGGCGGTCGCCTCCGCGCTGGGCGCGGCGTCCTCGTCCTGCTCGTACGCGGCGGTGGCGTTGGCCCGGTCGTTGTTCCGCAAGGGCGCCGACTTCACGGCGGCGATGGCGTTCGAGATCGCGTCGACCAATCTGGTCGTGGAACTCGGAGTGATCCTGGCGCTGTTGATGGGCTGGCAGTTCACGCTGGCCGAGTTCGCGGGCGGGCCGATCATGATCGTGGTGCTGGCCGTGCTGTTCCGTCTCACCTTGCGCGAGCGGCTGCTGCGCGGCGCACGCGAACAGGCGGACCGTGGGCTGGCCGGGTCGATGGAGGGGCACGCGGCGATGGACATGTCGGTGCGCCGCAGCGGGTCGTTCCGGCAACGGCTGTTCTCGGGCGAGGGGTTGACGTCGGTCTCCCATGTCTTCGTGATGGAGTGGGCGGCGATCCTGCGCGACCTGGTGATCGGGCTGTTGATCGCGGGCGCGATCGGGGCCTGGGTGCCGGACTCCTTCTGGAACCACTTCTTCTTCTCGGGCCATCCCTTGGCGTCGAAGATCTGGGGACCGCTGGTCGGTCCGCTGGTCGCGGTGGTGTCGTTCGTCTGCTCGATCGGCAACGTGCCGCTGGCGGTGGTGCTCTGGAAGGGCGGGATCAGCTTCGGCGGCGTGGTCGCCTTCATCTTCGCGGACCTGCTGATCCTGCCGATCCTCGTCATCCACCGCCGCTACTACGGCACCGGGATGACGCTGTACCTGCTGGGGACCTTCTACGTGGCGATGGTGGTGGCCGGCTATGTGGTCGAACTCGTCTTCGGCGGGCTGGGGTTGGTGCCGGACCAGCAGCGGGCGCGGATCCCCATGGAGGGCGTCAGCTGGAACTACACGACCGTGCTGAACATCGTCTTCCTGGTGCTGGCGGCGGCCCTGGTGGTCCGCTTCCTGCGCACGGGCGGGCGGCAGATGCTCGCGATGATGGGCGGCTCCCCGGACGCCGGGCACGGCGAGCACGCGATGCACGAGGCCCACCAGGCCCACCAGGCCCACGGCGGGCACTGACCGCTGCGCGCTACAGCCACTGCGGGCGCAGGCCCGCCAGCGCCTTGCCCTCGGTCGAGAGCATGCCGGCCCGGTAGTCGAAGCGCGGGGTCGCCGAGAACATCAGCCACAGGTACTTGAGGTTCTCCGCGAACCAGTAGCCCGGCGTCAGGTCGTCGTAGGAGCGCGCCGATCCGGCGGGCGCGGTCACATCGCGGAGGTTGGTGTAGCCACCGGGGACGCGCTGGCGGTCGCGCATGGCGAGGAACCAGCGGTAGGCGCACTGCTTGTAGTGCTCGTCGCCGGTGATCCGCCACAGGTCGAAGGCGGAGTTGGCGTACTCGGGCCGCAGCTGGCCGGAGCGGTCGACAGGGGCCAACGTGGTGTAGTCGATCGACTCGGGCAGCACGGGATGGCGCTCCAGCACGGCCGTCCACGAGTCGAAGTACTCCGAGCCCTCGCGGACCGCGCCGCCCTTGCCCAGCAGTCCCGCGTAGAAGGCGCCGAGCTCCAGCTGCGTGGTCGGGCCGCTGGGGCGTCCGGTGTGGAAGTCGACCGACCGGAACCAGAGCCGGCCGCCGACGCGGACCGACTGGTGGCGCAGGATCGCCGCGGTCAACATCCGGTACCAGCTCTTCAGTTGGGTGTCGGCGAGCAGCGCCCCGCTGGTCCAGAGGTACTCGTAGAACGAGTCCACGGGCGCGTTCGGCGCGACGGTGGTGCAGTCGACCCAGCGGCCGGTCTCGACGTCGATCGACGTGCCGAGCAGGTCGAGCGCGCTGCGGCGGGAGATGACGGCCCGGTAGGCGCGGAGCGAGGCGTCGTAGTAGCGCGCGTCACCGGTGAGGCGGCTGAGCAGGCCGAACTCCATGGCGTTGCTGCCGATCTCGGCGAGCGCGGCGACCTTGCCGCGCACCGCGCCCGTACGCAGGTTGACGTGGGTGTAGGGCATGCCGGTCGGCGAGGCGGTGAAGGCGGGCAGCAGCCGGTCGGCGAGCTCGCGGGCGCGGTCCAGCAGGGCGGGCCGCTGCGTTGCCTGATAGCCCGCCAGCAGTCCGCCGACGAGGCGGATGATCGCCTCGAAGATCTGCACGTCGGCGTTCTGCGCCGGGTCGAGGTGCTGCTCGATCCAGTCGCAGCAGCTGATCACGTCGGCGTCCTCGCCCATCAGGAAGAGCGTGTCCAGCGCCTCGACGATGGAGAGCCCGAAGGTGTGGCCGGGCGCGAAGAAGTCGTGGGTGGTGCGGCTGATCGGCCGCGCCTCGTCGTGCCCCCAGGCGACGTCCTGGTACCCGCGCCAGCCGTGCAGGTACTCCTCGCGGACGGCAGCGGCGGCGATCGCGTCCGCCGACACGCTGGGCTCGGCGGGCGCCGCCGCGCCGAGCACGAGCGCGGTCGCCGCGCCGCCGACGCCGGCGGCGAGCACCGTCCGCCGGCTCGGCCGGCGGGCGCGGCCCTGGGACGCGCGGGACGTCGGCAACAGCGGGAGGGGCACAGGGGTGACCGTCATTCCGCCAGCAAGCCAGGCCCGACGCTTGTCGGATGATATCCACGCCGTCGGCTCACTCGATCGGGTTGCCCCACCCGCCGATCGCCGCAGTGCGCAGCGGTGGGACGGTCACCGTGGGTGACGGGTCGTCAGGCACGCGTCGGAATGCTCGGCCGCCGGGAATGCCGACGATCGCCGTCGCGTTGACCTGCGCGAACAGATCCCCGCGAACCTGATCCCCACGAACCTGATCCCCCAGAACCCGATCCGCACGAACCTGATCCCCCAGAACCCGATCCGCACGAACCTGATCCGCTCCGATCCGAGAGGTCGCCGTGTCCCAGTCCGAACAGTCGCATGCTCCCGTCCGCGAACTCCGCCTGGTGGTGACCGCCGACGACTACGACGCTGCGCTGCGCTTCTACCGCGACGTCCTCGGCCTGCCCGAGCGCGGCGCGTTCTCCTCCCCCGACGGCCGGGTGACCATTCTGGAGGCCGGGCGGGCGACCCTGGAGATCGCCGACCCGGGCCACGCCGACTACATCGACGACGTCGAGGTCGGCCGCCGCGTCGCGGGCCACATCCGCGTCGCCTTCCGGGTCGACGACGCCCCCGCGATGACCGCCCGCCTCGCCGAAGCGGGCGCCCAGGTCCTCGCCGAGCCCACCCGCACCCCGTGGCACTCCCTCAACTCCCGCCTGAACGCCCCGGCCTCGCTCCAGCTGACCCTGTTCGAAGAGCTGGGAGCTCCGTCGGAGCCGTCGGCAGCGCCGGAGCCGGAGCCGGGAGCGTGACGGATCAGGCGAACGATCCCGCGCACTCCGGGTGGCCCCAGCTGGAGCCGACCTTGGTGATCTTGTCGCCCTTGGCGTAGGGGCGGGAGCAGGGGCAGGTGCCCGGGTAGCGGGCGGCGAGGGTGCGGGCGGAGCCGGAGCCGGTGGAGGACTTCGCCGGGGCGCCGGTGGAGTCGGTGGAGGCGGACTTCGCGCCGCCGCGTGCCGGGCGGCTGAGGCGGGCGCGGCCCTCGGCGGTGACCGGGGCGGGGACGGGGAGGTCGTCGCCCGTGCCGGAGGCGTCGCGCTGGTCGCGGGCGGCGTCGCTGGCCGCCTTGTCGGCGATGGCGTTGAGCGGGTCGCCGTCGACCTGGTGCGCGGGGACGTAGACGAAGGTGACGTCCCGGCCGGTCAGCAGCTCGTCGATGTGCTGGATCAGCTCGCGGTTGGCGACGGGCTTGCCTCCCGCCGTCTTCCACCCGTTGCGCTTCCAGTTGTTCAGCCACTTGGTGACCGCGTCGCGGGTGTAGGTCGAGTCGAGCCGGACCTCCAGCGGGACCGCCGGGTCGGTGGCCTCCAGCAGTTGCTCCAGCGCGGTGAGCTCGCCGATGTTGTTGGTGCTGTGCCCGAGCGCTCCGGCGCGCCAGCGCTGGGGGACGCCGGTCGCGTCCGCGACGACGTAGGCCCAGGCGGCCGGCCCGGGGTTTCCCTTGGCGGCACCGTCACACGCAGCGATGATTCGATCGACCATGCATCGATCATCCCAGGTCCCGCGAGCCCCCAGGTACACCCCCCGGACACACGCCCGGTGGACCCGCAGCCTCAGCCGGCAGGCCGCCAACCGAGTGCCGGGCCGAGACGGGTGGCGATGTCAGTGAGGATCTGCACGTAGTCCTCGTGAGCGAAGGTGAACGGCAGGGCGAAGGCGACCTCGTCGACCTGCTGGAACGCGGCGTGGGCGTGGAGCCGCTCGGCGAGCTCGGCCGAGGTGCCGACCAGGTCCGGGGCGAACAGCAGGCGGCCGGGTCCCTGCGGCGCGGTCGTGCGCGGCAGGCGGGACGCCGCGTAGGCGCGGTACTTGGCCTGCTGCTCGGCGGAGGCGCTGTCGGTCGGGATGACCACCAAGCCCTGCGAGACCCGGGCCCGCTCGCGGTCGGGGTGGTGGGCGCGGAACTCCAGGATCTGGGCGAGCTGGATCGCGGCGAAGTCCGTCCCGCCGTCCTCCTGCTCGGCCTGTTCGGCTAGTTCGGCCGGTTCAGCCGGTTCGGCTTTGACCACGCTGCTGGTGAGCAGGTTCATCCCCTGCTCGCCCGCCCAGCGGGCCGAGCGCAGGCTCGCGCCGCCGTACCACAACCGCCGTCCCAGGCCCGGGGACTGCGGCTGGACGCGGTCGGAGAAGACCTCGATGCCCTCGACGCCGCGGAAGTCCGTCGCGGCCTCGCCGCGGACGAAGCCGAGCAGGCGGCGGACCCGGTCGTACCCGAAGTCCTCGGCGTCGGCGGTGTCCGGGTATAGGGCCTGCTTGACGTCGTCCCAGTGCATCGGCGGGCCGACGCTGACGCCGGGGTTGAGCCGTCCGCCGGAGAGGATGTCGACGGTGGCCAGGTCCTCCGCCAGGCGCAGCGGGTTCTCCCAGCCGAGCGGGATCACCGCGGTGCCGAGCTCGATCCGGCGGGTCCGCTGCGTGGCGGCGGCCAGCACGGCGACGGGCGAGGAGATCCCGTGCTGGAGGTGCCGGTGCCGTACCCAGGCGGTGTCGAAGCCCAGCTGCTCGCCGAGTTCGATCAGTTCCAGGGTCGACGCATGGCCGGGGCCCGGGTCGGCCGGGTCGAAGAGGCCGATGGTCAGGAAGCCCAGCTTCCGCAGCGGCTCGGACGTCGTCGGCACAGGTGCTCCTCCCGGACGGGTGATCTTCGATGATCTTCCGTGATCCTCGGTCATCCTCCGTCAGCAGGGACGGTGCGCGCAGCGTTCGACCGCCGAACGACACAGCGACGCAACGCCGCGCAAGGCGGCGCAATACGGGTTCAGTCCGGTGGGACGGGCGGCCGGTGCGGCGGCGACGGGTCGTGGGCGGCCGCGCCGTCGTGGCGGGTGGCCTGGGCCACGGCGCGGGAGAGGCGCTGGGGCGGACGGTGTGGCTCCATGCTGAGCTGTTTGAGCCGGCCGCCGACCGTGTCGGTGAGGCTCAGCACCACCGGCGCGGTCACCACGACCGAGACCTCCAGCCAGATGGCGACGTGCGGGGACAGGTCGTCGGCCTTGTCGGCAAGGGAGTTGAGGCACTGGATCATCACCAGCCCCTGCGCCACGTACCAGCAGCTGCCCAGCAGCCAGACCACCGCGAAGCGGACCCGCAGGCCCCCGGGGATGTCACGCTGGAAGTCCCGCCGCTGCAGGTTGCCCGGGTAGTTGCGGTGCGCCTCGGCCAGCTCGCTGCTGTACTTCTCCAGCGGCGGCACGACGATCTCGACCGTCCGGGTCAGCGCCCGGTAGAGCCACCACCCGGGCAGTCCGCGGACGGCGGTCCAGTAGGCCCGCAGGGCGACGGCCGTTCCCAGCACCTGTCCGGCGGCGACCACGGCGGCGATGCCGCCGAGCGTGCTCCAGAAGACCTCGTGGTACGTCCCCGCGATTCCCGCCGTTCCGGCCGTCATTTGACCAGCGTGCGTCAAGTTCACCGTCCGTGACAAGAGTTGACGGCGAGGGGATCAGTTTCGGCCAACCCGGAACGGCGGCACGGACGGGCGGTTTGTCCGTTCCGGGCCGTACGACCAGCGACGTGAACGGCGGTGCTCATGGCCGAGACCTGTCGAGGGAACCGAAAACCCGGCTGCCGATGTCGGTGGGCTGCGCCAACCTCCAAGGACCCACTTCTCACTCCCCTGGAAGGAAGTCCGTCATGGGCCTCTTCACCGACACCCGACCGTCCCCGCACGAGCTGACCGAGCTCCGGCTGATGAAGGCCGGGGCGCCGTCCGACTGGAAGCGCACCCGGCACAAGTGGCTGCTGGGCGCGGGTCTGGTCGTCGGCTTCTGGGCCGGATCACACCTGAGCCCGGCCACACCGGCCGCGTGCACGACGCCGTCACCGTCCGCGTCGGCGCACCACGCCAGCGGCACGGCGCCTCCCGCTGCCGTCCGCCCGTAGCGGGGGCGCCTCCGCTCAGCAGCGGGGGTGCCTGCGCTCAGCAGCGGGTCATCCCGCCAGGGCGAACTCGCGGACCGCGTCGGCGAGGTACTCCACCTCGGCGTCGGAAAGCTGTGGGTGGACCGGGAGCGAGAGCATCCGGTCCCCCGCACGCTCGGCGGCG
Organism: Streptacidiphilus sp. MAP5-3; assembly: GCF_041262505.1. NCBI lineage: Bacteria > Bacillati > Actinomycetota > Actinomycetes > Kitasatosporales > Streptomycetaceae > Streptacidiphilus > Streptacidiphilus sp. MAP5-3. The sequence goes on from NZ_JBGCCL010000004.1 coordinate 99,522, forward strand.
GGCCACTCCGCCGCCGGGTCCACACCGACGCCCGCGTAACGGGCGAAGGCGGGCTGGCGGGGCAGCGTGCGCGGGTAGTAGACGTGCGAGTCGATGCCGCGTTGCGCGAGGTGCGCCGCCAGCGCGTCGCGGCGTTCGGCCTGGACGGTGTAGACGTAGTAGCAGCGCCCGTCCCGGCCGGGGGGCGGGGCCAGCACACCGTGGTCGGCCAGGTCGGCGAACCGCTCGGTGTAGTGCTCGGCGATCCGGGCGCGCCGCTCCAGGCGGGCCGGGAACCCGGGCAGGCGGTGCAGCAGGAACGCGGCCTGGATCTCGTCGAAGCGGCTGTTCCAGCCGATCCGGTGGTGCAGGAAACGGGTCCGGCCGTCCTGACCGTGGTTGCGCAGCATCCGCACGGTGCGGCCCAGTTCGGCGTCGCGCGTCACCACCACGCCACCCTCGCCCGCCGTGCCGAAGGTCTTGACCTGGACGAAGGAGTAGACGCCCGCCTCCCCGGCGAGCCCCGCCGGGACGCCCCGCCGGACGCCGCCCTGGGCCACCGCGGAGTCCTCCACCAACCGCAGGCCGTACGCGTCGGCGAGCGCGGCGAAGCGCGGCATGTCGGCCATCACCGAGAACATGTGCGCGGGCATCAGCGCCTTGGTGCGCGGGGTGATCCGGCGCTCCATGACCTCGGGGTCGACGACCATCGTCCACGGGTCGACGTCCGCGAAGACCGGCACGGCGCCGAGCGCGACGACGGAGCTGGCCAGTGGCGCGCAGCCCAGTGCGGGGACCACCACCTCGTCGCCGGGGCCGACGTCCATCGCGGCCAGCACCAGGGTCAGCGCGCTGGTGCCGCTGCCGCAGGCGACCACGTCGGCGGCGCCGAGCTGTTCGCGCAGCGCCTCCTCGAACCGTGCGGTGTGCTCGCCCAGGATGAAGCGCTGGCTCGCGCCCTCCGGGCGGGCGGTCCCGATCTCGTGGACCAGGCGGACCAGGTGCTCCCGGTCCGACTCGAAAAGGTCCGGAGGGAAGAAGTGCAGCCTCATGCGCGGGCTCCCTCGCGAGTGCCGGGGTAGGGCGTGGCGGGACGGGACGTGTCGGAGTAGGGCGTGGCGGGACGGGACGTGCTGGGGCGGAAGGTGCGGATCAGGTCGCAGACGCGGTCGACGGCGTCGAAGGTCAGGTCCGGGTAGAGCGGCAGCGCGAGGGCGCGCGCACAGGCCGCCTCGGCGTGCGGGAAGTCGCCGGGACGGTGGCCCAACTCGGCGAAGCAGGGCTGGAGATGGAGCGGGGTCGGGTAGTAGGTCTCGGTCTCCACGCCGTGCGCGGCCAGATGGGCGGCCAGTTCGTCGCGGTGCTCCACCTCGATCAGGTAGACGTAGAAGACCGGGTCGGCCTTGGCACCGCAGCGCGCGCCGACCGGCTTCGGCAGACGCAGCACGCCGGGCGTATCGTCGAGCCGTTCGGTGTAGGCGGCGGCGAGTTCGGCGCGGCGGGCGATGTCGGCGTCGAGCCGGGTCAGCTTGGCCAGCAGCACGGACGCCTGGATGTCGTCCATCTTGCTGTTGTAACCGGGCACGCCGCTGCTGGTGTTGATGGTGCGGAAGTCGCCGAGCGTGCGGCCGAACCGGCCGTGGTGGCGCAGCGCGTCGACGGTGCGGGCGATCTCGTCGTCGTCGGTCAGCACCGCTCCGGCGTCACCGATCGCGCCCAGGGTCTTGGTCGGGAAGAACGACAGCACGCCGCCCGCGCCGAGGAGACCGGCGTGCACACCGTCGCGGCGCATGCCGATCGCCTCGGCGCTGTCCTCGACGACGACCAGGTCGTTCAGCCGCGCCAACTCGCCGAGCCGAGCCATGTCGGCGAGTTGGCAGAACAGGTGGACCGGCATCAGGAACCGGCAGCTCGGGGTGAGCACCCGCTCCACCGAGGCCGGGTCCATCGCGTAGCTGACCGGGTCGATGTCGGCGAAGACCGGCCGCCCGCCGGCCAGTACCACGGAGGAGGCCGAGGCGACGAAGCTGAAGGCGGGGACGACCACCTCCTCGCCCTCCCCCGGTCGCAGCCCGGCCGCGCGCAGCAGCAACACCAGCGCGTCGGTACCGCTGTTGACGCCGATCACATGGCGGGCACCGGTGTAGGCCGCCAGTGCGTGCTCGAACTCACCTACCTTGGCGCCGTGTGAGAACTTTCCTTGGGCCAGCAGCTCGGCGAGATGCCCGTCGATGACCTCGCGCAGTCCGGCGAAGGTCTCCGCCTGGGTGAAGAACGGTACGCCGGGCGGGGGTTCGCGCCGATCGGAGCAGCTGAGAGGGTCCATGTCCGCCTTTCACGATTGCCTTACCGTGTCACCGGCTGCGGAAAACATCCCGAAGCTAAACCACATCCGTTCACGAACTGAGGGAAACCTGGGTCGCACTGGGCCGATTCACCCGATCAGGTACACCACGCCAATGAATCTTTGACTTGGGCCGTTTTCCCCACCAGGCTCAGGCACATGCTCCGAACACTGGTCGTGGGACTGGGCCGAGCCGGCGCGGGTCTGCATCTCCCCGTCCTGGCCAAGGCCCGGGCACAGCAGCCGCACCTCTTCGCCCCCGGCCCGGTCATCGGCGTCGATCCGTCCGTCCCGCCCGACGGTGACAGCGAGACCTCCCTCGACGGCGCGCTGCGCGTGGCCGAGTCGCTGAACGCGGCACGGCGGTTGGTGGCGCCCGACAACACGGTGGTCCATGTCTGCACCCCGCCGCTCGGGCGGCCGGAGGTGGTCCGCGACCTGCTCGGACTCGGCTTCCGCAAGCTGCTGCTGGAGAAGCCAGCCGCCACGGGCACGGACGAACTCGCCGAGCTGGTACGCCTGGTGGGCCGCGCCGGAGTGCAGGTCGCGGTGGTCGAACCGTGGTCGGCCAGCACCCTGACGGAACGTCTGGCCCGCCTGGTCACCGATGCGAAGTTGGGCACGCTGCGGCAGATCTCGGTGGTGCAGAACAAGCCGCGGTTCCACCGCTCGCTCACCACGCTCGGCCATCCGACCGCCTTCGACGTCGAGATCCCGCACGGCCTGGGCGTGCTGCTGCACCTGGCGGGGGACGCCAAGGTCGCCTCCGCCTCCTGCACCGATCTGGTGTTGCACGGTCGCCGCCTGCCGCGTCTGGGCAGCGGGTCGGTGCAGCTGCACCACCACGGCGGTGTGCGCAGCGAGATCCGCTCCGACCTGACCTCTCCGGTCCGCGAGCGGCGGATTACGCTGCAGTTCGACCACGGCACCGTCATCGGCCACTACCCGGCCGACTCCGCCGACGACCACGCCCAACTCCGGCTGGTCACACCGGGATCGGTGAGCCCACCCAAGCAGATCTTCCGCGACGACGCGCTCACCGCCTTCCTGCTGCGCGCGTACGCCGACTTCGACGGCGAGGGCCCGCCCGCCGAGGCTTTCACCCGCCAGGTTCGCGCGGTGGAACTGCTCGCCGACGCCAAGCGCCGCTGCGACAACGGCCTGACCGCCGAACTCCGGCTCATCGAAGAGGTGCTGACGGATGCGAAGTGACTGTCGGTCAGCAGGCCCGACGCTGACCGGGATCGGTGACGAGGCCGCCCTCGGCATCGACGGCCAGCTCGCCGCGATCGCCGAACTCGGCTGGCGCACGCTGGAGCTGCGCACCGTCGACGGCATCCCGCTGGCCGACCTGCCCGAAGCCGCCTTCGACCGCGCGGCCTGCGCGCTCGCTGACGCGGGCGTCGACGTGGTCGCGGTGGACGCCCGGATCGGCGGCTGGGCCCGCCCGGTGACCGGCGACTTCACGGCCGACCTGGACGAGCTCGACGTCCTCGCTCGCCGCTGTGCCCGGCTCGGCACCCGTTACGTGCGCGTCATGTCCTACCCGAACGACTCCCGCGCCCCGCTGAACCCGTCCGCCTGGGAGGCGGAAGTCCTGGGCCGCATGGCCGTGCTGGCCCACCGCGCCGCCGACGCCGGGTTGGTGTTGCTCCACGAGAACTGCTCCGGCTGGGCCGGGACCGACGCGGAACGCATGGTCCGGCTGCTCGACGTCACCGGCGGCACGGGCTTCGGGCTCCTCCTCGACACCGGCAACGGCCCGGCCTACGGCTACGACAACCACGCCCTGCTCCGCCGCATCCTCCCGTGGACGCGGAACATCCACCACGTGCACGTCAAGGACGCGGTGCTGGGCGTGGACGGTCGTCCTGCCTACCGCGAGCCGGGCGCAGGCGAGTTGCGCGTGGCCGAGGGGCTGCGGCTGCTGCTCGACCACGGGTACACGGGCGCCTTCTCCCTCGAACCGCACGTGGCCGTCCGCCCGCACGAGAACCACCGGGACGCGCCGGAGGAGTGCCACGCAGCCTTCGTCCGCTGCGGTCTGGCGCTGCGGCGGCTTCTCGACGACTCCGTGCTGCCGCGTCCGGTCGGGCAGCGCCCCGCCGAGGCCGCGCGATGACCGGTCGCCAGGCGACGCCGCGCCTCACTCCCGACGACCACACGCTGCTGCTCGACCTGCTCTCCCTCCCGACGGTCGGCCCGCTGGAGCAGGGGCCGGACGCACCACCGCCCGAGCTGTGGTTCGCCCAACACCGTTATGCCGCAGCGGCGGCCGAGCTCGGCTTCACGGTGGTGCACCACGCGGCGCCTGACGCGCGGTGCCTACAGCGTCTCGACACCCCATTGACGGTCTGTCAGGCAGCTGCCGAGCAGCCCGAATTCCTCACGGTCCAACCGAGCCTGGTTCTCTCTCTCGGCCCCGACGACGCTGCGCGCGAGCGGACCGTGATGGCCAACGTCCATCTGGACACGGTCGCCGGGCAGCAGCCTGTCTCCTTCGACGGGCACCGCTTCCACGGGCGCGGCGCGATCGACGCCAAGGGCCCGGCCGTCGCGCTGCTCGCGGGGGTGCGCGCGGCCGTGGCGGCGCAGCCGGACCTGCCGCGTGACACCCGGATCCTGATCCAGGCGGTATCCGGCGAGGAGGGCGGCGCGCTCGGCACGTTCGGCACCCGTCCGCTGGTCGAGGCCGGGCACTACGGCCGGCTCAACCTGTTCTGCGAGCCGACCGGCGGCCGGGCGCTGCTGCGCAGCACCGCGTCGATGACCGCTCGGATCGAGGTCACCGGTGAGGACGCCGTCGACGACCGTCCGGGCTCGGGCCACAACGCGACGGTCCTGCTGGGCTTTCTGGCGCACCATCTGGCCGTCACCCTCGACGCCGCGCTCGACCCGGCCGACGGCCAGATCTGCGTGGCCGGGCTGCACACGGGCACCCTGCACAACCGCGTCTACGGGCGCGGCAGTCTGCTGGTCAACCTCTCCTACCGCAGCGCGGCCGTCGGGCGTCGTCTGGAGCGCCGGTTCCTGGACGCGGTCCGGAGCGGGCTGCGGGCCTTCACCGACGCGCACCGGGACAGCAGCCGCCTGGCCCGGACCGCCGCCGACGCGCCGACCGTCACCCGCGTCACCTGGCTCAAGCGCGGCCTGCCCGCACTGGACAGCACGTACGGCGAGCACGGCGCGCACGGCGCTCCGGCGTGGCTCCTCCCGCTGCTGGCCCGCGCCGACGTGCCGCTCTGGCCCGCCGAGGAACCGGCCTTCACCTGCGACGCGATCTGGACGGCGGGCCTGCCCGACGCCCACACCGTGGTGCTCGGCCCCGGCAGCCTCGATGCCAACCACGCCCACGCCGACGGCGAGTTCGCCGACCTGTCCGACCTGGACGGCTTCGCCGACACCGTCGCCCGCCTGCTCACGCACTTCCGCGCCGCAGAGCAGTTCACCGCAGAGCAATTCACCGCAGAGCAGTTCACCGCCAAGCCGTTCACCGATCAGGCACCGCCTGCACCATCCGCAAGGAGCACCATCCCGCATGCCGCTGTCGAGCTCGCCCCTCCCCCATCAACTGACTCAGCGTCAGGACAGTCCGCTCGTCGACCATGACGACCTGCTGCGGTTCACCACCGACGTCTTCCGCCGCTGCGGAGTGGCCCGGGACCGAGCCGCCACCGCAGCCGAGGCACTCTGCTACGGCGACCTCACCGGCATGTCCTCGCACGGGCTGACCAATCTCACCCGGCTCTACCTGCCGCTCTTCGAGCAGGGCCGCGTCGACGCCTCCGCCGAGCCGCTCGTCACCACCGACGCGGGCGCGGCCGTCCGCCAGGACGCGCGGGGCGCGCTCGGGCTGTGGTCGGCCGCCGCCGCGATGGACCTCGCCGTCGAGCGGGCCGCGCGGTTCGGGATCGGGCTGGTCTCGGTCCACGGGGCCACCCACCTCGGCTGCGCGGGCTACCACGCGGCCCGCGCCGCGCACCGTGGCATGGTCGGCATCGTCGCCTCCAACTGCGGGCGTCAGCGCATCGCGCGCCCGCCGGGCGGACTGCGCACGCTGCTGGGCACCAACCCGCTCAGCATCGCCGCGCCTGCGGGCGAGCACCACCCGTTCGTCCTCGACATGAGCACCACGGTCGCCCCGACCAGCCGGGTCCGCGTCGCGGCCAGGGCAGGGCAGCCGGTCCCGGCGGGCTGGCTGGCCGACGACAACGGACGGACTGTCACCGACGCTGCCGCCTTCGACCGGGGCGAGGCGCATCTGCGCTGGCTGGGTGGCGATACGGAGACGGGCGGCTACAAGGGCTTCGGGCTGGGTCTGGCCGTGGAGGTGCTGGCCGCCCTGGTCAGCGGCTCCGGTCGCGGCCCGGAGCCGGAGGCGCTGGAGGCCGACGGCAGGCCGTCCGGCCGGGACGACGACATCGGCTTCTTCGTCGCGGCCGTCGCCCCCGGCGTGCTCCGTCCGGCGGGTGACGTGGCCGCCGATGCCGCAAGCCTGTTCGGCACCGTGCTCGACTGCCCTCCGGCGGATCCGGCCGCGCCGGTCCGCTACCCGGGATGGACGGAGGCCGAGCGCGCGCAGCGTCACCGCGCCGACGGCGTCCCGGTCTCGGCAGCGCTGCTCGGTGAACTCCAGGATGTGGCACAGCGGTTCGACGTGAAGGCACCAGTGGTGCGCAGGAGGGAGGCGAACTGATGGAGAGTCAGTCCTTTGCCGTCGTCGGCCTCGGCGTGATCTCGAAGTTCTACCTCGCGGCGCTGGAACGCTCACCCGCCGCCGGGCTGGTCGCGGTCTGCGACCGCAACCCCGCCGCCCTCGCACCCTGGCAGGGCCGGGTCCCCTGCTACACCGACCATCGGGAGCTGCTGGCGCACGAGCGGCTCGACGGCGTGATCGTCACCGTCCCCAACGACGCCCACACCGCCGTCTGCGGCGACGCGCTGCGCGCCGGGGTTCCGGTCTGTGTGGAGAAGCCGCTCGCGCTCACCTCCGCCGAGGCGGCCGGGCTGACGGCCGCGGCCGAGGCGGCCCGGGTGCCGCTGTTCACCGCCTTCCACCGGCGCTACAACGCCCGCGTCCGCCAGCTGGCCCGGCAGTTGGAGCCGTGCCGGGACGAGATCGCCTCGGTGGTGGTGCGCTACTTCGAGCAGATCGAGGAGCACACGGGCAACGACAGTTGGTACCTGGACCCGGCCCGCTGCGGCGGCGGCTGTGTCGCCGACAACGGGCCGAACGCGTTCGACCTGGTCCGCCTGCTGCTCGGCGACTCCGCCGAGCCCTCCTCGCCCGGCGCGCCGGCCCGACTGGCCGTCAGCAGCGCGACCGTCGGCTACGACGCGATCGGCGTCGACCGCCGGGCCGTCGTCGAGCTGTCGACCGCGTCAGGCGGCGCCCGAGAACGTTCGAGCGCCCGGGTCGAGCTCGACTGGTCCTACCCCGGCGAGGTCAAGGACATCACGGTCACCCTCACCGACGGCACGGTCCGCCACGCCGACATGCTGGCCGGTCACCACGGCTTCAAGGCCTCCCTCTGGCACGAGTACGAGGCGATCCTGGCCGAATTCCTCGCCCGGCTGCGGTCGCCGTTCCGCGTGGACGACGGCGGTCCGGCGGCGCTGCGCCTGGTCGAGGCCGCCTACCGGGCGTCCGACCGGGTGTCCGACCGGGCCCTCGACGGCGCGCCCGACCGCGCGCCCGCCCTCGCGGGGTGGACGGGCGAGGCGGTGGGCGCACGATGACCGTCCTCGAAGCACCGGCCCTGTCCGCATCCGCGTCGGCGTCGCAGCGGGAGAACGGGCCCAAGCGCGCCGTCCACGGGCGGCTGGTGAAGGTGCTGCTGCACCGCAGGGACGACCGCGGCATGGCCCTGGAGCCGCACGCCGCACGCTGCGTCCGCGCGGGCGAGGTCCACGAGTTGGTCACCACCGACCACCAGGAGACCGGACCCGGGGCCCGGATCGACCGCGTCGGGTTCCTCGGGTTCGTGGAGCTGGACAACGCGGGCGTCATCGACCGCGGCGACACCGTCCGGATCGGCGGGCGGACCGTCGGCACGGTGCTGGGTTTTGACGCCTGCCACTTCCCCAACCACTACAACATCCTGATCCACGCGCCCGTGCCGCTCACCGGCGCGGACCTCGGCCTCACGCCCGAACTGCCGGTCAGCTTCAAGCCGTTGGCCGCTCCTTCCCTCGTCCCCTCAACACCGGAGCGCACCATGCCCGTTCTCGACCCCGTCGGTTCCGCGCCGGACCTGGCCCAGGCGATGGTCTCCCTCACCGAGCTGGCCGACACCGGTCTGCCCAGGGAGACGGTCGCGCTGGCCGAACTCCTCAGGCTGCACGTCTCGCAGCGGAACGGCTGCGGCTACTGCACCACGCTCCACCGCGACGCGGCGCTGGCCGCCGGGCAGGACCCGGACAAGCTCGACGCCCTCCTCCGCTGGTCGGACGCCACGCATTTCTCCGCCAAGGAGCGCGCCGCACTCGCCGTCGCGGACCACCTCACCCGCGAGGACAGCGGCCCGATCCCGGACGCGCTCCGCGCCGACGCCGCACGGCACTTCGACCCGTCGGTGCTGGCCCGCCTGGTCTGGACGATCGCCGCGACCAACGCGTGGAACCGCATCGGCCTGGCGTCCGCCGCGGGTTAGGCCCTGCCCTGATCGGCCTCGGGTCCCGTCGGCGCGGGCAGGTCCGGGCGTCCGCGGCTGAGATGGACCGTCGCGCCGGACGCCCGCGCGTCGAGCGCCGCGTCCATCCGGGCGGCCAGTCGCCAGGGCAACGCCTCGCGCGCCTGCTCGCGGGTGAGCCAGCGCACCGAACTGACCTCGTCCCCCAGGACCATGGCCTCGGACTGCTCGGGCGTGAGCGGCTTGAGCGCGAAGACGAACGTGGACAGCGCGCGCCCGTGCTTGGACTGCCGGGCCGAGGAGGTGTCGACGGCCAGCACCCGGCCGACCTCCCACTCCAGGCCCAGCTCCTCCCACAGCTCACGGGCCGCGCCGTCAGCGGGCGACTCGTGCGCCTCGACCATCCCGCCCGGCAGTTCGGCGTGCTGCTTGTAACTCGGCTGCAGAATCAGCACGCGCCCATCGGTGCGGGTGACCACGACCGTCGCAGCCATCATCGGCGCGGGCAGCGTCGCGTAGTAGTCGCCCTGGCCCAACGGTCGCGGGACGCCGTCCTCCAGCACGGCGGTGTGCGCGCCCCGCTGCGCGGCCAACGCTGCCAGGAGGCGGCGGGCGAGTCGCCCGGGGACCAGCTCCGCTGCCTTCTCGGGCGCGAAGTAGCCCGCCGTCGCGCCCGGATCCACCGGGTGAGCGGCTTGGATGTGCACGGCCTGGACGTACCCGGCGTGGACGTGGTCGACCACGGTCCGGCCGTGCACCGACGCCGGGACGGTGTCGACCGCGAGCAGGCGGCCGACCTCGACGTCCCGCAGACCCGACTCCTCGCGCAGGCAGCGCAGTAGCCCGTCCACCGGCCCCTCGTCGCCCAGCATCCCGCCGGGCAGGTCCCAGGCCGCCTCGCCGCCGGCGGGGTCAACCCGCTGGATCAACAGCACGCGCCCCGCGTCGTCCGTGATTACCGCGTGGGCCGCCAACCCCGGCGTGCTCGCCACCCCTGCCCCCAGTCGACCGACAGTTCGCCTCCGAACGTCAGGCTGCCCGGGCGCGCGCCGGAGTATGCGGGCTGCGTCAGGTCGAGGCAGTCAGGCCGAGGCCGTCTGCTGGACGCGGCGGCGCGCCGTGGCCACGATCACCGGCTCCGCCCCGGCCCCGGCGTGGTACTCCGACCGCCGCGCACGCGGCTTCCGCACCCTGGTCGACGAGCTGTTCACCCACCCGGATAGCGTGGTCCTCGGCCTTCGGGCCACCCGGCCCGAACCGCCGGAGACCGTCGACGCGGTCCGTCCTGACCTGCTCCACCGGCTTTTCCGGCTTTCCGGCGCAGGGACGGCCGGGTCGTCAGGATCCGCGACTTCGCCGACCGGACCCCCGACCTGACCACCGCCGAGGCGCCGTTCCGGCAGACTGCCTGAACGTACCGAAGTACTGCACGGAACCAAAGCACCGCCCGGAACGAAGCACTGCCCGCCCACCTCCCTCGAACGGAGGCGACATGAACGTCGCCCTCGGCTATGCCGGCCCGCCCGCCTGGACCCTGTCCCGGGTCGTCGGCAGCTGGCAGCTCGAACCCACGGTCGTGGCCATCACCCTGGTGGCCGCCGTCGGGTACCTCGTCGGCGTCATTCGTGTCCGCCGTAGCGGCGGCGGGCTCTGGCCGCTGCAGCGCATCGCCGCGTTCTTCGGCGGGCTGGCGCTGTGGATCGTCGTCTGCTGCTCCGGCCTGGGCGTCTACGAGCGGTTCCTGTTCACCGACCGGGCGCTGCAGGCGGTGCTGCTGCTCATGGTCGTCCCGCTGCTGCTGGCGCTCGGCGCGCCGGTCAGCCTGCTGGTCCAGGCGGCGCCCGAGCGGCTGCGAGCCCACCTGGAGGCGGCGCTGGCCGGTCGGGTGTCGCGGGTGCTGATGTTCCCGCTGGTGTCGACCGTGCTGCTGATCGTGCCACCGTGGCTGTTCTACTTCACGTCCTGGTACGAGAACTCGCTGACCTCGTCGGTCTGGAACACCGCGTTCCATCTCGGCTTCGTCGCGTTCGGGCTCGCGTACTTCTGGCCGCGGCTGCAGATCGACCCCGTGCCGCACCACTACCACCCGCTGCTGGGCGTGCTGATCACGATCGCGGAGGTCATCTTCGACGCCGCGCTCGGCTTCGTCCTGGTCTTCGGCGGGCACCTGGTGGCCTCCCACTACTGGGACTCCCTGCACCGCCCGTGGGGCTGGTCCCCGCTGCAGGACCAGAAGTGGGGCGGCGCGGTGCTGTGGGGGCTCGGCGACATCGCGGGCGTGCCGTTCATGGTCGCCCTGATCATCCGCGTGGTGAAGGAGGAACGCCTCCGCACCCGGGTCGTGGACGAGGAACTCGACCGGATCGAGCAGGAGGCCGCGTCGGCGTCCGCGTCGGCGCCCCCCGTCGGGACCGCGGCCGCGGTCGCGTCCGCAGCCGACAAGGTCGCAGCCACACAGGTCCCGGAGCTGCCGGAGACCTCACGCCCGTGGTGGGAGACCGACCCGCGCCTGGCCCACCGCTACGGCTCCGCGCGCGACGCCGAGGACTGACGGCACCGAGGAATGGCGGCGCGGAAGGAATGGCGGCGCGCAGAAGCCCCGGCATGCACGGGGGGAACATGCCGGGGCTAGCCAGCCGCTCAAGACCAGCCTGAGAACCATATAGCCGCAGGTCAGGCCAGGGAAAGGGCCGGGGTGGCACCCCTCCCAGTGGTTCTGCCCGGAGCCGTGACCGGCAGCGGTGACCGAAACGGCTGACCGGCACCGGCCGATATCGCCTTGCCCACCCCGCGCCGCGCCCTCCACACTCCCGGCATGAGCGACGACGCACACGCCGACTTCTCCCACAAGCCCGTCCTCACCGGCGACAGGGTCGTGCTCCGGCCGTTCCGGCTCGACGAGGACGCCGATGTGATCCGCGACTTCCTCTCCGACCCGGAGGTGATCCGCTTCACCGACGGCCTGCCGGAGACCGAGCGCCGACCCTGGAGCGAGGAGTCGGAGCAGGGCATGCGTGCCTGGTACGGCACCCGGCACGAGCAGACCGACCGGCTCGACCTGGCCGTGGTCGACCGGGCCGGCGGCCGCTGCGTCGGCGAGGTCGTGCTCAACGAATGGGATCCCGCCAACCAGAGCTGCAACTTCCGCATCCTGCTGGGCTCCAGGGGCCGCGACCGCGGCCTCGGCACCGAGGCCACCCGGCTGATCGTCGGTCACGGCTTCGAGCGGCTGCGCCTCCACCGCATCTCGCTGTCCGTCTTCGACCACAACCCGAGGGCACGCCGCGCCTACGAGAAGGTCGGCTTCGTCCTGGAGGGCACCTCACGCCAGGCGCTGCGCTTCGGCGACGCCTGGGTCGACGACCACCACATGGCCGTGCTGGCCCCCGAGTGGCACCACCACCGCGGCCACCCCGGGGCCGCATAGGGCTTCCGGACGCTCCGAACACTCCCGACGCGACAGAAGCCCCGCTGCGGGCAACGCTGGAGGGGAGTCGGATCCGGGGAAGCGGCGCCGGGAGGCGAAGCGTATGGAGAAGAAGTGGTGGACCCTGCTGGCGGTCTGCGTCGGCACGTTCATGCTGCTGCTCGACGTCACCATCGTCGTGGTCGCGCTGCCCGACATCCAGCGCGCGCTGCACGCGGGCTTCAGCGACGTGCAGTGGGTGGTCGACGCCTACGCGCTCGCGCTCGCCTCGTTCCTGCTGACCTCCGGGGTGCTGGCCGACCGCTACGGGCGCAGGCGGCTGTTCGGGATCGGGCTGGTGATCTTCACCGCCGGGTCGCTGCTGTGCGGGCTGGCGCAGTCACCGGTGATGCTGATCCTTTCGCGTGCCGGGCAGGGCGTCGGCGGGGCGATCATGTTCGCCACCTCGTTGGCGCTACTCGGCCACAGCTTCCGGGGCCGGGACCGCGGGATCGCGTTCGGGGTGTGGGGCGCGATCACCGGACTCGCCGTCTCGCTGGGGCCGATCCTCGGCGGCCTGATCACCACGGGTATCAGCTGGCGCGGGATCTTCCTGGTCAACGTCCCCATCGGCGTCGCCGCCTGGGCGGTGACCCGGTGGCGGCTGGACGAGTCGCGCGCACCGCACCCCGGCAGGCTGGACCTGGCGGGTTTCGCCCTGCTGACGGCGGGCCTGGTGGGCCTGGTCTACGGCCTGATCCGGGCCGGTGAGTCCGGTTGGGGCGACGCCGGGGCGATCACGGCGCTGGCCCTGGGTGGTGCGCTGCTGGTCGCCTTCGTCCTCACCGAACTCAGAGTCGCCCACCCGATGTTCGACATGAGCCTGTTCCGCAAGCCCACCTTCGTCGGCGGCCTGTGCGCGGCCTTCGCGATGAACGGCTCGCTCTTCGCGATGCTGCTCTACATCGTGCTGTACCTCCAGGACGTGCTGGGCTACTCGGCGCTGGCCACCGGGACGCGTCTGCTGGTCAACAGCGGGGCGATGCTGGTGGCGGCGACGCTGGCGGGCAGGCTGAGCGAGCGCGTCCCCGCCCGGTGGCTGATCGGCCCCGGGCTGATCGGCGTGGGCGTCGGTCTGCTGCTGATGGCCGGCCTGAACGGCAGCAGCACCTGGACGGACCTGATCCCCGGCTTCATCGTCTCCGGCCTCGGCGCGGGATTCGTCAACCCGCCGCTGGCCTCCACCGCCATCGGCGTGGTCGAGCCGGAGCGGGCGGGCATGGCCTCCGGGATCAACTCGACCTTCCGGCAGGTCGGGCTGGCCACCAGCATCGCCGCCCTCGGCTCGGTCTTCGCCACCGAGCTGCAGCACAAGCTCACCACAGCGCTCGCGACGACGCCGTTGGCGCCCCGGACGGATCAGATCATCGCCGCCGTCCGCCAGGGCCAGGGACCGGGCGCGGCGGGTACCGCCGCCCTCCCGCCGCCCCTGCAGGCCACGCTCCAGTCGGCGGTCAGGTCGAGCTTCACCGGCGCGCTCGACACGCTGTTCGTCATCACGGCCGTGCTTGCGCTGGTCGGCGGGGTGGCCTCGGCGCTGCTGATCCGCACCAAGGACTTCGCCCACCGTCAGCCGGAGGGGCAGGAGAGCCCGGTGCGCAGCGGCGAGGCGGGGCGGGGCTGAGGGACGGGCTGAGGGACGGGCTGAGGGACGGGCTGGGGGACGGGCTGGGGGCGAGCGCCACCCTCGAAAGCCCGGGTGTACCGGGCGCTGGCGCGGGCAGATGCCCGAGGCACCCCGTCCGTCGGGGCCGGAACGGCACCGGAGGCAGCCATGAACGCCGTGGAACGTGGAATCCGCCGGCTCGACGCCTGGCAGCAGCGTCGGCGCGCGCTCGGCTTCGTCATCGGCGTCGTGCGCAAGTTCGGGGACGACCGCTGCGGGCAGCTGGCCGCGCTGATCACCTACTACGCGTTCGCGGCGCTCTTCCCGCTGCTCCTGCTGCTGACGACGGCGCTCGGCTTCGCGCTGCGCGGGAGCCCCTCCCTCCGCGCCGACGTGCTGAACTCGGCCCTGGCCGACTTCCCGGTGATCGGCGACCAACTGCGCGCGAACGTGCACAGTCTCCAGGGCAGTCTGATCGCGGTGACCTTCGGCTGCCTCGGCCTGCTCTACGGCTCGCTCGGCCTGGCGCAGAGCCTGCAGTTCGCGATGGCGCAGGTGTGGAACGTGCCGAACGTCCGGCGGCCGGGCTACCTCCCGAGGCTGGCCCGCTCGCTGGTGCTCATCCTCATGCTGGGCCTCGGTCTGCTGCTGGTCTCCACCGGCACCGGGCTGCTGAGCGGGCTGGTCGGGCCGGCCCCCGTCGTCACGGTACTGGGCCTGCTGGGCTCGGCGGTGCTCAACGCCGGCCTCTACCTCGCCTGCTTCCGACGGCTCACCCCGCACGAGGTCCCGTGGCGGCGGCTGCTTCCCGGCTGCCTGCTGGCCGGTCCCTGCTGGACCGCGCTGCAGGCCTTCGGCGGCGTGCTGGTCGCACACGAGCTGCGGCACACCACGCAGGTGTACGGGGTCTTCGGCACCGTCCTCGGCCTGCTGTGGTGGCTCTACCTCGGCGCGCAACTGTCGCTCTACGCGGCCGAGGTGAACGTCGTCGCGATGCGGCGGCTCTGGCCGCGCTCGCTGGTACAGCCGCCGCTGACCCGCGCCGACGAGCACGTCCTCGACGCGATCGCCCTGCAGGAGCGCAGGCGGCCGGAGCAGCACGTGGAGAGCCACTTCCGGCGGCGTGATCCCGCGCGGAGTCGCAGGCAGACGGAACCCCGGGGAAGGGAACCCTGCGAGAAGGAGCCTCCGAAGCGAGGGCCCGCCAAGACCTGACCCGTGCATGGTTGTTGACCCATGGTCAAAAACCAGTAGGAGCAACCATCACACGCTCCCTAGGATGGACGGTCATGGTTGATTTCTATCCTCCGACCGATCCCTACGACAGCGGCTACCTCGACACCGGGGACGGCAACCGCATCTACTACGAGCAACTGGGCAACCCGGACGGCAAGCCGGCCCTGAACGTCCACGGCGGCCCCGGCAGCGGGGCGGCGCGGCGGCCCACGCGGGCCTGGGACCCCGAGTACTACCGCGTCATCCGCTTCGACCAGCGCAACTGCGGCCGCAGTACCCCGCACGCCAGCGACCCGGCGGCGGACATGAGCCTCAACACCACGCAGCACCTCATCGACGACATGGAGCGCCTGCGCCAACACCTCGGCGTCGAGCGGTGGTTGCTCAACGGCGCGTCCTGGGGCTCGACCCTGATCCTGGCCTACGCGCAGCAACACCCGGAGCGGGTCAGCGAGATGGTCATCCAGGCGATCACCACCACGCGCCGGTCCGAGACCGACTGGCTCTACCGGGGCGCCGGGCTCTTCCAGCCCGAAGCCTGGGACCGGTTCCGTGACGGCGTCCCCGAGGACGAGCGGGACGGCGACCTGCTCGCCGCCTACGCCCGGCTGATGGAGAACCCGGACCGCGCGGTCCGCGCCAAGGCCGCCGCCGACTGGCTCGCCTGGGAGGACGCCGTCATCTCCAACGAGCCCAACGGCGTGCCCGGCATGTACAGCGACCGCGAGGTCGACGCGCAGATCGCGTTCGTCCGGATCTGCGCGCACTACTTCAGCAACGGCGCCTGGCTGGAGGAGGACCAACTCCTGCGCAACGCCCACAAGCTGGCCGGGATCCCGACCGTCCTGATCCACGGCCGCCACGACATGGGCTGCCCGCCGCAGACCGCCTGGGAGTTGGCGAAGTGCTGGCCCGACGTCCGCCTCCACATCGGCGAGGACGCCGGCCACGTGGGCGGCGAGGTGCTGGGGCAGATCGTCCGGACGGCCATCGAGGACTTCAAGAACCGCTGACCGCTGACGGCTGACCGGCGCCCGTTCGACGGCACAGCACGGCCGGCCGGGTGGACGCGCGGGGGGTCCGCGGGCGATCGTGAGCGCCATGAACGATCACCACACGTCGCCGCCGGCGCAGGCGGGCCCCGCGGCCGAGGCCGAGGCCGACGAGGTCCGCCGGTTCTGGCGTGGCCTCGGGTTGCCCGGACTGGTCGACGTGCACACCCACTTCATGCCCGAACGCGTCCTGCACAAGGTCTGGGACTACTTCGACACTCAGGGGCCGCTGATCGGCGGCATGGAGTGGCCGATCACCTACCGGCAGGAGGAGGCGGAGCGGAGCGCCGTTCTCCGGGCGTTCGGCGTGCGGGCGTTCACCTCGATGCTCTACCCGCACAAGCCCGGCATGGCCCGCTGGCTGAACGACTGGGCCGCCGACTTCGCCGAGCGCACCCCCGGATGCCTGCACACCGCGACGCTCTTCCCCGAGCCGGGTGTCGAGGCGTACGTCCGCGAGGCCGTCGACGCGGGTGCGCGCGTCTTCAAGGCACACGTGCAGGTGGGGGCGTACGACCCGGCCGACGAGCTGCTGCGACCCGCCTGGGGGCTGCTCGCCGAGGCCCGGATCCCCGTGGTGATCCACTGCGGCTCCGGGCCCGCGCCCGGCAAGCACACCGGCCCTGAGCCGATCGCGCGGGTGCTGGCGCGCCATCCGGAGCTGCGGCTGGTCGTCGCGCACCTCGGCATGCCCGAGTACGAGGACTTCCTCGGCCTCGCCGAGCGGTACGGGCAGGTCCGGCTGGACACCACGATGGCGTTCACCGACTTCGCCGAGGGATTCATGCCCTTTCCGCGCCGGGCGCTGCCGCGGCTGGCCGATCTCGGCGAGCGCGTCCTGCTCGGCTCCGACTTCCCCAACATCCCCTACCCGTACGTCCACCAGCTCCACGCCCTGGAACGGCTGGGCCTCGGCCAGGAGTGGCTGCGGGCCGTGTGCCACGACAACGCGGCGCGGCTGTTCGGGCTGTGATCGCCAACGCGGTCGCGGACGTGATCGCGGACGTGAACGCGGACATGATCGCGATCGGGGAGAAAATTCTCCGTCGGCTGTGTCGATCCGCTGCGACGCCGTTCGACCTGGGGTAGAGAGGGTCGGAAGGCGACCCCCGATGCCCAGGAGGCCGGAATGGCGAAGTACATGCTGATCATGCGCAACACCGACGAGTCCCTCGCGAAGATGATGGAGACGCCGTTCGAGCAGATGCTGGAGACCGTGGGCCGCTTCAACGAGGAGCTGATCCGGGCCGGCGTGCTGCTCGCCGCCGAGGGGCTGGACGATCCGGGCCAGGGCGTCGTCGTCGACTACAGCGGCGAGACGCCGATCGTCACCGACGGTCCCTACGGGGAGACGAAGGAGCTGTTCGGCGGCTTCTACCTGATCGACGTGGCCTCGAAGGAGGAGGCGGTGGAGTGGGCCCGGCGGATGCCGGCCATCGCCGGGTCGCGGTGCGAGATCCGCCGGGTTCCGGCGATCGACGAGTTCCCGCAGGACAACGAGTGGATCGTCAAGGAGCGGGCCTGGCGCGAGCGGACCGGCCAGCTCTGATGGCCGCAGCTGCGGACGGCCCGCTCGACGGCCCGCCGCGCGGGGAGGCGCCCCGCGCGGAGGCAGCGCGGCGGGCCGTCGAGGCGGTGTGGCGGATGGAGTCGGCGCGGATCGTCGGCGCGCTGGCCCGGTACACCGGGCAGTTCGAGCTGGCCGAGGACGTCGCACAGGAGGCGGTCGCCGAGGCCCTGGTCGGCTGGGCCCGCGACGGCGTGCCCGCCAACCCGGTGGGCTGGCTGCTGACCGCCGCCCGGCGGCGTGCCGTCGACAGCTTCCGCCGCCGCTCCGCACGCGACGAGCGGTACGCGCTGCTGGCCAACCCCCTCGCCGAGGGCGAGGCGAGTTCGGGCGCGGTGCAGCCGCCGGAGCGGCCGGACGACCTGCCGTTCGACCCGGACCGGGTCGACGACGACGTGCTGGCGTTGATGTTCATCGCCTGTCACCCGGTGCTCTCGCCGGAGGCGCGGGTGGCGTTGACGCTCCGCGCCGTGGGCGGTCTGACGAGCGAGGAGATCGCGCGGGCCTTCCTTACGCCGGTGCCGACCGTGCAGGCGCGGATCACCCGGGCGAAGAAGACCATCGCCGCCGCCGGCGTGCCGTTCGCACTGCCTCCCGCCGAGGAACGGCGGGAAAGGCTCGGCGGGTTGCTGAGCGTGCTCTACGTCATCTTCAGCGAAGGGTCGACCGCGACCAGCGGCGACGCCCTGCTGCGCCCGGATCTGGCCAGGGAGGCCACCCGGCTCTCCCGCATGCTGGCCGCGCTGCTCCCCGACGAGCCGGAGGTGCACGGCGAGCTCGCGCTGTTCGAGCTGACCGCCGCGCGCTTCCCCGCGCGCACCGGGCCGGACGGGGAGGCGGTCCTGCTGGAGGACCAGGACCGCCGGCTGTGGGACCGCGCGGCGATCCGCCGCGGGATCGCGGCGCTCGCGCGGGCCCGGGCCGCCGGGCGGCGTCTCGGACCGTACGGGCTGCAGGCCGCCATCGCCGGCTGCCACGCGTCGGCGCCCTCGGTGGCGCAGACGGACTGGGACCGGATCGTGCTGCTCTACGAGGCACTCGGCCGGGTCGCGCCGTCACCGATGGTGGAGCTCAACCGGGCCGTCGCCGTCGCCATGGCGACGGGCCCGCAGGAGGCGCTCGACCTGGTCGACGACCTGGCCGCCTCCGGACGCCTCGCGGGGTTGCACCTGCTGCCGACCGTCCGCGGCGAACTGCTGACCCGTCTGGGCCGCACCACCGAGGCCCGCGCCGAGCTCGAACTCGCCGCCCGCCTCTGCGGCAACACCCGGGAACGCGCGGTGCTGCTCCGTAAGGCGGGCGCGCTGCCGTGAGAACGGACCTGCGGCAGGATCTGATCTGACGTCGCGTCAGAGCTCAAAGCGCTTGCCGGGCACCGGCGATCACTCCCATGCTGTCGGTATGTTCACCTACGATGTCGACCCGCAGGCGGTGGTCATCGAGCGGGCCGCCCAGTTCGCGGCGTGCGGGATTCCGAAAGCCACGATCGCCCGGGCGCGGGACGCGATCGACGACATGTGGGGCACGGGGGAAACCGGCTGGACGCCGGTGTGGGGACGCGAGGCCGAGCGCGCCGCGGCACGCGGGAGGCTGGTGCAGGCGTCGCTGTACTGGGGTGCCGCGAGGTTCCCCACGCTCGCCACGCCCGCCCGGATCCAGGCCCACGAGCGGCAGTTGGAGTGCTACCTCGCCGCGTCGCACCGGTTTCCCGTGCGCTTCCACCGGCAGGTCGACGACGTCCCGACGCCGCTGCACCTCTACCGGCGGCGGGTCGCCCCACGGCCGGGGATCCTGGTGCTGTCGGGCGGGGCCGACACCTGGAAGATGGACCTGCACCGGCTCGCGGTGACGACGGCCCTCGCCACGGGTCTGCTGGTGGTCACGCTCGACATGCCCGGCACGGGCGAGTCGCGCATTCCGCTGGCGCCGGACTCCGACCGCGTGTACGCCGAGGTCATCGCGCCGCTGCGGGCCCGCTACGGATTCCCGGTCGGGATCATGGCGTTCAGCTTCAGCGGCCTGTGGGCGGCTCGGCTCGCCCTGCTCGGCGAGGTCGACGCGGCCGTCGCGATCGGCGCGCCGACGGGCGCGGCGGACGAGCCCGTCGACGTGTTGAAGCTGCCGTACGGCATGGCCGGCATCATCGGCAACGCCCTCGGCATGACCGCACTGGCGGAGCCCGAGGCGGTGCCCGACCTGGTCGCCCGGTTCTCGCTCCGGGAGCTGCTCGACCGGCCCGGCGGCAGTCCCCTGCTGGCCGTCAACGGCGAGCGCGACCAGTACATCCCCCTCGGCGACCTCACCGGCCTCGCCGGGCGACCGGACACCACGGTCTGGGCCCTCCGGGGTGCGACCCACTGCGCGCCGGAGCGGTTCCCGCTCCTCGCACCGGCCCTGTGGCCGTGGCTGATGGCCCGTCTGCTCCCCGGCGCGCAGCGGTCGCCGCTGAAAGCGGTCGGCACGCTGCCGGTCCGTCCGTGGCTACGGCCGGTGACGACCGCCAGTTTCTGGCGTTCCATCAGCAAAGTACAAGGGCACGGGACTTCCACAAGTCCCGTGCCCTGCATACCGCCTGGAGAAGTGCTTACGAGCCGCCGCCGTGCGAGCGGCCGAAGAACTCGATCTCGGCGATCGCGACCTGCTTGGTGGGAGAGGCGTTGTAGGCCGACTCGATGGTGAAGCGCACCGAGACGACATTGTCGTAGCGGAGCGGGAGGGTCTGCGGGCCGACGTTCGGGTTCAGGGTCAGCAGGGTCGTCTGGACCTTGCCGTTCGAGTCGGTGACGGTCGCCTGCAGGGTCTGCGGGAGCGCGGAGCTGTCGAGGTCGGACGCGTTGGTGGACACACCCGGCGAGATGATCACGTCGAGCAGGTTCTCCGGCTGGTCGAACCCGGCCTGGATCCACCGGCCCGCGTCGTCACCCGTGAAACCGGGGCCCCACCAGGTGTTGTTGTGCTCGTCGAACGCCAACTCCGGCCCGTGCTGCGGGTAGGAGTTGGACGCGCTGATCTTCGACGTGTCCGGCGGGATGAGGGAACGCGAGGCGAAGTGGTCGCCGACCGCCTGCGCCATCGAGCCGCCGTTGACCGCGAGCGTGATGACGGCGGCGACCACGGCCGCCGCGACCACCCAGCGGATGACCTGGCTCCAGTTGCTCCGCAGGCGCGGGCGTTCCCCGGCCCACGGGTTGCGGCGCGGGCCGAAACCCGGCAGGCGGCGCCACCAGGCGAGCTTGGGCGGGTCCTCCGGACGCCCCTCCATCGTCATGGCGCAGCGGCGGCAGAAGTGCCGGTCCGGCCGGTTGGCGGTGCCGCACCAGGGACACGGCACGCCGCCCTCGTCGCCGAGTTCGGCCCCCGGGGCCTGCGCGGTCGGCCGCGCGGCGACCGGGCGTCCCGGCAGCACCGGGGCGATGGACGGTGCGACCTCCTGCTGCTGCGCGTCGGCCACGGGCACCAGCAGCGCGCGGGCCCGCGCGGTCGCCGCGTCCTCGCCGTCGGATGCGGCGGACTCGGTGGACGGGGCGGCTGCCGGTGCGGCAGCAGTCGCGGGCGGCAGGGGCTCGGTCGGCGTCTCGTCGGGGGACGCCTCGCGCGCCGCAGGAACCCTAGCCCCGGCGGCAGATGAC
The DNA here is from genome assembly GCF_041262505.1 of Streptacidiphilus sp. MAP5-3. Lineage (NCBI taxonomy): Bacteria > Bacillati > Actinomycetota > Actinomycetes > Kitasatosporales > Streptomycetaceae > Streptacidiphilus > Streptacidiphilus sp. MAP5-3. The sequence continues at coordinate 121,033 of NZ_JBGCCL010000004.1, forward strand.
AGTACGTCACCAGAGCGGTCGGGGGCAGCTTCGGCCGGAGCCGAGGCGGTGCCGTCGGGCTTCGCAGGCACCTCGGCCGCCGCGGCAGGTGCCGCGCTCGCACCGGACGCGGCGTCACTGCCCTTGCTGCTGCTGTTACTGCGGCTACTGCTACTGCTACTGCTCCGCGACGAACTGCTCGACGTCCAGGTGAGGACGGCGCCGCAGCCGTCGCAGAAGGACTGGCCCGGGGTGGGCGGAGTGCCGCACTCGGGGCAGGCCTGCGGCCCGTTCCCGGCCGCGTCGGCGTTCTGGCTGGTCACCTGTCAGTTCCTTTCCAGCGCGGTCACCTGGACCGTGTAAGGCATGTGTGCGGGGCGCGCGGCGGAGACCAGGGCCTCCAGCCGGTGCTGGTCGATCGGGGTGGGGCTGGGCAGCGCCAGGGTGACGTGCAGCCGGGGGCGGCGCTCACCGGGGACGGGGCCGAGCGGGCGGGCGCTCCACTCCGCTCCGCCGCTCTCGGTGATCACCGGCTCCCGGCCGAACGCGAGGCGTACCGCCTCGGCGAGGCCGCGGCGGGTGCCGCGGATGCGGTGCAGGCGCGCGGCGGCGGCGACGGCCGCGCGCAGCAGCGCCTCCTCCTCGGTGCCGTCGACCTCTGCGCCGACCCACTCGGCCAGCCAGCGGACGAAGTCCTCCGGGGCCAACGCGGGGCTGAAGTAGGCCTCCAGGCAGTCGAGGACGTTGTGCAGCGGGGCCAGCACCTCGTCGAGCCCCGCGACGAAGCGCTGCGCCAGCTCGTCCTCGGCGAAGACGGCGGGCAGCATCGCGCCGAGCGGCGCGGAGGAGCCGAGCCCGTCGACGGAACCTCTCACGACTGCTCTCCCGCACCCATGCCGCCGATGACGCGAACCCGGTGGTCGAAGGAGAAGACCAGGGACGGCGCCTCGAGGTCGATCCGGTCGGTGGCGTCGCCGCGCTTGCCGGTCAGCGGGTCGGCCGGGTGGAGCAGCACCTGGTCGACCAGTTCCACGCCGGGCACCCGCTGCAGCACGGCGAAGATCTCACCGGACTGCACCGGACGACCGAAGGGCCAGCCGGTCCCCAGCGCGCCGCCCACCAGCGGGTCGAGGTGGCGGTAGAGCGCGTCGTGGACCTGCCGCCGGACCCGGTCGGTGTCGGCGCCGCGGAAGGCGTGCAGCGTGGCGACGACGGTGACGCCCTGGTAGTAGGGCGGGCCGACGGCCAGCCGGGTGCCGATCAGCCGCCGCTCGTCCAGGTAGTGCGTGATCCGCTCCAACAGCGCGTCCGCCGGGACGAGTTGCTCGAAGCGGAGCCGACCGCCGAGGTCGGGCACCGCGTGCGGGACCACCAGGACCCGGACCGCGTGGGCGCCGTGCTGGTCGGGCTCGCCCTCCAGGCAGGTGATGCGGGCGGTCTCCGGCGCGGCGCGGCGGGCCAGCTCCTCGTAGTCGCGCAGGGTCACCGCACGGTCCTGGGCGCGCAGCGTGATGGGGGCGCGGGTCTTGGCCTCCTCGACCGTCTCGCCGTCGACGCCGCCGGTGGCGGCCTCGCGGTTGACCACCTCGGAGACGTAGGGCACGGAGCTGCGCAGCACCTGGATCGCGCCGCGCGCGACGTTGCCGGACCGTCCGCCACCGGTGCGGTACCGCCAGGCCCGGATGGCCGCGCCCTTGGGCGGCACCGCGCCGTACTGGCGCAGGCCGCCGTCGCTCTCGCGGACGGCGGTGCCGAAGGCGATCTCGCCGGTGGCGGCGTCGAGGGTGAAGTGGCGGTCGTCGGGGCCGGAGGCGGCGAAGTGGGCGACGGCCTCCCAGTCGGCCCAGCCGTCGACGTCACCGACCTGCAGGTGCAGCGGCGGGATGTCGCCGACGACGGGGGCGTGGGCGAGCCGCAGCCGCTGTCCGGGCAGGCCGGTGGACTCGCCCAGCTGCTCGTCGCGGACCGTCTCGGCGTGCACGGAGCCGGTGGTCCCGCCGATGGTGAAGGCCTCGGCCTGACGCACGGTCGGCGAGGTGGTGTAGAAGGGCTGGTTGGGCTGGGGCTCGACGACCCGGCAGCGGATCCAGCCGGCCTCCTGACGCCCGGTCCGGGACTTCACATGGCCGCCGGGGATGTGCAGCACGACCTCGCCGGGGCGGTTGAGACCACCGGTGCCGTCGCGGTCGACCTCGCACTCGGTCCAGCCGTCCTCCGTCCAGGCCTCCCAGACCAGCGGGGGCTGCCGGGGGTCGACGCCGACACCGTCGACGCGGCTGTCCAGGGTGAGCGCCACCGCGCAGTGCGGGACGGCGTTGCTGAGCCCGATCATCATGCTGTCGCCGGGCCGGGGCGACTCGGTGAAGCACATCACGTCCTTGTGCTCAGCCAGGTCCGAGGTGCGGTCGAGGGTCGGCTCGCCCTGCTGCTGCACCACCAGGTACGCCAAGGCGCAGGGGACGACGGTGAGTTCGCGCTCGGTGGCGAAGACCACCGCCTCCTCGCTCTCGGTGCGGGCGGTGGCGGTCTCGGTGCCGATCGGCAGTCGCACCGGCTCGTCCAGCGGCGCGGAGAGCCAGAAGGTGACCTGGGCGCGCGCCGCTGAGGGCGGGAAAAGGGTGATGCCGATCAGGTCGAGGAAGGCCAGGTGGTTCTTCTCCGGCACGCGGTTGAGCCGGTAGACGATCTGGTCCGCCATGTGGGCGACCGTCTCGACGAGGGTGACGCCGGGATCGGACACGTTGTGGTCGGTCCACTCCGGGGCGCGCTGCTGGATGTAGCGCTTGGCGTCGTCGACGAACTGCTGGAAGCGGCGGTCGTCGAGGTTGGGAGAGGGCAGTGCCATCAGCGGTCGCTTTCGGTGGACGGGCGCGGCGTGCGCGGTTCCGGGGAGTCGCCGGCCGGTTCGTCGTGGTCGGGGATGACGTAGAAGGGGAAGACCAGGCTGCGCGGGTTGTTGGTGCCGCGGATCGAGTAGCGGACGTCGATGTAGAGCACCGCCTGGTCGTCCCCGGCGGTCACCTCGACGTCCTCGACCTCGATGCGCGGCTCCCAGCGGTCCAGCGTGACGAAGACCTCGTGCTGGATCCGGCCCGCGGTGGCCTCGTTGACGGGGGCGAAGACCATGTCGTGGATGGCGCAGCCGAATTCGGGCCGCATCGGCCGCTCCCCCGGCGCGGTGGCCAGGACCAGCCGCATCGCCTCCTCGATCTCGCGTTCCCCGCTGACCAGGGCGATGCCACCGGTGGGGCTGATCCGCATCGGGAACGCCCAACCGCTGCCGACAAACTGTTCTGCCATCAGATCGCCTGTCCCCAGGTCCTGTTCGCCATCAGACCACCGGCAATCCGTTGGCGGTGACCACGCCGACCATGGCGACGTTGACGCCGGCGATGTCCACGTTCAGCGGCGAGGTGAGCGCCAGCGACGCCTCACCGGCAAGCACGGCCGCGCCGATCGCGTTCAACTCCAGTGCGCCGAGCGCGTTCACCGCGACCGCCGTGCCCCGGACGCTGACCGCGCCCATCGACTCGATGCTGACCACGCCCCCCGCCTTGACCGTCAGGTCGGCGCCCGCCTCCAGCGACAGGCTCGCGCCCGCCTTGACGGAGACCGAGGTGCCGCCCTTGATGCTGACGCTGCCCGTGCTGTCGACGGTGATCTCGGTCTGGGTGCGGTCCAGGTTGATCGTCAGCTGGTCGTCGCCGGTCTTCAGCCGCACGCCGCGCTTGGTACCGAGGCGCTGGTCGAGCAGGTCGAGCCGGTTGCCGCTGCGGTCGGCCAGGGTGCGCCGGACGCTCTTGCCGCTGGTGCCGTCGTAGGGCTGGACGTCGTTCCGGCCGGGCTGGTCCTTGCCGTTGTAGAGGCCGCCGATGACGTAGGGGTGGTCCAGCGCGCCGCGGTCGAAGGCGACCAGCACCTCGTCCTCGACGTCGAAGCCGATCAGCCCGCCGCCGTTCACGCCGCCGAACTGCATGCTGCGGGTCCAGTCGCTGACGTAGGTGTCGTCCAGCCAGGGGAAACGCAGCTTGACCCGGCCCTGCTTGAGCGGGTCCTTGATGTCGGTGACCACCGCGTTGGCCACGCCGGGCAGCCGGGGCGCGCCGCCGCTGCCGCCCGAGGCGAGACCGTAGAGGGACCGCCACTGGCGGCCGCTGACGGTCAGTTGGACCTCGTAGTGGCGGCTGTCGCCGAAGCTGTGGCGGGCGCCGGTCACGGTGTACTTGCCCTCGAAGGGCTCCCCCACCGCACCGAGCGCGATGGGAACGCCCGGCCGTAGCTTGGGGTTGCCCCGGACGGTCACCTCCAGCTCGGCGAAGGAGGCGGTGATGTCGTCGGCCAGCGAGCCTGCGGCGTTCTTCACCTCCGCCTGGGTGTCGAACGGGATGTCGGTCTCGACGCGCGTGGCCTCGCCGAAGGCGGCGACGGCGGCGGCCGGGGTGGTGCCGATGACGATGGCCGGGTTGTCGACCGCGGGCTCCTGGCTGACCAGGTCCTTCTTCGCCGTCACGTCCCAGCCCCGGGCCACGGCCTCGGAGACCTGGTCGGCGGAGGTCACGGCGGCCCGGCAGCGCAGGATGTCCTTGAACGCCTTGAGGGTCAGCGGGCTGGTGTCGCTGTTCGGGGAGGGAGCACCGGCGGCGGACTCCCGCTTGACGAACTGGAAGGTGCCGCGCGCGCTGAGCGACATCACCATGTCGTTCTCGTCCGCCAGGCGGCTGAGGAAGTCCCAGTCGGTGACGTTGGCCTGGGTGATGAAGTCGTAGACCGTGGTGGTGGCGTGGATGCTGCCGACCGGCACGCTGTCCTTGGCGCAGAGCCGCCGGGCGATGTCGGAGGCGGTCATGTTGCGGTACGCCTGCACCCGGCGCTGCCGCAGCATCCGGTGGCCGAGGTCGTAGCCGCGGATCACGGTGAAGCTGCCGGTGTTGTCGTAGTCGCTCTCCATGGCGGTGATCTCGCCGGTGAGCAGCGGCGACGCGGCGCCCTGGCCGTCGGAGACCGGCGCCAGCACCACCTTGCTGCCCAGCTTGGCGCCGGTCTGGCTCAGCACCAGCCGCTCGTGGTCGCGGAAGGTCAGCTCGAACGCGCCGGGCACCCCGGCGGCGAAGTCGATCCAACCCGCGACCAGATGGCGGGCCACGGCGTCGGTCAGCTTGGTGCCGCCGATCTCGACGTGGAGGACGTTGGAGTAACTGAACTCGGGCATCAGCGGCCCACCTCTTCCGCAGCGGGCAGCATCAGCGCGGCGCCGGGGCTCAGCTGGGCGGGGTCGTCGATGCCGTTGGCCTCGGCGATGGCCCGCCAGGCGGTGGCGTCCCCGTACTCGCGCCAGGCCAGGGACTGCAGCGAGTCGCCGGCGACCACCCGGTGCACCCGCCGGGCGGTGAGCGCGCCGGAGGTGGGGTTCTGACCCGGCGTCTGCCCCGGCACCTCGCGCAGCTGCAGCCGGCAGGTGGCGCGGATCGGCACCCCGGTGGTGCTGAACAGGGTGTAGGTCGCGTCGACCGAGGTGACGTACGCGTTGAAGCGGGCCGTGGAGAAGGCCCCCCACTGGAAGATCACCCACGGCGTGGACGGCTTGTTGGCCGCGATGCTGGACGCCGTCGTCTCGCAGCAGGAGAAGAGCGACTCGACGTTCTTGCGCACGTCGGTGCTGTCCGGGGTCTGCGAACGGTCCAGGAAGATCTCGACCGACAGCTCGCGCGGATCCGGCCCCATGTACTCGGGGACCGGGCCGTCGTGGTGGCCGGGCGTGGTGGTGGACTTCCAGGTGGCCCGGCGGCTGATCTGCAGCTGCGAAGGGTTGAAGTCGAAGCTGAAGTTGCTGATCACCCCGCCGGGCGAGGTGCCGCCGCCGAGAGGCGGCTCGTGTATCGCGATCGTCGCCCGGACCAGGCTCTTGCCTGCTCCTCCGGTGCCCGCCATCTACGCCGCCCCCGCATCCGTGAAGCCGTGGTGGGTGATCTCCAGCATCTCGGTGGCCACCGCCGGGCTCTCCGGGTTCAGCGACGGCCCGCGCCAGTTCACCGGCAGCACGTCGATCAGGCCCCACCGGGCGACCAGCGAACCGTCCGCCCGCAGCGCGGCGATCTGCGCCGTCGGCCGCTGGATGCCGGTGGTGATCGAGCTGATCCAGGCCGCGACCTTGGACGTGTCGGGCGTCAGCGGACGGGTCAGCGTGATGTTGGAGAACGTCACCCGTGACGGCAGCTGCCAGACGAAGCCGTTGTTGCCGCCTTCCTGGTGCTGGTGGATCTCCACCGAGGAGGCCAGGCCCTCGCAGGTGTTGAAGGTGCCCAGGCTCTCACCGTCGATGGTGAGGTGGAAGAAGATGGTTGAGCCTGGGTCTTGTTCCTGGGGCATCGAATGCTGCCTTCCTGCGGGCGGATCGGGTGGTGCGGTCAGCGGCTCTGTCTGTCAGCGACTCTGGGAGCTCTGTGGCTAGCGGCGGTTGTCGCGGAGTCGGCCGGAGCGCTCCCGGTCGAACCTCAACTCCATGCGCAACAGCCGTGTCAGCGGGCCGATCAGACGGTGCGTCAACTCGTCCACCTGGCTCTCCTTGAGCATACGGGGATCGAACGCCTCGGTGATCTGCTGGGGATCGATCGAGGTGTACGGGGGCGGGAGGTCGACGGTGGGCGGCGCGGTGTACGACTGCGGCAGGGCCGGATCGCGCTTGGTGCGGGAACCGGACGCCGTGTCGGCCTTGGCCGTGACGGGAGAGACCCGCGGCGCGGCGGTCCGGGGCGGGGAGATCAGCGAGAGCAGCGCGTTGTTCGCTGACCGGGCCGGAGGCCCCTGCGGCGTCCGCTGCACGGGCAGCGGCGCGGACGGTGCGGGCGGTGCGGGCGGTCCGGACGGCGCGGGCGGTCCGGACGGCGCGGACTGCGGTGCACGCGACACGGACTGCGGCACCGGCGGAGCGGTGACGGGCGACGCGAGCGACACCGGGCGGACGGGCGCGGGCCTGGACAGCGCGGGCGACGCGACGTGGGCTGCCGGGGTGTGGACCGCGGGTGCGGGGGCTGCTGCTGCGCGCTGAACCACGTTCGACGCAGGGGCTGCCGCGCTGTGCAGTCGCTGCGGAGCGGTGGGGCGGCGGACAGCGGCAGGTTGTACGGCGATGGCTTCCGTACTCCGCGCCGACGTCACCGGCGTTGTCCTCGACGTCGACTCCGGCTCCGGCTCGCTGCGCAGCGGCACTGCCTTCGACGCGTTCAGCCGCTGCACGGCGACGGATCCGGGCACGTCCGACCTCCGCTCTACGGCACGCGCCGGGGTCAACGGCCGGACGGCAGATGGCGTGGCAGCCGGGGCGACAGCCTCTGCCGTCGACTCATTGGCGGGCATCGGCAGTTGAGCGGCGGCGCCTGCTCGCCCGCCCATCGCCAGCCGCTGCACCGGCAGCGCTCCGCCATCCGAAGCCCTCGCCACCGCCTGTGCCAACCGCTGGACGGGCGCCACGCGCGGGACGTCGGGAGTCACCGCAGGCGACGCGTCGGCCGTGGCCACCCCGGAGGGGGTCGCCAACGGGACAGTGGGCGCAGAGGCAGGACCGCCCACGGCGTTGCCTTCGCTCAACCGCTGCACGGCCACGGCCCGCGGGGTGGCATCCGCCGACGGCACGGTCGGGGTTGGGGTCGTCGCGGTCGGGGTCGCGGTGGTGATCGGAGTCGAAAGCGTTGATGGAGCATCAGCTATCGACCGCTGCACCGGAGACGTCTGCGATGCCGCCCGCCCGGCAGCCGCGACCGGGGACGACGCCGGGGCAACAGCCGCGGCCCTGCTCGGCGCGGCCGGAACCGGAGCTCCCGCCCCGCTCGTCGGCTTCACCGCCGTCGACCGTTGCACCGGCCCGCCGGTCAGGGGGGTCGTACTCGTGGGCGGCGCGGTCATCGGCGCGCCGAGCAGTGAACGCCGCCGCTGCACGGACGCTGATGTGGCGTCAGACGCGGACGTCGCACGGCCTTCGGACGCCTGAACCTCACGTCGGCTGGGCTCCCCCAGCCCCGCTTCCCGGCGCTGCACGGAGGCTGGGCCAGAAGCCAAAGTCGAAGTCGGTGTCGAAGCCGGAGCCAGGCTCGAAGCCGGGGTCGGCGGAGTAGGCACCTCCGCGGGACCACTGACGCGTCGCTGGACCGGCAGATCCTGCGTGGGCACAGGCGTGGCACCGAGAGGAGCCGAAGGCCTGGCCGCCCCACCAACCGGCCGCGAGGGCCCGGCCGTTGAGCGCTGTACGGGGGCAGGACCGGGCGCGCCGGCGGGCTGCGAGGCGGCATTCGACGCCGAGGGCGCGGGCGCGGACTTCCCCGCCTCTTGCCGCATCGGCGGGGCCGGAACGTCACTCTTCGGATCGGGACGCAGCGCCTCGCCGACGCTCCGCTGCACAGGCGCGGCGGGCGCGGCGGGCGCGGCAGTCGCAGGCGAGGACGCCGAACGCTCCATGGCCCGCTGAACCGGGGTCGGAGCTGGCTCCGGCGTCGGGGCCTGCTTCTTCGATGCGACCGGAAGCACAGCATCGGAGATCGACACCGAAGCTGACGCTGCGTCAGCACTCGGCGTCGTCGCGCGCTGGATCGGAGCAACAGGCGCGGTCGTCGTCGCGTCGGTCGCGCCGGTGCGCGGCGGCGCGCCGGGCGACGCGGGACGCGGCGAGGAAGCAGCCGCCGAACGCTGAACCGGCGCAGCGGAAGCAGCCGGGGAGGACGCCATCGTAGGACGGTCCGATCCTGGGGCCGTCGCACGCCGGCTCGGAGTGCCAGGCGCGGTTGGCGCCGCTGAGCGCGCAGGCGCATCGGACGACGCCGCAGGAGGAGTTGGGACCGCCGCACCGCCGGGCGTCTCGCTCGTCGGCCGCGCCGTCGCACGCTGGACGGGAGCCGTGAGAGGAGCAGCGACAGGGGCCGCAGCGGACGGCAAGGGAGATGACGGCGATGGCGAAGTCGACGCCCGGACATCAGCAGCCGGGCGCGTGACCCGCTGGATCGGAGCGGCCGTCGCCGTCGGCAGTTGCGACGACTCGGGCCGAACCGACACCGGCCGCTCCGAAACTGGCCGCTCCGGCACCGAGTGCGTCGAGGTCGGCCGCGTCGACTGGAGCGGTACCGGGTCCGAGTCGGCGGCAGGCGGCTCCGAGGGCGCAACCGGGACAGGCGCAGCCGCCGGAGCGGAAGTCCGAGCAGCAGCACGGGCCGGCACCGCAGCCGGTACGGGCCTGGGCGCAGGAGCCGTCGCCGGAAGCACCCGCCGCTGAACGGGCGGGGTGGCGCGGGTCAGCGGAACCGCACGAGTGGCAGGCGCCGGACTCGGGCGTGCCGGGGCGACGCGCGGGCCGGTCGGGCGAGCGGCGGAGACGACGCGCTGGACGGTGAGGCCCAGAGCAGCACCGCCCCCTGCCTCACCCACCGACCCGCCAACGGGATCGACCGGATCGGCCGAGGCCACCGGCAGTTCGAGTGCGGGCGCGCCCAACGACTCACGCCCGCCCCCCGAGCCGGTCCCGACCGGCGTCAGCACATCCCGGACCACGCCGGTAGGTGCACCGTCGAGGACGGCGTGCGAGAGCGTCCCCATGAAGGTGGGGTTCTGCCAGGTGGCCAGCGACCGCGAGAAGTCGGACGCGGCCACCGCCGGCTGCGACGGCCCGGCGCTGGCGCGCTGGATCGGCGGCAGCGCCGCCCACCCACGCGGCGCGGCAGCAGCCTCCGGCGCGGACGCGGGCGTCGACTGGGCCGGAACCGCAGTCGGCTCCGTACCCGCAGGCTCCGCACCCGCAGTCGGCGCCGCGCCCCGGAATCGGTCTAGGAATCCCATGGCTGAGCTCCGCCCCCGTTACCGTTCCGCCGCGGCGCGGGTGACGAGCGAGGCGATCTGCTCGGCGTACCGGCGACGGTCGCGGTGTTCGAGGTCCAGGATGTCCTCCAGGCTCCAATGGAAGTGGTAGGCGATGTACGCGATCTCTTCGTCAATGCGTTCGGTCGCGTACGTCACGATTCCCCCAGGCGGCTCCCGCCGAGCTCCACCTCGAAGGGCTGCTCGCAGTGCGGGCAGGTCACCCCGGCCCGGGTGTGGCCCTCCGCGTTGATCTGGCGGTAGAAGTCCTGGAGGAAGGCGAGGTCGGAGGCGAACATGTTCTCCACCACGCCGTCGTGGATGTGCGCGACGGTGCCCAGCCGGGTGATCACCCGGGCGAGCAGCACGACGGACAGGTACGCGGGGTTGTCCTGGACCCGCACGTCGCGCAGCGGGATGAGCTCGTCCCTGGCGGTCGCCAGGCGCATCACGCCCTCGCGGTGGACGTTGCCCTGCTCGTCCACGTAGCCACGCGGCAGCTCGAAGGTGAACTCCGTGCGCAACTGCCGCCGCACGGGCGCGGGTTCGGCGGCCGGGGCCGCCGGCACCGCGAAAGCGGAACCGGCGGACTCGGCGGCATCGGGTCCGGCGACGGCAGGGCCGCCGGACCTGGTGGCGGAGCTGCGGCGCATTACTCCATGATCATTTCTTCGTAGGTGATGGTGACGGTCTCGGTCAGCGCGGACGCCTCGCCGGCCTTGACCGTGCTCGCCGACACCTTGCTGCACCAGGCGTTGCGCAGGTGGTAGCGCTTCACCGGGTTGTTCATGTAGTCCATGACGATGATGCTGGCGTTCTTGCGGGCAGAGCCCATGTCGCCGCGGACGGAGGCGTTGATCCAGTCGTTGAAGGCCGTGGACTGGGTCATGCCGCGCACGACCGTCGCCTCGCCCGCGCGCTTGATGCCGGGCAGCTTCTTGGTGACGGGCTGGCCGTTGGCCGAGACCTGCTGGAACTCGATGACGTCCTGGTTCATGTCCAGGCCGTTGACCTCCTGCAGGTACTCGACCATGACGCCGTCGATCTGGAGGCCGAAGTTGTGCGATGTGAGCGAATCGCCGGGCTGAAGGCTCATGCCTGGTGTTCCTTACTTCTGCTCGAACTGGTCGTGGCTCGCGAAAGGGGAGAGGAGGCTACTCCTCCAACTCACCTGCACCGCTGGAGAACTGCGCCAGCCGGAAGATCACGAACTCGGCCGGCTTCACCGGGGAGACGCCGATCTCGCAGATGACCCGGCCGAGGTCCACGGACTCCGCCGGGTTGGTCTCCGCGTCGCACTTGACGTAGTAGGCGTCGTCCGGCGTGGCGCCGAACAGGGCGCCGCTGCGCCACTCGGTGACCAGGAAGGCGGAGATGTTGCGCCGGATCCGGGCCCACAGGGCCTGGTCGTTCGGCTCGAAGACCACCCACTGGGTACCGGTGAGGATGGACTCCTCAAGGTAGTTGAAGTACCGGCGGACGTTCAGGTAGCGCCACGCCGGGTCCGAGGAGAGGGTGCGCGCACCCCAGATACGGATGCCACGGCCGGGGAAGGCCCGGATGCAGTTGATGCCGTGCGGGTTGAGCAGGTCCTGCTCGCCGCGGGTGATCTGCATCTCCAGGTCCACCGCGCCGCGCACGACCTCGTTGGCGGGGGCCTTGTGGACGCCGCGCTCGGCGTCGTTGCGGGCCCAGATGCCGGCCACGTGACCGCTCGGCGGGATCATCCGGGTCTGCGCGCTGGCCGGGTCGAAGACCTTGACCCAGGGGTAGTACAGGGCGGCGTACTTGGAGTCGTAGCCAGCCGTCTCCTGGCGCCAGACCAGGATCTGACGCGCGTTCAGGCCGGGCGGCGGGTCGATGATCGCCAGCCGGTCGCCCATCAGCTCGCAGTGCGCGATCAGCGCGAGCTGGACGGCCTTGACGGACTCCAGGTCGATCGCGCCGCGCTGGTAGGCGGCCATCAGGTCGGGGACGGAGACCATGGAGATCTCGTCCACGGCCTCCAGGCCGCCGAAGCCGGTGCGGTCGGCCGAGTCGCCCACGTACTCGCGGACGCCGACCTGCTCGCCCTCGTCCACCGGGACCGGAACCGACGCCGGGGCGGCGGACGGCGCGGGCAGCGCGACGGTCTGGTTCTCCGGACGGGCCAGCTGCCCGGCAGGGGCGGCCTCCGCCACGGAGATCAGCTTGGAGCGTTCCTTGACCTGGGTGACGACGTAGTTGCGGCCACCCTTCTTCGCCGACACGTCGAAGGTCTCGACGAACTTCTCGCCGTCCTTGACCACCAGGCGGAAGCGGTCGGCAGGACCGTCGCCCTCGGCGTCGGCGACCTCGACCGTGAGGCCGCCCTGGCCGGCGGCGATGGCGGAGACCTTGAAGGTGCCGAGCTCCTTGGCCTCACCGGGCAGCAGTGCGGCGCGGGCGGTGCCACCGGCGAGGGCGGCCGGGGCAGCGGCAGCCGCACCCGAGACGCCGCCGGCCACGCCACCGACGCGCACCACGTAGGCGGCGCTGCCGCCGTTGTTGAAGAACCCGTAGACCGCGTGTGCCAGGTAGTAGCCGTCGGTGAACTCACCGAAGGAAGCGACGTACTGCGACCAGTTGGTCACCAACGTCGGCTCGTTGACAGGGCCGTTCGGCGCAAGACCGACGAACGCGGCCACCGACGTGCCCACTCCCTCGATGGGGCGCGAGCCGCTGGCGACCTCCTCCACGTAGACGCCTGGCGACAGGTACGACGGCATGCTGAGCGCTCCTCGCAGTACAAGACAGGACTACGCCAACTCTCCTTGCTGGTGGGCGTTCCGGAAACGCCTCCAGGGGCCTGCCCCAGGGCACCGCTGATGCCCTGGTCGATGCATCAACGGGCAGCTCCCGGCAGCGGTCGGCGGCTGCGGCGACTCCCGGACTGCGGGCCGGTGGCGCAGAGGTTATCGGCGCATGCCATGTTGGCGCACGCCCGATATGCCGGTTTCCGCGCCGGGTCGTTTGGTTACGCTCCCGGCGATCCGACGACGCCGTCCGGCGGGTGAGCCCCTCAGGCCGGCTCATGGCAGACCGACTCATGGCAGAGGTGCCCACATGATGCGTACGCCGGGGCAGGAGACCGCAGCGGGCGGCCGGTCGAGCGGCCGGACGGACGACGCCGCCCTGCAGCGCCCCGCCCGCGCTCTGCGGCCCACCGCCGAGCCGACGGGCGAACAGCGGGCGATGCTGGAACTTCAGCAGTTAGCCGGCAACGCGGCCGCGGCCCGCGTCCGCCTGGGCCGCGGGGCCGCCGCCGCGGCTCCGGCTCCGGCTCCGGCTCCGGCTCCGCAGGACGCCGTCCCGGCTCCGGCCGTCCCGGCTCCGGCGACGCAGGACGCCGCCGCGCCCGCGCTGACCCTGCCCCCGTACCTGCTCAACCTTCAGGCGGCGGGACTCTCCACCGCCTACGCGCTGGCGGGGCACCAGGGCCTGGGCGACCAGATGCGCGAACTGGTCGGTGGCAGCGAAGACATCGCCGCGATCACCGGGGACCTCGCCGGGCGTCCGGAGACCTTCTACGGTCGCGGACGCACCTTCACCGTCAAGGGCGGCAGGGGCCGGTTCGACGTCACCTTGCGGATCTCCCGCGCCCCGGCCGATCGGCGCCCGCTCTTCCCGCCCCTGGGCTCCCCGAAGACCGGAGCGGTGGCCGCCGGCGACAAGACCAAGATGGACGCCCAGCACAACACGCAGGGCACGGTGAGCAGCACCACAGCGGGCACCTCGCAGTACGGCGGCACCGTCTCGGGCACGGGGCTAGCACCCACGCCGGTGCCCGGTCTGCACGCCGGTGTCGCGTTCACGGTCGGCGCCAGCGCCGGCTCCGCCGCGGAGACCCGCACCACCAGGACCGCGGCCGAACCCCGGGTGCTGCGCAGCGACGGCGGATCGGTGGAGGTCCAGCGGCAGATCCGCTACGAGCTGCGCGTCCAGCGCATCGACGGGGTCACCGGCGCGGCGCCGGTGACCCGCTGGCGCGGCGGCACACTGACCATGCGGCTCCCGTTCGAGCACCTCGTCCCGGTGGGCACCGCCGCCCCGACGGCGCTGACCCGGGTGGACCCGGCGGCGGCGCGGGGGGTGCGGCTCGCCGACTCCATGGCCCCGCTGGCCGTCACCGACACCGGCGCCACCCACGCGGGCGGCCGCGGCCTCTTCGACACCGTCGGCTCCGTCCTGCACCCCTCCCTGACGGCCCCCGGCGCCCCCGGCCGCGCCCGCCTCCTCGAAGCCACCCACGCCACCAGCGTCTTGGAGGACCTGCCTCGGCTGCTCAGCGGCTGGATCTCCGGCGAGGACCTGACCGACAGGGGCGGCCGGGCCAGGGGTTCCTACCGGATGCGCGGCGAGATCACCGCCATGGCCCCCGCCTGGAGCTCCGGCAAGACCCAGCTGCGCACCCACCAGGTCGCCCAGCACGGCACGACCAGCACCGCCGGTACCGGCTTCGGCGGCACCCTGGGCGTGGGACCGGCGTTCGGCGCCGGCACCCTCGGCACGGGGCCCCGGGCCCGCATCGGACTGCTGCCCGTGGTGGATGCCAGGTCGCTGCGCCTCACCTCCACCGATCAGACGGTGAACACCCGTCAGGGTGCCGAGGTGCAGGGCGAGAAGGCGCTCTACCGCACGACGGTGCGGCTCACCGTGCAGGGCACCGGCTCGCTCAGCCCCGCGCAGCGCAGATCCGGCGCGGCCCGCACCGCCTCGCACGACATCGACGTGCTGCTGAGCCTGCGGGCCGACGAGGCCGCCGCGCTCGGCCTGCCACTGCCCGCCGGGGTGACGGCCAAGCAGATGTTCGAACGCCCCCGGGAGATGGGCCCGGACGGCGAGCGGGAGGTCGAACGGCACCTGCCGTTCGGGGCCATGGGATCGAGCACGGCCCTCAGTCAGCTGGACACCGGGCCACTGCTCGCCGGCGTGGAACGGCTCTTCGCCACCGACCCCCGACTGGCCGGCTACCTGCCGGACTTCGGGGCGAACGGGGGCGGGGCCGACGGGGGCGGGGCGGCGCGGCGGAAGGAGCCCGGCACCGAGGAGGCCGAGCGACAGCGGGCCAACCACCGGGAGCTGCTGACCGTGCTCTCCGAGACCAACCTGCGGGCCAACAAGGACCAGTTGCTCTCCAGCGGCGTCCGGGTCCGGCTGCGCCGCAAGACCGCGCTCCACTCGCACGACGTGCAGATCCGCGTGGTCGGCGCGCTCACCGGGATCAACTACCTGGGTGACACCGACAACTGGCTGGTACGCAGCAGCGCAGGCGTCACCAGCAGCGCCCAGAGCGGCCGGGCCAGCTCCCGCTCGGCCGGGCTGCGCGGGCTCTTCCAGCTCCGCATCCTCCCCGGCGCACTCTCCTTCTCGGTCACCGGCGACGGGGTGCTGCAGAGCACCCGGCGCAACCAGGCCGGTCCGACCACCCGTACCGACTCGCTCAACAACGGCGACAAGAAGACCAGCGCCTTCGCCGCCAGGCTGACGTTCGGACTGGACGTCACCATGACGAACCGCCAACGCACCGCCGGACGGGCCGTCACCCCCGGCTCCCCGGGCCGCGACGAGCCCGAGGTCGAGCAGATCGCCTCCTCCGTCGGAGGGCTCTCCGACCACGAGGCGCTGCGCCTGACCGACCAGGACGTCCGGCTGACCACCCCCACCGGGTTCACCCTGGACGCCGACCAGAAGCGGCAGCTGGACTTCGGCACCGGGCTGCGGCTCGCGCGGCGCGACCGTGCCGTGCCGGTCGCCGGCATCAACGAGCTGTCCGCCGCCGGGTGGCCCGGCGGCGGGCGGGCCGTCCGGGACTGGGTCTTCGTGGAGACCCTGGGCGGCGGGGAGCAGATCCGGGAGCTGGCCCTCCAACTGCTCGGTGAGGCCGCCGGCCGCAACCGGCAGGGCCGGGAGGACCGCGCGCTGGGGGCGGAGGGCCTGGCGCCGCGCTCCGCGATCGAGGACCGCTTCAGCCCGCAGGCCGTCACCGCCGCCCTACGGCAGGGCGTCAGCTCCAGCTGGGTGGTGAAGAACCTGCACTATCCCCGGCGGCTGGCCGCGCTCAACGGCGCGGTCGGCACCCGCTTCGCCCTCACGTCACCGAGGGTCGTCCACAAGGCCAAGGGGCCGGGTACGGAGAACCTGGTTCTCGGCGGGCACCAGGTAGCCGGTCAGCAGGGTGGCGGCGTCACCTGGGGCATCCGGGGCAACGTCACCGGGATGGAGAACGGCGCCAGCTGGCGGATGGGTGAGTCGGTGGGCGGCGGGCGCTCCTCGGCCCACGGCAGCTCCCACGGCCTCACCCTGGCCGGCACGGTCGAGCGCAACGCCCACACCGCGAAGGGCACCGAGCACTACCTGGTCCAGTGCGACCTGTCGGTGCTGATGGCCGCCGAGGCCACCTCCGGCCTCGGCGGCCCCTCGGTGGCGGCGGGCGAGCGCACCCTCCCCGGTGCCGCCGCCGTCTGGCTCACCAAGGAGCAGCTGCGGGCTGCCGGCCTGCACGACCCGTACGAGCCGCCTGCCCCGGCGGCCGCAGCAGCCGCTGAGGCCGCCCCTGCCGCCGCGACGCCCGCTGTGGACCCGGTCGCCGCGCTCCCCCGGCTGCGCCAGGAGCTACCACTGGGCTTCGGCATGATCGAGGAACTGCCCGACTTCGTCCCGCTACTGGGGCGGCTGCGCGAGCGGGTGCACCGCCAGGACCCGGGCCTCGCCGACGAGCTCTTCCCGCAGCACCAGCTCTCCGACGGCAACGACAACATCCAGCGGCTGCTGCGCGTACTGGACCGGGACGGCTCGACGGGCCTGCTCGCCGGCGCCATGGACGGCGGCGTGCCCGTCGAGCTCTTCCGCGGCCGCCGCACCCCGTACCGAGCCCTGTTCCGCGTCCAGCGCACCGGACCGGGCACCCCCCTCGACGTCGCCGGCGACAACCGGACCATGGAGTACATCACCTCGGCGGTCGCCCAGAACGCGGACGCCGCCGACCGGAGCACCGCCTGGGGTGCGGACTTCGCCTTCGCGGGCGCCGGCAAACCGCACGGCGGCAACGTCAGGAGCGCCGCCGGTGCCGGATCCACGGGAGCCACCACGACCAGCGGAAACCGGCGAGCCACCGTGGGCCGCGCGCAACTCGGCGTCAAGACGGTCGCCGAGGGGTCCGCTCCCTCGGTCCGGATGCGGGTGCCGATCCAGGCCACCCTCGAACTGCACGCGCCCTCGGGCCGGGTGGCCGCCGTGCCGTTGGCCGGTCAGCTGGTCCACCGCATCCTCCAGTTCGACCTGGCGGCCCTCGACCGGCTGGCGCCCGTCCGGCACGGCGCGCCGGGGCATGCCCTGCGGCGCGACACCGGCGGCGCCGACGAGCGCCAGCTGGCGGCCTGGCGCTCCACCGGGGCGCGGCTGCCCCTGGAGGCGCAGGTCAACGGGTTCCGGGGGGCCGAGCAACTGCGCGACGCCATCGGCGAGGCGATCGGTGCGGCCGGAGGGAGCGAACAGTTCGGTGTCGGCAGGGCGGGCAGCGCGGCCGGCTACGTCCAGCGGGAGGCGGTCTCCACCGAGTGGCTGATCTCGGCCCTGCCGCTGCTCGCCCACGCGGGCGTCAACCTGCCGGTCAACCACGCCCCGGGACTTGAGGGGCAGGACCTGAGCTGTGCACTGCACGCCCGGCTGCGGGAGGGGAAGATCCTGGGCAAGGGAGACAAGAAGGCGGAGGTCATGGCCTTCGAGGCGGTCGCCCAGAGCGCCCTGGACGGGATGCGGCCGTCCGCCGTCGACAGCCAGGCGGCCGCGGATCACCGCCGGGCGGTGCGTGGGGGCGGGGGCCTGGGGCTGCTGAACGACAACGAGTTCCGGCTCAACGAGGTGACGGGCTCAGCCGCGTTCGCAGGCGGAGGCCTGGACACGGCCGCGAACGCCTCCGGCTCGATGCCGCTGCACAAGCCCAAGTACGCGCCCGTGCTGGTCCAGTTCGACGTGCAGTTCCGGATCGCCGTCCGCGTCGCCCACCGTCACACCGCGCGGATCCGCTCCAGTCAGGCGCACACCGCCGTGCGCGACCTCACGCTCACCACGCCCGTCGTCGTCCGACTGCCCGAACCCGAGGCCCTGAAGCTGTTGGCCGTACAGGGCGCCGGGGGAATCACCGACCCGCACGGCGTCTTCGCCCCCGCGGCACCGGCGGCCCCGGCGGCGAACGAGGACGCCTGAGCCCGGCCCAGGCGGCCAAGGGGGCAGCCCGACAGGCACTTTGGGGCGCCAACCCTGCCCCGGGGCTTGCTGACCCGGCGCCCACTGCCTCGGTAGGCTCCCAAGGTGAGCCTATGGACTTCCCTGGAGCCCGCGTCCACGACGGTCGACGCGGGTAGCACCGCCACCGTACGCCTGCGGATCCGCAACACCGGCGACATCGTCGACGAGTACCGCTTCACCGTCGTCGGCGACTTGGCGCCCTACATCACCGTCGAACCACCCACCCTCCGGCTCTACCCGGGCACCACGGGGACGGTCGAGCTCACGGTCGCACCACCCCGCACCCCCGACGCCGCCGCCGGGCCGCACCCCTACGCCGTGCAGGTCACCCCGACCGAGCACCCCGAGGCGACGACGGTCCCCGAGGGCAACATCACAGTCACGCCGTTCATGGAGGTGCGGGCCGAACTCGTCCCGCACACCGTCAAGGGGCGCTTCCGGGGACGGCCCAAGCTGGCCGTCGACAACCTCGGCAACACCACCCTGACCGCCTCCGTGACGGGCGACGACAACGGCGACCAGATCGGCTACGAGGTCGTCCCGGCCAACGTCCAGATCGAGCCGGGCCGGGCTGCCTTCCTCAACGCGAGGCTGAAGCCCCGTCAGATCATCTGGATCGGGCACAAGCAGAACCGGCCGTACCGGCTGGTCGTGCGCCGCTCGGGCGTCAACCCGCTGAACGTGGACGGGACCTACGTCCAGGGCGGCTTCCTGCCGCGCTGGCTCTTCACCGTCCTCAGCCTCAGCATCGGGCTCATCATCGCCTTCGTCGCGCTCTGGATGACCAACCCGCCGGCGTTCAGCAGCGAGGCCACGCCGCTGGTCGCGCAGGCCTCCTCCAGTGAACTGCCCACGCCCAGCCTGAGTATCGCTCCCCCGCAGTCGCAGCAGCCCGCGCCGCCCACGCCGAACGGTGGCAACCCGGCGCCGACCACCCCGGCGCAGGTCGTCCCGACCGGCAACGGTGGAGGCAACGGCGGTGGGAGTGGAGGCGGGAACGGCGGCAGCGGTGGTGGCGGCGGTGGCAACCCGGCGCCGCCGACGACGGCGGCGGCCGGCGGCGGCGCGCCCGAGCTGATCGGCCGCGGCTCCAACCGCTGCATCACGGTCACCAACGGCGTGGCTGAGGGCGGCAAGGACGGCGAGCCACTGGAGCTGTGGGACTGCAGCAACGCCGTCTGGCAGCAGTGGAAGTTCGTCGGCTTCCAAGCGCCGAACTACCAGGGAACCATCCAGTCGCTGGGCCTGTGCATGGACGTCGCCAACGCCAACTCGGCCAACGGCACCACGGTCCAGCTGGCCAACTGCAACGGCGGCCCGGCCCAGGTGTGGACCCTCAACACCACCCAGGGCGGCGACCTGGTGAGCATCATGGCCGGCAAGTGCGTGGACGCGGTGAACCAGGGCACCGGCAACGGCACCCGGCTCCAGCTCTGGACCTGCGCCGGGACCCCCAACCAGAAGTGGTTCCAGCAGAACGGCTGAGCCGTCGGCTCGGTGGACGAGGACAGCGCCTGGTGACGGATCCCTCCGTCACCAGGCGCTGTCCTCGTCAAGGCCCTGTCGTCACCAGGCGCTGCCCTCGTCCAGGACCAGACGCCCGGCCTTGCGGTACTCGCGCTGCGCGCCCGCCAACAGGTCGGCGTCGTTGACGGCCTCGCCGCGACCGGCGGCGGCGTAGGCGGCGGTGACCACGGCGCTGCGGATCGATCCTCCGGCCAGCTCGAACTCGCGGGCGCAGCGCTCCGGGTCGATGCCGGGCACGCAGGGCACCGAGGCGAGGCTGTGCCGCCACAGCGCCAGCCGCTGCACGGCGTCGGGGAACGGGAAGTCGACCACCAGGTCGAGGCGCCGGGTGAAGGCGTCGTCGATGTTGGCGCGCAGGTTCGTCGTGAGCAGAGCGATGCCGTCGAAGGACTCCAGCCGCTGGAGCAGGTAGGCGCTCTCCAGGTTGGCATAGCGGTCATGGGCGTCCTTGACCTCGGAGCGCTTGCCGAAGACGGCGTCAGCCTCGTCGAAGAGCAGCACGGCGTCGGTGCGGTCGGCCTCGGTGAAGATCCGTTCCAGGTTCTTCTCGGTCTCGCCGATGTACTTGTCGACGACCGAGGAGAGCTGCACCACGTAGAGGTCCAGGCCGAGTTCGGCGGCGACGACCTCCGCCGACAGCGTCTTGCCGGTGCCGGACTCGCCCGCGAAGAGCGCCAGCACACCCCGGCCCCGGCCGCCTCCGGCGCTGAGCCGCCAGTCGCCGAGCACCCGCTCGCGGTACCGGGAGCGCAGGGCGAGTTCGTGCAGATGGGCCAGGGGTGCCTCGGGCAGCACCAGGTCGTCCCAGGTCACCGCGGGTCGGATGCGGCGGGCGTGCTGCTCCAGGCCGGAGGCGGACTGCTGGCGGGCGGCGAGCCGCAGGTGGGCGCCGGAGAGCGGCGCGTCCTCGAAGGCGGCCAACTCCTGCGCGGCACGGGCGGCGCGGCGGATGTGCTCGCCGCCGAGCCGGTAGGGGGCGACCACGTCGGCGAGGTCGGCCAGCTCCCCGTCTGCCGCCTCGGCGACACCGAGCGCGGCGGACCACGCGTCCAGGTCGCCGGAGCGCTGCCGGGGTGCGTCGAGCACCAGCGGGTCGCGGTGGCCGTCGCACCACTGCGGGTCGTAGGGCCGGATCCCGGCGAGCAGCACCGGGACGTCGGACACGGCCAGCGCGCGTATCAGTGGCCCCGGCCGGTCGGGCAGCGGGGCCACCACGACAGCGCAGCCGCGCAGCCGGGCCTCGCGGAGCAGCACGGCGATCTCGTGGTCGGTGTCGTGGTGGCGGGCCTCGTGGTCGCGGGAGTCGCCGGCAGGGGCGACCGGAGCGGAGACGCGGGGGACGTAGTGCAGCGCCTCCACGCCGGCGGCAGCCAACGCGGCGGCGGCGCAGGCGAGCCCGTCCCCCTCGCGCCGCTCGCGCAGGTGGACCGTCAGCGGTCCGGCGGCCAGGCGCTTGCCGAGACGCTGGGTCAGCGCATCGTGCTGCAACCGGACGAGCGGCGCGGTCAGCCGCCGGACCCGGCCGTCGAGTGCGGGGTCCTGGGTGTCGTCCCCGAGCAGATGTGCGACGACCCGGTCCGGGACGCACAACGAGCGGCTGAGGAAAGGCCGTTCGGGCTCCTCCACGCGCAGCAGGCCAAGGGCGGACAGCGGCGCCGCGGGGTGGAAGCGGGCGCGCCCCTCGGCGGAGTGCGCGGGCAGACCACAGAGTTCCAGCGCGAGGCCGACGCTGGCGCGGCGGCGGCTGACGTCGTCGTTGAGGTAGCCGTAGAGCGGCTCGAAGGTGCGCTGCAGGTCGGGCGCGAGTGCGACCAGCAGCAGCTGGACATCGAGCACGGTCAGGCCGAGCCGGACGGCCAGGAGGTGCAACCGGTCGTCACCGTCCGCCGGTGGCGCGACCTGCTCGGGCTCGGCGGGCTCGTCGTGCCCCTCGGGTTGCTCGGACGGATCCGGGAGCGCCACGGGCCCGGCTGACGCCGCGTCGGCGCGCAGCAGCAAGTGGCGGACCGCGTCCGGGGAGAGGTAGAGCCCGCGCAGCGGGTCGTCGGCGGTGGGGTCGTCGGCGCTGCGGAGCGCGACCAGCCGCGCCACCCGCTCCCACAGCCAGTCCAGCCGGGCGAGCAGCGGAGCGGAAGGGTTCACTCCGACACCGCGCCCGACGGCCTGCCCGAGCCGGGCTTCCGGGTACGCGGCCCCGGCACCGCCGCCGGGCCGCTGCCGCCCTGGTCGCCGCCCTCGTGGCCGGCCCCCGCCAGATGACGCGCCGGGAAGTGGCGGTCGGGCGAGTCCTCCAGGTCGCCCTCGATGCCACGCACCCGCACGCCCAGCTCGGTGACCGGCGGCCCGGCGTCGTACTCCGGGTAGGAGAGCATCGGGACGGTGACCACGACGTCGATGGAGGGCTTGAGTTCGCCGCCGAGCGCGGACCAGATCTCGGCGGTGGAACGGGCCTCCATGTGCAGCGCGGCGACCGAGAGCGGCACGGTCAGCCCGAGCGCCGCGAGCGAACCGGCCAGCCTCTCGGGCGGCAGCAGTTCGTGCGGCAGCAGGGTGGCCAGCACCGCGGAGAGCATCCGGTGCTCGTCCTGCGGTTGCTTGGTCCAGGCGGTGACCAGGTAGGACAGCCGGAACCAGCGCGGCGGCTGCCGCCGACGGACGGTGACGCCCTGTTCGTTCCTGACCGAGACGTGGCCACGCTCGCGCCGGTGGGTGTCCTCGCGGATGTCGTAGAGGTAACAGTCGACCGTGGGGGCGTTGCGCCGGGCCGCCCAGTCGCGGGTCGGCGCCTCGAAGGCGATCTCGACGCCGCTGCCCGCCAGGGCACCTCCGGTCAGCAGTCGCTTGAGGACCTCGTCCACCTCGTGGATCACTGCCGCGCCCTCACTTGCCGTTCGTCGCCTGGTTGGTCCCGCGCACCGGTCTGACGTGCCGGTCTCGCCCGTCCCGGTCGCCACGCCCTGACGCGGGCGCACCCGACGGCCATCCTGCCGTTCCCGGGGCGTGCCCTGGTAGGCGTTTCCGGAACTTTGTGGGGGCATTGTGTGATGCCCTGGAGGCCATCGGCGCGTGCCCGAACCGTCAGATGTAGCCTTCCCTCAGGGCATAGGCCACGGCATGAGCACGGTTGCGGAGTTGGAGCCGGGTCGTGAGTCCGTGCATCACGTTCTTGACGGTTCGTTCGGAGTACGAGAGCTTGCTGGCGATTTCCGCGGTGTCCAATCCCTCGGCGACCAACCGGACGACATCGACCTCGCGCGGTGCCAGACCGTGCACGGGTGTGTCGGAGGATCCGGAGGTCCCGCGCTGCATGGTGCCCACCTTGGCGATCAGGCGCCCCAGCAGATCCGCCGGAAGGTCCCCCTCACCCCGGGACGCGGCCGTCACCGCCTGGTGGAGCCGGTGCCCGGTGGCCTCCCGCCGCCACACTATGGCGCCGACCCCGCACTCGATCACCTGGAGCAGCTCGGCCTCGCGGACCGTGGTGGCCACCAGGACGGCACGGGTGCCGTCGGCACGCGTCAGCCGCCGCAGCGAGGAGAGCGTCGGTTCATCCGGCGTCTCCGCGACCAGCACCGCCACCGCGCCCGCCCGGCCGGCGACCGTCTCGACCATCTCGACGCCCGGCTGTTGGCGCAGCTGGCTGCGCACGCCCGCGAGCGAGACCGGATCATCCGCATACACCGCAACCGGGATCGTGCCGACGACGTCAGTCGATCCGGAACCCATTCGCACCACCATGACCCACCATCCTCACGATCCGGGCCTGCTGACCGAAATGACGAAGTTGCCCCAGATGACTGCAAGCGTCCGGTGAACCGGCCCACCTGCGCAATCGTGGGCGACCACGAGATGAACCACGAACACGCCGGGGACGACCACCCCGGGACGTACCACGGCAGAGGCCACGACGCGGGCCACGAGAGGCACCACGAGCAACCCCACGAGAGGCACCACCACGTCCAGGACGGCTCCCCGGCGCTCCAGGAGGATCCGATGACCCCGACCGGCAGGCAGCACCCCGGTGACGGACCCCTGAGCGAACGGGGCGACGCCCTGCGGCTGACGGCCGCGGAGGCACGGCGTGCCCGCTCCGGGTCCGGTCGGCTGGTGCTGCTGCGCGGCGCCACCGGCACCGGCCGCAGCGCGCTGCTGGAGGCGGTCGCGGCGGAAGGTGCCGCGGAGGGGATGCGGGTGCTGCGCGCCCGCTGCTCCGCCGAGCGCTCCGGCACCGAGTTCGGTGCACTACGTCACCTCCTGGCCCCGGAGTCCCACCCTGACGCAACGTTGAACTCATTCAATGACACAGCAGTTGGCGATCGCCTCTGGCAACTGCTGCGCAGCCGGGCGGCCGAGGCGCCGCTACTGCTGGCCGTCGACGACGTCCACCTCGCCGACGCCGCCTCACGGCGGTTCCTCGCCGAGGCAGCCCGGCAGTTGGACACGCTGCCGGTGCTGATCGTGGTCACCGAGCGCGGCCAGTACGACATCGCCGCGCCCGTGCCGGGGCTGGCCCACGCCCTCTCGCCGACGCTGGTCCGCGGCCACGTCCTCGGCCCGCTCGGCCGCACGGCCGCCGAGGCGATGGTCCGCACCCGTCTCGGCGGGCGCGCCACCGACGCCTGGGTGGACGACTGCCTGCGCGCGAGCGCGGGCAACCCGCTGCTGCTGCGCGCACTTCTGGACGACCTCGGCGTCGCGTTCGCGCCGGTCGCCGCCGCCTTGGACCACTCGGCTCCGGCGGGCTTCCCGCAGAGCTGCGCCGACCTCTATCCGGGGGCCTTCGCGGCAGCGGTCACCTGGTGGCTGGAGAGCGCGGGCCCGGAGACCGCCTCCGTCGCCCGTGCGCTGGCCGACGTCGTCGTCCCGGCGGCGGAAGCCGCCGGTCCGGGAGGTCCCGGCCCGCAGACTCCCGGCCCGGACCGCGCGTCGGACGACGTCGAGCTGGTCGCCGCCGTCGCCGGGGCCGACCCGTCCCGGGTGGCGGGCTGGATGACGGCCATGCTCCGGCTCGGCCTGCTGCGCGAGGAGCGGGGCCAGGTCCGGTTCGCCCATCCGCTGCTGCGCGACGCCGTGCTGGACGGCTGGCGACGCGCCGACCGGCAGGCCTCCCACCGCGACGCCGCCGCCCACCGGCAGCGCCGGGGCGACCCCGCCGAGGCCGTGGCCGCGCATCTGCTGCGCACCCCGGCCACGGGCGACGGCTGGGCCGTCGACGTCCTGCGGGACGCTGCGGCCACAGCCGCCCGCGCGGGCCGGACCACCGACGCGGTGGCGCTGCTGCGCCGGGCACTGGAGGAGCCGGTCCCCCGCGCGCGCCGCGCAGAAGTGTTGACCGAGCTGGGCTCGCTGGAGCTCGCCTCGTTGCGCGGCACCGGCATACCCCGGCTCACCGAGGCGCTGCGGCTGCGCGAGGAACCCCGGGAGCGGGTCCAGGCCACGGTCGCGCTGGGCCTCGCGATGGCCCGGCGCGGCGAGGCCCAGGCCGCCGTCGCGCTGCTCCACGAGCTGGACGCGGGCGGCTCGCTGACCGACCAGCCGGCGCTGGCCCGCACCGTCCGGCTGGCCTCGGCGCTCCTGTCGGACCACGACCGGGAGGTCCGCCGCGAGTTCTACGACGAGCTGCAGCAGTCCGCCGACCGGGACCCGGCGCTGTTCGGCCCGGCCGAGCGCGCGTTGCTGGTCCGCCACGAGACGACCGCTGGGCTGCTCTCGGCCGACGAGGCGATGCGGCGCGTCCGCGCCCTGCTCTCCACCGACGAGGACCCGCTGCTGATGCCGTATCTGCTGGGCACGGCCGCGGCCGTGGCGCAGTGGGCCGACGCGCTCGACGACGCCGACCGGCTGGTCCGGAACGGCCTGTCGGCGCACCGGCTGCCCCAGCTCCACCCGATGCACCACGCGCTGCTCAACACCCGCTGGGACACCATGGCCGCGCGCGGCGACCATGCCCGGATACTGGCCGAGTTCGAGCGCCGCTTCGAGCACCGTGAGGGCGCGTCGGCTCGGCCGAGCAACCTGCTGGCCCATGCCCTGGTCGCGCTCGTCGAGACCGGCCGGGTGACCGAGGCCGCCCGGCTGGCCGCCCGCATCGACGTCGAGAGCTCCCACGTCGCGGACGACACCTGGGAGTTCAACCGCTTCCTCTACGCCAGGGGCGTCGTGCACGCGGCGTCGGGCGAGTTGCAGGAGGCGGTGGACGACTTCCTGGAGTGCGGCCGACGGCAGACCTCCCGGGACGTGCTCAGCCCGGTGGTGACGCCGTGGCGCTCGGCAGCGGCCGAGTGCCTGCTGGCGCTCGGCTCGCCGCAGTCCGCGCTGCCGCTCGCCGAGGAGGAGTACCAACTGGCGGTGGTCTGGGGCACCCCGCGCGTCCTCGGGCGCGCCCTGCGTGTGCTGGGCGCGGTCAGCAACGGCCGCCGCGGCCTGGAGTTGACCGCCCGCGCGGTGGAGACGCTGCGCGGCGGCGACGCGGACGCCGAACTGGCGGCGGCGCTGGTCACCCAGGGCCGCCGGCTCACCGCCGCAGGCCAGCGGCTCCAGGCCCGCGAACTGCTCCGCGAGGCCGCCACCGTGGCCGAACGCCTGGGCTCCGCACGGCTCCTGGGCCAGGCCGAACAGGCGCTGCGCACCGGCAGTCCCCGCCTCCGGGTCACCCAGCACACCGGCGTGGACGCGCTCACCGAGAGCGAACTGCGCATCGCCCGCCTCGCCGCCGACGGCCGCACCAACGCGGAGATCTCCGCACTGCTCCACCTGGCCCGCCGCACCGTGGAGACCCACCTCACCAGCACCTACCGGAAACTGGCAATCCGCGGCCGCAACGAACTCCCGTCCGCCCTCGACTCCGCCCCACCCTCCCGCCTGGCACTCCGCGCGGTCCACCCCTCGGGCCCGGGGACGGGCGAGGAACAGGGCTCAAGACCAGCCGCCGGCGCCCAGATCCCCTACCAACGCCGCCGCGAGGCCCCGCAGGAGGTCCGGGGCGAGGCGCAGTGAAGCGCTCCGACGGCGCGAACGGCAATCCGATTCCTGCAGTTGACGCGCCGACGTACGATGCCGGTACTGCCATGAGGGGGAGCTATGGGGTGTGTGCTGGCCGCCGCCCGGGCGGCGATTGTGGTCGTCGCCACCTGGCTGGCGCTGACCGTGCTGCTGGTGCTGCTGGAATCGCTGCTGCCGGGCCCCAGCCCCCACGGCACCCCCTCGTCCACGGCCGTCATGCTGTGGCTGCTCGCGCTGCTCCTCGTGCCGCCGGTTACCTGCGTCGCGCTGCGCCGCTGGATCTCCGCCGGCCGTGCCGGGAGTGCGGATCAACCGCTCCCTCCTGCGCCGTACGCGGGAGCCGAGCAGGACGCGCCGCAGTCCGGCGGCCCCGCCTGGCACGCGACCGCGTCGCCCGCTCCGCCGTCCGACGCGCAGCGGACCATCCAGCCCCCGCGTGCCCCCGAGGACCCGGACGTCTGGGCCCTGCGACAGGCCCGTGCGGAAGCCGAACGGGCGCGTGCAGAAGCCGAGTCGAAGCGTGCGGAAGCCGAGAAGGCGCGTAAGGAGGAAGCCCGACGACGATCGGCGCGCAACCGCCGTTTCCGCCAAACGGGTCGGCGGTACTGACAAGCCGCACACGACCTCGTCTACACCCGGCACTCATCGTGACAGCGGCAGTCGCAGCCGTAGGTCCGGCCGTTGACCCACCGCACGCCGACCCGGCAGATGTGCTGGTCCTCGGGCATTCCCCCGGCCGTGCACTCGTCGAAGTAGCTCCGCTCCGGTGCCTGCCACGTCCTGACGCCCTCGGTGGGCCAGGTGAACGGCTGTCGGGTCTCCGGGTACGCCGGACGCGGCACGACGGCAGTCGGCTCGGCGGGGACCCGTCGGCTCGGGCTCATCGGATGGCTCCGAGCTTCCTGGGAGGGATCGAGAACAGCGTGGCCCGGCGTTCCAACATGTCCTCGGCCTCACTGCGGACTTCGAACGCCAACTGGTTCCCGTCCCCGTCAGCGAAGACCCGCCCGCCCTCATCCCGGGCCCGGAAGACGTCGCACCGCTCGTCGTAGAAGACCGAGGCTTTCACCGCGCACCGTCCTCGGCCCGCCGATGGCACTCGCACCCGCAGGGCACGCTGACCCAGCCAAGGGTGGAGTTCCGGTACCCCGGTGCGCGGCACTGCCGATGCAGCTCGGGCCAGCGGTCCGCGCCGACTCTGCAGGGTGGCGTCACGTAGCCGCGCGGAAGAGGGCCTGGTGGCGGAGCGCTGGTCTCCAGGGCAGGGGTGTGAGTCATCGGAAGGTCCTCGCTCTGTCTCGCGACTGCCGACGCCAAACAGAGTGCTCCCGACGGGCTCTGACAGCCCAAGAGATTTCTCAGAATTTCTCAGTGCTCGGTCTGCCAGGCGTTGATACCCCTCTCGATCAGCCTGCGGGCGTCCTCGTCGTACCGGGCCACCGGGGCCAGCAGGTCGAAGACGCGGCGGTACAGGGCTATCTCCTCGGGCAGGGCCAGGCGCAGCTCAGCGTCGAAGGTTTCGACGAGGACAAGCTGGTTGTCGCGGAGCCAGAAGCCGTGGGACGGCGTGAGCGGAAGACGGGTGTTCTGAGGGATGATCCCGATCCGCGCCGAAGGCAGGTGCAGGAGGTTGATCAGTCGTTGAAGCTGGTCGACCATCACGCTGGCAGTTGCCGCGCCGACGTGGAGCACCGGCTCCCACAGCAGGAAGTGGAACCGCTTGCCGGGCTCGTAGAGCACCTGCTGACGTTGCATCCGCAAGGCCACCGCCTCGTCGGCCGTGTCAGGGATCCCGCGCAACAGCACGGCTTCACGGAACGTGGCCGCCGCGTACTCGGGCGTCTGGAGCAGGCCCGGGACCACGCAGGTCTCCAGGATGCGCCAGACCCGCGTCTCGCGGTCGAGGTCGATCAGAGGGCGTTGCCGCAGGTGTACACCGCGGCCGAGTTGGCGTCGCCACTCGCTGTAGCGGCTGTCCATCTCCTGGCGCAGGACCAACAGCGCATCGGCGGCGTCGTCGCGCGAGCAGGCCGCGCACCAGGCGAGGATGTCCCCGACGGTCGCGGCCTGTTGGCCGAGCTCCAGCTTGCTGATCTTGCTGTGTGGCCAGCCCAGCGAGGCCGCCAGGTCCTTGCCGGTGAGACCGGCGCCCACGCGGAGCTCGCGCAGGCGGCGGCCGAGCTCCTCGCGGGCCTCACGGACGGCGCGTGGCACATTCAACTGCCCGAGTGCCCCTTCACCAGCTCGCGATAGGGCATGGCGTGCTCCCTCGCGAGAGCGACCCACTCGCGGGCCTGCGCTACGGCCGCCGAGTCGGCGTCGACGAGCTCCTTGTCGAGCGGCCGACCGCTCTTGTCGAAGTCCATCCGGAGGAGCACCTGTTCGTCGAAGAGCCAGAAGTCACCCAGGGGCAGGCCCAGTTCCTCGGCTCGGCGATAGGTGAGGTAGCGGATGTCCTCACCGTCCTCGTCGTTGAACCGGTTACAGGCGATGAGGAAGCGCTGGTAGTCGCCTGGCGGCTCACTGATGAGTCGAACCCGGGCAACCAGGCGACCCGTGTCGCGAGCCGTGCGCATCTGTCGGCGCCAGCGGCGGTCCGGCCCCTCGTCCTCGACGCGGCCAGTGGCCAGGAACTGGGCGGACTCCTCCCGCCCGGCGTCGACGAGGTACGACGGTTGGGTTTCCAACCGCATCGCCGTCCCTTCGAAGGTGTCGAAGAGGTCGAGCCAAGAGGCGTCCGTGATGCGCACCGGCGGCTACTCCTTCGGAATGTGCTTCCACAGCTCACGGGGGATCTCGACCAGCGTCTCATCAGGGTCGAGGAACCGGACGTCATACCAAGCCCGATCACCGTCCACGACCTTCTTGCCCTGGAAGGCCTCGGTCCCCCGGTCCGTCTCGTAGACGCTGGGGCAGTTGCCGTCCTTGCTGTCACTCCCGACGAACTTAGCCCCGCAACAGCCTCCAGCAGTTGGGGATTTCTCGAAGTTTCCTGCTTGGCGGGTCCCATGAGGCAGGCGGAAACCAGCCAAACCAGCAGCGCTCTGGTGAGCTCAGCGGATCTGCAGCCGTAGGGACCCAAGGAAGGCAGGGCGAGCAGGGCGCGCGTGGCGAGACAGGAACCGATCGGGTACGACACACGTCTCCCGCACCATGACTTCTGACGCGCTGCAGGGCCGTTCGGCCCCCACCGGGCCCACCTCGCCGTCCGCCGTGACCGTGCATCCGCCGAAGGTCAACGACTACGACACCTTCGCCGAGGCGTACACGGCCGAGAACGAGACCAACCTCGTCAACGCCCACTACGAGCGACCCGCGATGCTGGACCTCGCTGGAGACGTCGGCGGGCGGCGGATCCTCGACGCAGGCTGCGGATCCGGGCCGCTGTTCGCGGCGCTGCGTGATCGTGGCGCCGTCGTGAGCGGCTTCGACGCGAGTAGCGGGATGGTGGAGCTGGCCCGGCGTCGGCTCGGCGACGGTGCGGACCTGCTGGTGGCCGACCTGGGCAGCCCTCTGCCGTACCCCGACGACACGTTCGACGATGTCGTCGCGTCCCTGGTGCTGCACTACCTGAAGGACTGGGGGCCCGCGCTGGCCGAGCTGCGGCGCGTGCTCAAGCCCGGTGGTCGGCTGATCGTGTCCGTCGAGCATCCCTTCGCGATCCATCTCATGCACCGCGAGGCCGGCCGCGCGGCCGAGTACACGTACTTCGACACCACCTACTGGACCGACGAGTGGACCATGGACGGAAGGACGGCCCCGATGAGCCGCTGGCACCGACCGCTGCACGCGATGGCCGACGCCTTCACCTCAGCAGGCTTCCGGATCACGGCCATCAGCGAACCGGAGCCCGACGCAGCAGCCCGGGAGCTGTTCCCCGAGGTCATCGCGGCCAAGCCGCGCTTCCTGTGCTTCCTGTTCTTCGTGCTCCAGGCCGACTGACCGACCGAACTACCGACGCGGGTTCGCCCGACGCGTCGGCTCGGCCGTGGTGGGGTCCTCCGGCCAGGGGTGGCGAGGGTAGCGGCCGCGAAGGTCGGCGCGGACGGCGCGGTAGCCGTCGCGCCAGAAGGAGGCCAGGTCGGCCGTGACGGCGGCCGGGCGGCCCGCCGGGGAGAGCAGATGGATCGTCAGCGGGACGCGCCCGTCGGCGAGACGGGGGGCATCCTGCCAGCCGAACAGCTCCTGCAGCTTGACCGCGAGCACGGGCTGGTCGGCGGAGTAGTCGACGCGGATCCGGGAGCCGGTGGGGACGGTGATCCGCTCGGGAGCCAGCTCGTCGAGGCGGCCGGCCTCGCCGGAGGCCCACGGCAGCAGCCGTGTCAACGCCGTTGCCGTGGGGATGCGTTCCAGGTCGGCGCGGCGGCGGGCCCGGGAGAGTTCGGGCTCCAGCCAGTCCTCGGCCCGTTCCAGCAGGGCGCGGCCGTCGACCTCCGGCCAGGGGTCGCCGATCACGCGGCGCAGGAAGGCGATGCGCTGCCGCAGGCCGACGCCCTCCGCCGACCAGGTCAGCAGTTCGTCGACACCCTCGACGGCGAGTCCCTTCAGCAGGGCGGCCCGCAACAGCGCCCGGTCCGGTGCGGCCAGCGGCTCGGTGGCGAGCTCGACCGCGCCGAGGGCCTCGACGCGGCGGGCGGCGACGTCTCCGCGCCTCGATCCCGGCGGCACCGCCCAGCGGACTTCCTCACGGTCCGTCAGCAGCGGTGCCGCGCAACGTCGGGCCGTGGCCTCGTCCGTGACGGCCGCCAACTGCACCCGGGCCGACGGCGACCCGGCCGGACGATCGGCGACGGCCACCGCGATCCACTCCGCACCGGACAGTGCGGAGCCGGCGCCCGTCGAGGCGGCGGTGCCCGAGGCCATCAAGTACGCGGCAGCGGCCCCCGGTTCGGGCTTCTGCTGGGGCTTCTGCCGGGACCCCAGGGCGCGCGCCCGGGCGATGCGCTCGGGGAAGGCCAGCCCGGCGATCAACCCGGCCGCCTCGGCGTCGCCGACCCGCGGCGCCGCATCCCTGCGGTCCGCAGCGTCGGCGTCCGGGTGCCGGCGCAGCCGTCGGACCTCCTCACGCCAGCGCGCCGCGTAGGGGTCCTTCGCCGTGCGCACCGTGCGGCGGACCGCGGCGAGGTCGTCGCCCAGCGCCCGCGGCGGCTCCTCGGAGAGCAGCGCCACCAACTCGGCCGCCTGGCGCTCACCGACCAGCGGCGCGCCGTCCAGCAACGCCCGGCCGAGCCGGGGGTGGAGCCCGGTGCGGGCGATGCGGACACCTCGCCCGGTGGCGCGGCCGTCGGCGTCGACCGCGCCCAGCGCGGTGAGCGTGGCACGCGCGGCCGCCATCGCACCGGCGGGCGGCGCGTCGGGCAGGGCGAGGCCGCGGGCGCCGGGCGCTCCCCAGCAACTGGCCTGCAAGGCAAAGGAGGTGAGGTCGGCCTGCATGATCTCGGGCGTGGGCAGCGCCCTGGCCAGCGCGTCCTCCGCCTCCGCCCAGCAGCGGTAGACGGCGCCGGGCGCTTCCCGGCCCGCGCGACCGGCGCGCTGCCGTCCGGTCGCCAGCGAGGACCGCACGGTCACCAGTCCGGCCAGCCCCCGGGCGTGATCGGTACGCGGCTCGCGGGCCAGCCCGCAGTCCACGACGCTGCGCACCCCCGGCACGGTCAACGAGGACTCGGCGACGGACGTGGAGAGCACGACCCTGCGGCGGGAGCCCGGGGCGAGAGCGGCGTCCTGCACGGCGCGGTCGGCCCGACCGTGCAGTTGCAGGACGTCCACAGTGTCACGCAGACCGCCGCTCAGCAGGCCGCTCAGGAGACCGGCCACCCTGGCGATCTCGCCCGCGCCAGGCAGGAAGCAGAGCACGTCGCCGTCCCGCTCACGCAGCGCGCGCAGCACGGTCGCCGCGACGTGCTCCAGCAGGGCGGGGTCCGTGCGCAAGCCCTGCGGCGGCCGGACCGGACGGGGCGGCGGCGCCCAGACCACGTCCACCGGATGCGGGGTCCCGTGCGCCTCGACGACGGGCGCGGGCCCGTCCGCGTCACTGTCCCCGTCGCCTTCACTGCCCCCGCCGCCTTCACTACCCCCGTCGCCGAGCAGCCGGGCCCACGCGGCGGTGTCGGAGGTCGCCGAGGCGCAGACCACCTGCAGTTCGGGACGCAGCGCGGCCCGCACGTCCAGCAGGAAGGCCAAGGCGGTGTCCGCGTCGAGGTGCCGCTCATGGCACTCGTCCAGCATGACGAGGTCCACTCCGGCGAGTTCCTGGTCGCGCTGGAGTCGTTGCAGCAGCACCCCGGTGGTGACCACCTCGACCACGGTGTCGGGGCCGACCCGCCGCTCGCCGCGTACCGTGAAGCCGACCCGCTCCCCGACGGGTTCACCCAGCATCCACGCCATCCGGCGTGCGGCGGCCCGCACCGCCAGTCGCCGCGGCTCGGCGACCAGCACGCGCCGCGGCGGCGCGTCGTCCCGCGCTTCGTCCCGCGCCTCGTCCAGCAGCCCGGCCAGCGCCAGCGGCACGAGCGTCGTCTTCCCCGTTCCGGGCGGCGCCTCGAGGACCGCTGCCCCGCGCGACTCCAGGGCGCGCCGGAGCGCGGGGACGGCACTGCGTACGGGGAGGTCAAGGTCGGCGAGGTTCACCCCCGCAGTCTCCCCGATCCGGGGGCGCGCAGGAGCACGCCGTCCCCCAGAAGCAGCGCCCTCGAAGCGGCGTCCCTCAGAAGCGGCGTCCCTCAGAAGCGGCATCCCTCAGAAGCGCAGGACCGCCGCGACACCGTCCGTGTCGGCCAGCGTGCCGTCGGGCACGAACAGGACGTCGCCGTCGGCGCGGATCGTGTTCTCGACCAGCTGCTCGACGATGTCGGTAGCCACGCCCAGCG
This sequence comes from Streptacidiphilus sp. MAP5-3, assembly GCF_041262505.1. Taxonomy (NCBI): domain Bacteria; kingdom Bacillati; phylum Actinomycetota; class Actinomycetes; order Kitasatosporales; family Streptomycetaceae; genus Streptacidiphilus; species Streptacidiphilus sp. MAP5-3. The sequence continues at coordinate 154,509 of NZ_JBGCCL010000004.1, forward strand.
AGTGCGGGGCCGGTCCGATGTCCCGTTTCGGGTTCGGCAGGGTGACCGGTTCCGGCACGGGCTCGAGCTCCAGCTCGCGACGGTCGTTCGAGATGCGCCCGGCGATCACTCGGCCCTCGTCCACGACGAGCAGCCTCACCCGCTTGTCCGCGACGGCCGTCCACACCTCCACCGGGCCGCCCGCAAACCTGCCCTGTGAGCGTGCCGTGTCCAGGGCTGCCAGCGCCCCGGTGACCTGCTGGGCGTCGAACTCGTCGAGGACCGGTGTCAACCGCTTCACCAGTTCCCGCGCCGGAACGGTCTCCATACCGGTCAGCGGGAGAGTCCCGGCGATGAGGTCTGCCAGGTCCGTCTCCTGCCGGAACATCGTGAGCATCTTGGGGCTGCCGACCAGGAAGAGCGGCGGCCTGCCCTCCTCCTTCACGGCGTCTCCCAGACGGGAGTTGACGGCCCGGAGGTACTGCTTGAGGTACGCCTCGTGATCCTCGTACGGCGCCGAGTGCGGGATCGGGCCGGGGATCGCGTCCTCGGGCGAGGGGATCTGCGGGCTGTCCGGGAAGCCGTGCTCGGTGACCTCCGTCAGTTCCCGCCACGCCCCGCGGAACAGCCGGCACAGCTTCTGGTCGAGGACCAGCACCAGGTACGGGCGCGCGCCCTGCTCCGCCGCCACGAGATACCGGGTGAGGAACGTCGTGCCGAACTCCACGCGCGGAACCACCGCCCACGGTGAGGTGAAGTGCCACACCTGAACGGGTTCGCCCGCGGCGACATAGGCCACCATGGCGTCGCCGGACCGGTCGGAGTCACGCGCGACCTCGATCACGTCGGGATCCAGCTTGTGACGGGTCAGCTCCAGCCGGTCGTCACGATCCACGTCCGGGTCGTCGGCAAGCCTGCGCTTCGCCTCGGTGAGCACGTCGCGCAGCAGAATCCGGGTGTGGTCGTCCGACGGGGCCTTCGGGTCGCTGGGCAGGACCAGCGTGATCGCCGGGTAGGGCCGCGGGCTGCGCAATGCGGCCAGCGCTTCGGGAGTCACCTCGGGCATGTGCACCACATCGCTCGTCAAGGGGCCCAGTGGCCGTCGGACTGGCGGAACTCGTGCGGTCGCTGCCGCTTCCGGTCGAGCTGTTCCTTGGACTGGCGGATCGCGTGGGCCAACTGCGTGTGGAAATACAGCAGCTTGCCCTGCCCGCGCGCGCCGAGGCCGTGGTGTCCCTTCACCGCCGTGTTCTTGCTCATGACTCTCCTCCCCTCCAGGGATACCGAATCATGCTGAGTCGATCCCTTTACGCTACGACGCCCTCCCCGCCGCTGCGACCGGGCAGGACGCTTGGCAGCGTTAGGCAACTGCGATTTACTAATGCCATGGCGCGCCCCCGTGAGCACTCGGACGACGACCTGCTGGACCGCATCGGCGCGAGCCTGGCCGACGCCTCCGGCTCCTGGACGATGGCCGAGGCCGCCCGCGCGGCCGGGGTGCACCCGGCCACCCTGGTCAAGCGGTTCGGCTCCTGGCACGGCGTGCTGGTCGCGCTCAGCAGGAGGTGGAGCGCAGCCGTCCCGGAGGCGCCGCACACCCCCCAGGACCGCCTCGGCGAGCTCCGATCCTGGGTCGACGAGGTGGCCCGGCCGCCGCAGGACCGGTCGCACCGCGTCGCCGGCGTGGCGATGCTGCTCGAAGACCTCAAGGACGACGAGCTCAGCCAACTGCTCAGCGAGGGTTGGGACCGTCAGATCGCTTATCTGACCGCGCTGGTGAGCGGCGCGCACGACGACGGCCACCTCACCCGGTCCCCTGACCCCCGAACGGCCGCCGCACTCCTGCTGGACCTGGTCAACGGCTTCTACCTCCGCGCCGCCGCCTCGGCACGCTCGTCCGCGACGCCGGACGCAGCCCCGCAGAAACTGCTCAACTCACTTCTGGAGAGCTGGACATGAGCCTGGACGCCACCGTGGACACGAGCCCGGACACGAGGCAGGACATGAGCGTGGGACGCAACTGGCGAGGACACGTGTTCATCGCCGCCAGTCTCGACGGCTTCATCGCACGCGCCGACGGCGACATCGCCTGGCTCACCGACCCTCCACAGAACCCCGACCACGCACCCGGCCACGACGGACCGAACCCGCCCCCGGACTACGAACAGCTCATGGCCACTGTCGACCACCTCGTGATGGGCCGCGGCACCTACGAGAAGATCCTGACCTTCGACAGCTGGCCCTACGCGAAACCGGTCATCGTCCTCAGCACCACCCTCCCAGCCGGGGCGGACGAGCGAATCACCGTGACGCGCGACATCGACGCGACGCTGCGACTGCTCGCCGAGCGCGACTCGCGCGGCGTCTACATCGACGGCGGCAAGGTCATCCAGAGCTTCCTCGAACGCGACCTCGTCGACGAGATCACCCTCGCCCACGCCCCCGTCCTGCTGGGCGGCGGCCTCCCGCTCTTCGGCGCCCTCACCCACGACATCCGGCTCACCCACACCGGGACCCTCACCACGGACTCCGGCATGACCAGCAGCCACTACACCGTCCGGCGCTGACGCCCCGACAGTCGTGGCGGCGCGCGAGACGGCGCCAGGAGCGGCGCGGGAGTCAGCCGTTGGGGGCGACGGCCGCCGTCTCGGGCACGTGGGCGGGCTGCTCCTCCGCGGGCGGCTCGATGATCAGGTGTGGCAGGCGGCGGTCCAGCCGGCGGGGCAGCCACCAGTTGGCCTTGCCGCACAGGTACATCACCGCCGGTACGAGCACCGTCCGCAGGACGAAGGCGTCCAGCGCCACGGCGGCGGCCAGTCCGATGCCGAACTCGGCGATGTCGCGCTGGCCCAGGAACACGAACGCGGTGAACACGGCGATCATGATCGCTGCAGCTGCGGTGATCACCCGTGCGGTGTCGGTCAGGCCGGTGAGCACCGACCGGGTGTTGTCGCGGGTGCGCGACCACTCCTCGGCCATTCTGCTGACCAGGAACACCTGGTAGTCCATGGACAACCCGAAGAGGACCGCCAGCACCAGCTCGGGCAGATAGCCCTCGATCGGGCTGGGCGCACCGAGGCCGAACGCGCTGGTTCCCCAGCCCCACTGGAAGAACGCGGTGAGCACGCCGAACGCCGCCGCCGCAGCCAGCAGGTTCAGCACCGCCGTGATCGCGGGGATGAGCAGGCTGCGGAAGGCGAACACGAGCAGCAGGAAGCTGAAGCCCACGATGGTGGCGAGAAGCCAGGGCAGCTTGGCGCTCGTCGTCGCCGCGAAGTCGTCCATGGTGGTCGTCAGGCCGCCCACGTGCACCTGCAGCGTGGTGCCCTCGGTATAGCGCGGCACCACAGTGTCGCGCAGTCGGCTGATCAGGCCGGCGGTCGCCGGGCTTTCGGGCGACGTGGCGGGGAGGACCTGGGTCACCACGATCGTCGGCGCGGCACCCGACAGGGCCTGCGCGGGCGCGGTCTCCGTCGCGGCCACCCCGGGCACCGCGGTGAGCGCCCGGTCGAGCCGGTCGAGTGCGGCGCGGTCGGCTGCGGACTGCGTCTGGGCGACCAGCAGCAACGGGCCGTTGAAGCCCGGCCCGAACCCCTCGGCGAGCATCTCGTAGGACTGGTACGTGTGGCTGGACGTCGGGTCGTTGGACGCATCGGCGAAGCCCAGCCGAAGGTGCAGCACGGGTACGGACACCACGACCATGACCGCGAGCCCCAACGCGGCGAGCACGGCCGCGAATCGCGGCACGGTGCGTGACCACCGTGCCCACATGCCACCGTCACCGCCGCTGCCACCGTCACCGCCGCTGCCGCTGCCACTGCCACCGCCTGCCTCCAGTCGGCGGCGTTGCCTGCGGCTCAGCACGCGGGGGCCGAGCACCCCGAACAGCGCGGGCAGCAGCGTGACGGCCGCAACCACCGTGCACACCACGGTGATCGCCGCGGGGACGGCCAGCCCGTCGATGAACGGCAGCCCGATGGCGAGGAGTCCGAGCAGGGCGATGCACACCGTGCCGCCGGCGAAAAGGACCGCGCGGCCCGAGGAGTTGAGCGCCTGCACGGCCGACCGCTGCGGGTCCAGGCCGGACTGCAGACCGCGGCGGTGCCTGGTCACGATGAACAGGGCGTAGTCGACCCCGACACCGAGACCGATCAGCGCGCCGAGGATCGGCGCGACGCCGTTCACGGACATCAGATGGCTGAGCGGGGCCAGGAGCAACAGGCCGCTGCCCACTCCGGCCACCGCGGTCACCAGGGGCAGCGCCATCGCCAGCAGCGATCCGAACGCGAGGAGCAGGATGACGGCAGCCGCGACGAGGCCGATCAGCGACGCGTTCGACGCCGGGGGCTGCTCGGCGCTGGAGATCGCCTTGCCGCCGAGCTCGACCGCCATGCCCGGCTCGCGGGCGGACGTCGCCGTCGCGATCACCTGGTTGACGTCGGCGGTGTCCAGGTTGTCCGCCACCTTGGTGAAGTTCACGACGGCGTACGCGGTGCGCCCGTCCGAGCTCACCTGGACTCTGCTGCCCGGCAGGTAGGGGCTGGTGACCGAGGCCACCTCGGGCAGGTGCGACACCTGTGTCAGCATCGCCGACATCCGCTGCTCGACGGCCGGCTCGGTGACGCTGCCGTGGGTCACCTGCCAGACGATCTGGTCGGAGTCGCCCGCCTGGGCCGGCGCCGACCGCAGCAGCAGCGCCTGGGCGCCGGCCGAGTCGGTTCCCGGCAGCGTGAGCGAGTTGTCGTACGTCGTCTTCACCGCCTGCGACATCACCGCCAGGCCGATGAGCAGCCCCACCCAGGCAGTGATCACGACGAAGCGGTGCTGATAGCACCAGCGTGCGAGAGCTGACATGAGTCTCCTCCCCCTTCGGTTCGATTCCTCGTGCTCCGGGGCACGACCGCCCAGGTCTCCGGCCGGTCGAAGCGCCTGCCAACCCGGTGCCTACCGGACGTCGCAGGAACACGCCCACAAGGTCACAGGTGCGGCCGCCCGGCGTCTTGGAGAAATGTTCCGGGCCCCGGGTGCGACACCAGCACGGCAAGCCCGTCCGCATGCGCGCAGCGGATCAAGGGCTTCCCCCAGCCCTGCAAGGGTTCCTGACCTGCACGAACGCGGAGGTCGGCACCCGCACGTCCCACCATTTACTAGGACGTCCTAGTATCTGTATCGTCGGCGCTGCTTCGACCTGTCCTGGAAGGCCACCATGAGTGATCTGCACGTACCCCAGAGCCCCGTCCGCCTGGTCACCGCTTCGGCGCTGTTCGACGGCCACGACGCGTCGATCAACGTCATGCGACGGATCTTCCAGTCGCAGGGCGCCGAGGTGATCCACCTCGGGCACAACCGGTCGGTGCAGGAGGTCGTGAACGCGGCGATCGAGGAGGACGTCCAGGGCGTGGCGGTCTCGTCGTACCAGGGCGGGCACGTCGAGTACTTCGAGTACCTGGTCCAGTCGCTGCGCGAGCGCGGCGGGGAGCACATCCGCGTGGTGGGCGGTGGGGGCGGCGTGATCGTCCCCGAGGAGATCACCCGACTGCGCAGCAGCGGTGTGACCATCTTCTCCCCCGAGGACGGCCAGCGAATGGGCCTCGTCGGGATGATCAACTCGGTGATCAAGGACTGCGACTTCGACCTCTGGGAGAACCGGAGCGCCGAGGTGGCCGCCGTGCTGACCGGCGACCGGTCCGCGGTCGCACGCGCCATCACCGGAGCGGAACTCGGCAGGCTGTCACCGGAGTTCCTGGAGCAGGTGCGAGCCGCCGCCGCGGCGCGAGCGGTGCCCGTCCTGGGCATCACCGGCACCGGTGGCTCCGGCAAGTCCTCGCTCACCGACGAACTGGTGCGCAGGTTCCGGGTGGACCAGCAGGACAAGCTGCGCATTGCGGTGATCGCGGTCGACCCGACCCGTCGGCGCGGCGGCGGAGCCCTGCTCGGCGACCGCATCCGGATGAACTCCCTCGACGGCAACCGGGTGTTCTTCCGAAGCCTGGCCACCCGCGGCAGCCACGAGGTGCCCGAGCACCTCACCGACGTGATCGACGTGGTCAAGGCCGCCGGGTTCGACCTGGTGATCGTGGAGACGCCGGGCATCGGCCAGGGCGACGCGGCCATCGTGCCGTTCGTCGACGCCTCCCTGTACGTGATGACGCCGGAGTTCGGCGCCGCCTCGCAGCTGGAGAAGATCGACATGCTCGACTTCGCCGACGTGGTGACGATCAACAAGTTCGAGCGACGCGGGGCCAAGGACGCGCTGCGCGACGTGAGCCGCCAACTGGTGCGCAACCGCCAGGCGTTCGACAAGAGGCCGGACGACATGCCGGTGTTCGGCACCTCGGCGGCGACGTTCAACGACGACGGGGTCACCGCGCTGCACCAGCACCTTTCGGCCCTGCTGACCGACAAGGGCCTCCAGCTCTCCGAGGGCACGCTGCCGTCGGTCGACGTACGCCACTCCTCCGGCATCCGGCAGGTCGTGCCCGCCGACCGGGTGCGCTACCTCGCCGAGATCGTCGAGACGGTCCGCGGCTACCACGCCGAGACCGAGCAACTCGCCACCGCCGCACGGCGGGTGCAGTACCTGGACGCCGTCAGGGCCGAGCTGGTCGCGGCGGGGCTCGACGCCGCGAGCGTGACCGAGCTGCTCACCGAGGCCTGCCGGCAGCTCCCCTACGACCTGGCCGAGCAGATCAAGGGCTGGCCCGCGGTGGTGGAGTCTTATTCCGGCACCGAGCAGGTCGTGAAGGTCCGCGACAAGGAGATCCGCACCGCGCTGACCCGCGAGTCCCTGTCGGGCAACCGGATCCCCCGCGTGGCGCTGCCCCGGTTCACCGACCACCAGGAGCTGGTGCGGTTCTGGCGCCGGGAGAACCTGCCGGGCTACTTCCCGTTCACCGCAGGGGTCTTCCCCTTCAAGCGGGACGGCGAGGACCCCGCCCGCATGTTCGCGGGCGAGGGCGACCCGCAGCGCACCAACCGACGGTTCAAGCTGCTCTCGGAGGGCCAGCCGGCCACCCGGCTCTCCACCGCGTTCGACTCCGTGACGCTGTACGGCCGCGACCCCGACGAGCGCCCCGACGTCTACGGCAAGGTCGGCACCTCCGGCGTCTCGGTCGCCACCCTCGACGACATGAAGGTGCTCTACGACGGCCTCGACCTGATCGCGCCCACGACCTCGGTCTCGATGACGATCAACGGCCCCGCGCCCACCGTGCTGGCGTTCTTCCTCAACACCGCCATCGACCAGCAGATCGAGCGGTTCCGCGCCGACGAGGGTCGCGATCCCTCCCCCGCGGAGACGGACGAGCTGCGCGCCCACGCGCTGGCCAACGTCCGCGGCACCGTGCAGGCCGACATCCTCAAGGAGGACCAGGGGCAGAACACCTGCCTGTTCTCCACCGAGTTCTCGCTGCGGATGATGGCCGACATCCAGGAGTGGTTCATCGCCCAGAAGGTGCGGAACTTCTACTCGGTCTCCATCTCCGGCTACCACATCGCCGAAGCGGGCGCGAACCCGATCAGCCAGCTCGCCTTCACCCTCGCCAACGGCTTCACCTACGTCGAGGCGTACCTGGCGCGCGGCATGCAGATCGACGACTTCGCCCCCAACCTGTCGTTCTTCTTCTCCAACGGCATGGACCCCGAGTACTCGGTGCTCGGCCGGGTCGCCCGCCGCGTCTGGGCCGTCACGATGAAGAAGAAGTACGGCGCCAACGAGCGCTCCCAGAAGCTGAAGTACCACGTGCAGACCTCCGGGCGCTCGCTGCACGCGCAGGAGATGGACTTCAACGACATCCGCACCACGCTGCAGGCGCTGATCGCCATCTACGACAACTGCAACAGCCTGCACACCAACGCCTACGACGAGGCAGTCACCACCCCCACCGAGGAGTCCGTGCGCCGGGCCCTCGCCATCCAGCTGATCATCAACCGGGAGTGGGGCCTGGCGATGAACGAGAACCCGCTCCAGGGCTCGTTCGTCATCGACGAACTCACCGACCTGGTCGAGGAGGCGGTGCTCCAGGAGTTCGAGCGGATCAGCGAGCGCGGCGGTGTCCTCGGCGCCATGGAGACGGGCTACCAGCGCGGCCGCATCCAGGACGAGTCGATGCTGTACGAGCAGCGCAAGCACGACGGCACCCTGCCGATCATCGGCGTCAACACCTTCCGCAACCCGCACGCCGACACGGCGACGCCCGGCCCGATCGAGCTGGCCCGGGCCACCGAGGACGAGAAGCGCTCGCAACTCCAGCGCGTGCGCGACTTCCAGGCCGGCCACCACGACGAGGCCCACGCCGCCCTGGCCGCCCTGCGGGACGCGGCGGTGAACGGCGACAACGTCTTCGCCGTGCTGATGGACGCCGCCCGCGTCTGCTCCCTGCAGCAGATCACCGAGGCGTTCTTCGAGGTCGGCGGCCAGTACCGCCGCAACGTCTGACGGGATGACGGGTCGGACGAGCCGAGAGTCTTCGATCGACAGGGAGATGCTTCCTACAGGCATTCAAAATAAAGGCATGGTCCCCGATTTGGTGCTACAATCGTAGCCATACGGGGCCGTCGGGCTGGCATCAACCGGATGCCGGCGGATCGCCCCTCCGCAAGGGGGAGAACACCATGACCTTCCAGCTCGAAGCCGCGACACGGGCGACCATCGACGAGCGTCTGCGTACGGCGAAGGCCTACCGCCTGACCCGCGCCGCCCGGCTCAACAACCGTGCCGAGCGCGCCGCCCGGCGTGCACATCAGGCCCTGACCAGCCTGCAGGCATGACCGTCCGTCCGAAAATGGGCCGCCACCGCTCCACGGTGACGGCCCATTTCCGTACCCCGTCCGGCTACGCGCGCTGACGGTCACCCACCTCTCACTGATCAGCGCCTCACTGATCAGTGCCGCCTTCACTCTCGACCGCGCCCTCGGTTGCGGGACGGCTGGCGGAGGGCAGCAGGTGACGGACCGTCGGCGGGCCCTGGGCGAGGGAGCGCACGTCCTGCAGGAGACGCTCGTCGTATCCGGTGGTCCGGCCGTCGTGCTGCAGCAGGTGCTCGGACCAGGAGGCGACCTGGAAGGCCTCGGTGAAGCGCTCGGGTGCTGCGCTGTCGCGGTACAGGTCCCAACTCACCGCGCCGGTACGCCTGCGGGACTGCTCCACCGGGCGCATCCCGGCGACGAAGGCGTCGGCGTCCTCGGGGGCGACGGTGTAGTCCAGCAGAACGAGCACCGGCGTGTCCTCCGGCACGGCGTCGAGAAGCAGTGCCGGCTCCGGCCAGGTGGACACGACCGAGCGGTCGAGCGGGACCGCGGTGTGGATGACCGGCCACCACAGCAGCGTGACGGTGGTCGCCACCAGCAACCCGGCGGCGGCGAGCAGCGCCTGGGTGAGTCCGGCGGCGCCGGCCACCGCGCCCCAGACCAGCGAGCCGATGCCCTGTCCTCCCATGAAGACGATGAGGTAGACGGCGAGCCCGCGGGCCCGGACCCATCCGGGCAGCCGGAGCTGCAGTTCGGTGTTGAAGGTCGACAGGTTGACCAGCCAGGCCGCACCCGTGGGCAGCAGAACGAGCGCCAGGGCGGGCAGGCTGTGCAGGGTGGCGGCGGCGACGGTGCCGCCGGCGAACATGACGCCGCCCAGCGCGAGCAGGACGTTGTCCGACACGGCCGCCCGTAGCCGCTTGATCGTCAGGGCGCCGACGATCGCCCCGACGCCCAGCGCCCCGAGCAGCAGCCCGTACCCTCCTGACCCCAGGTGCAGGCTCCGACCCGCCGTCACCGGCAGCAGCGCCCACAGCGCCGAGGCGGGGAGCACGAACAACGCGGAACGCACCAGGATCCGCCGCACGCCCGGCGCGTGCCGCACATAGCGAACGCCCGCGTGGAGAGCGGGAACCGGCGCCTCACTGCCGCGCAGACCCTGCGCCGGACGGTGCCAGGCATAGACCGCCAGCGCGACGACGACAAAACTGACGGCGTTCACCGTGAACACCACCGCCGGGCCGGAGACCGCGACGAGCAGGCCCGCCAGCGCCGGGCCGACGGCTCGGGCGACGTTGACGTTGAGGCTGTTGAGGGACGCGGCCTGCGGGATCAGATCGCGCGGGACCAGCTCCGGCTGGATCGCCTGCCAGGCGGGGTTCGTCATCGCCTGACCGCAGCCCATGAGGAACGTGAGCAGCAACAGGACCGTGGGCGTGGCCAGCCCCGCCCCCGTCAGCCCGGCGAGCACCCCGGCGAGCACCGCCATCGCCGTCGACAGCCCCAGCAGAATGTGCCGGCGGTCCAGCAGGTCCGCGAGCACGCCCGCCGGCAAGGAGACGAACAGCACGGGCAGCAGGCTGGCCGCCTGCACCGCCGAGGTGAGCAGCGCCGCGTTGTGCTGGTGCACCAGCATCCACTGGGCCCCCACGGTCTGCATCCAGGTGCCGATGTTCGACACCATCTGGGCCAGCCACAGCAGGCGGAACGCCGGCACCGCCATCGGCGCCCAGGACGACTGCCCGTAGCCCTGCTCCGCCTGCTTCCCCATGGGTTCCCTCTCGGACTGGTCCGGCACCGGTCCGGCACCGGTCGATTCTCCCGCCGATCGGGGTCCGGCGCCGCCCCGCCACGGGGGTGCCCGGCCGGGGATCGCGGCGCAGTGCTAACCTGCCTGAGCCAAAAAATCTGCGCAGCCATGCAGGTTTCCGGCAGCGTGCCAGGCAGCGAAGCCGGTGAAGCCCGCACTGCGGGTCATTCCGGCGCTGTCCCGCAACTGTGAGGGCCCTCTCCACGCGGTCCGAAGCCAGGTCGCCTCCTGCCGCGCTACGACATCGGCCCTCGTGGGAAGGGGCGGTCCGTTTCTGTCGGCGCGCGTCCTGCGCCGCTCGTCGACGGATTGGCTTCTTCCCGTCCCTCGGGAGGAAGCACCACCATGGCTCACTCGTCTGTCCGGCCCCGGCCTGCTCGGCGCACCCGGATCGTCCGCGCTGTCTCGACGGCGACCGCCGCGCTCGCAGCCGTGGCCGTCGTCGCCGGCTGCAGCTCCACGAGCTCCGGCAGCGCCGACTCCTCCGCCTCCTCGTCCTCGACGAGCGCGTCGTCGGCCGCCGCGACGTACCCGGTCACGGTGAGCGGCTCCAACGGCAAGGTCACCCTCAAGACCCAGCCGAAGCACATCGTGTCGCTGTCGCCGACCGCGACCGAGGACCTGTACGCGGTGGGCGCCGGCAAGCAGGTCGTCGCGGTGGACTCGGACTCCAACTACCCGTCCGGCGTGCCGACCACGAGCCTGAGCGGGCTGACCCCGAACATCGAGGCCATCGCCAAGTACAACCCGGACCTGGTCATCGCCTCCCAGGACTCCGGTGGCCTGGTCGCCGGGCTGACCAAGCTCGGCGTGCCGGTCCTGATCGAGCCCGCCGCGGCGACGATCAACGACGTCTACACGCAGATCGACGCGATCGGGCAGGCCACCGGTCACACCGCCCAGGCCACGCAGACCGTCACCGGCATGAAGGCGTCGATCACCGCCTCCGTCAAGCAGGCCGGCGCCGATCACGGGAACCTCAGCTACTACTGGGAGGTCAGCGCCAACCCGTACTACTCGGCGACCTCCACCACCTTCGCCGGGCAGATCGCCTCGCTGTTCGGCCTGAAGAACATCGCCGACAAGGCCGACAAGGCCTCCGACGGCGGCTACCCGCAGCTGTCCGCCGAGTACATCGTCTCGGCCCAGCCGCAGCTGATCTTCCTCACCGACAACCAGTCCGCCGACGGCGGGCAGAGCCCGGCGGTCGTCGCGGCCCGACCCGGCTGGTCCGGTATCCCGGCCGTCAAGAAGGATCAGATCGTCGGCCTCAACGACGACATCGCCTCGCGCTGGGGCCCGCGCCTGCCGCAGCTGGTCGCCCAGATCGCGCAGGCGATCGAGAAGGCCCCCACCAAGTGACGCACGGCGGACGGTAACGAGGTAACGGTGACAAGAGGCGGAGTCCGCCCGCGCACCCTGCGCGCCTACGGCATCGCGGTGGTGTTCCTGGCCGCCGCGGTGCTGGTGGGCGCCATGGCCGGAGCGGCGGACCTCAACCCGCTGGCGACGGCCGACGCGCTGCTGGACCGGCTGCCGCTGGTGCACCTGCCGCAGCAGCTCAGCCAGTTGGACCGCGCGGTGCTGTTCCAGATCCGGCTGCCGCGCGTGGTGCTGGGCGCCCTGGTCGGCGGGGCGCTCGCCCTCGCCGGTGCGGGCTACCAGGGCGTGTTCCGCAACCCCCTGGTCGACTCGTCCCTGCTGGGCGCGTCGGCCGGGGCGGGCCTCGGCGCGACCGTCGCCATCGTCTCGCTGGGCGGCGCGAACGCGGCCACCGTGCCCGTGGCCGCGTTCGTCGGCTCACTGGCCGGGGTCGCCCTCGCCTACCTGGCGGGCGTCACGGCCAGACCGGGGACCGCCACCCTGCTGCTCGCGGGCCTGGCGGTCTCCATGTTCCTGACGGCCGTGCAGACCTACCTGCTGCAGCGCTCCAGCCAGGACATCCAGCAGGTCTACTCGTGGCTGCTCGGCTCCCTGTCCGCCGCCACCTGGGGTCAGGTGACGCAGATCCTGCCCTACCTGGCGGTCTCCACCGCCGCCGTGCTGCTGCACGGCCGCCACCTCGACGTGCTGTCCGTCGGCGACGAGGAGGCCCGCTCGCTCGGCCTGCGTCCCGGCCGGATCCGGCTGGTCGTCGTGGCCGGCTGCGCGCTCGCCGCGGCGAGCGCCGTCGCGGTCAGCGGGCTGATCGGCTTCGTCGGGATCGTCGTGCCGCACGCGGTGCGCCGGCTGGCGGGCACCTCGTACCGGCTGGTCCTGCCGCTGTCGATGCTCTTCGGGGCCGGATTCCTGGTCCTCGCCGACACCGTGGCCCGCACCGTCGTCTCACCGGCCGAACTGCCCATCGGCGTCGTCACGGCGCTGATCGGCTCACCCGCGTTCGTCTGGATCCTGCGCTCCACCCGGTCGGTGCGCACATGACCGGCCGTGCCCCCGCGCCCGACCACGCCACCGCCCCGCACGGGCTGGAGGTGAGCGGCGTCGACGTGGACCTGGACCGGACCCCGATCGTGCGCGAGGTGTCCTGTGCTGTCGCGCAGGGCGGCTGGCTCGCCCTGATCGGGCCCAACGGCGCGGGCAAGTCGACCCTGCTGCGCGCCGTCGCCGGGCTGCTCCCCCATCGCGGCACCGTCGCCGTCGACGGCTCCCCCGTCGGGCACCTGCGCGCCCGGGAGCGGGCGCGGTTGATCGGCTACGTGGCGCAGAACCCGCTGCTGCCGCCGGACATGACGGTCCGGGAGTACGTGCTGCTCGGCCGCACCCCGCACCTCGGCTACCTCGCGAGCCCCGGCGAGCGCGACCGCGAGTCCGTGCAGCGCACGCTGGAGGGACTCGACCTGAGCCACTACGCCGAACGCCGCCTCGCCCAGCTCTCCGGAGGCGAGCGCCAACGCGCGGCGCTGGCCAGGGCGCTGGCCCAGGAACCTCGACTGCTCCTGCTCGACGAACCGACCTCCGCACTCGACCTCGGCCACCAGCAGCACGTCCTCGACCTCGTGGACGACCTGCGCCGCACCCAGGACCTGACCGTGGTCACCACCCTGCACGACCTGACCACGGCGGCCCAGTACGCGGACCGGCTGGTCCTGCTCCACCAGGGCCGCGTCGAGGCATCCGGCCCACCCGCCGAGGTCGTCACCCAGGACGCCATCGCGCGGGTGTACGCCGCGCGTGTCTCGGTGACGACGGACTCCGACGGCCGCCCGGTGGTCACCCCACTGCGCGGTGCCCGGAACTGACGTTCGATGCGGGTCTGCGGTCGCCGCGGCCCCCGTGTCCGGTTCTCGCAGATGCGAGGCGATGTCGTGGTTCAGCTGGGCTAATACGAGCGATACCTCCCGGATGTCCTGGCATGTCAGGTTCTATGCTCGGCGGCGACCGTCCCACACGACAGGGAGACCCATGGTGCGCCGCTCCGCCGCAGCTGCCGTTGCCGCCGTTCTTCTGGCCCTCAGCGCCTGCTCCTCCCGTGGTTCGACCACTGCTTCGTCAAGTCAGTCCGCGTCCGCCTCGCCGTCCGTCACCGGAACCGTGACCGTCTTCGCCGCCGCCTCACTGCAGAACACCTTCACCGAGCTCGGCAAGATGTTCGAGGCGGTCCATCCCGGTACCCACGTGGTCTTCAACTTCGGCGGCAGCGACACGCTTTCGGCCGGCATCGTCAACGGAGCACCAGCCGACGTCTTCGCCGCAGCCAGCCCGGCGACCATGAAGACGGTGACCGACAAGGGCGACGCAGCCGGAACCCCCGTCACCTTCGTCAGCAACGAGCTGGAGATCGCCGTCGAGCCCGGCAACCCGCAGCACGTGGCCTCACTGCAGAACCTCTCCAACCACGCGCTCAAGGTCGTGCTCTGCGCCAAGACCGTGCCGTGCGGCGCTGCCGCCCAGACCGCCCTGGCCGACGGCCACGTCACGGTCACGCCCGTCAGCTACGAACAGGACGTCACCTCGGTCCTCACGAAGGTGGAACTGAAGGAGGCCGACGCCGGGCTCGTCTACCAGACGGACGTCAAGAGCGCGGGCAGCAAGGTCACCGGCGTCAACTTCCCCGAGGCCGCCTCCGCTATCAACAACTACCCGATCGCGACGCTCGCCCACGCCCCGAACGCCACCGGGGCCCAGCAGTTCGTCGCCCTGGTCGAGTCGCCCGAGGGGCAGAAGGTCCTCACCGACGCGGGCTTCAAGAAGCCCACGACGTCCTCCACCTCACCGTCCCCCTCCGCCTCGTAGCGTCTTCGGGCCGGGTGCGCCGGAGCCCGGCTCGCCCGGGCGCTCGACCAGGCAGACCAGGGCAGACCGGGCATGTACATGCGCTGGTTGATCACCCAGTTCGGGCAGGCCTGGTTGGTAGACCCGCCCACTCGTTCTGCCTGGTCAGAGGTTGCTTCAATCGCCGTGTCGAACAGTCGAGGACGGTGATGAGGCGTGGACCTGAACACGGTGGTGGAGATGCGCGACGCACGGAGTCGTGACATCTGGCGCCCGGGTGACGCCTGGCTCGGGGGCGGCACGTACCTGTTCTCCGAGCCGCAGCCGCACATCCGCCGACTCGTGGATCTGAGCCGCATGGGCTGGGAGCCGATCCGGCTGACGGCGGCCGGAGACCTGGAGATCGCTGCGACGTGCACGATCGCCGAGCTGTCCCGCTTCGCCCAGGGCGCCGACTGGGCGGCGGCGCCGCTGGTCGAGCAGTGCTGCCGGGCGTTTCTGGCCTCCTGGAAGATCTGGAACATGGCCACCGTGGGCGGGAACCTGTGCAACGGGCTGCCCGCCGGGCCGATGATCTCCCTCACCGCCGCCCTCGACGGTGTCTGCGAGCTGCAGTCCCAGTCCGGCTCCAAGCGCGAGGTGCCGGTCGCGGACTTCGTCGTCGGCGCCGGGGTCAAGGTCCTGGAGCCCGGTGAGCTGCTGCGCTCGATCACCGTGCCGGCGCGCGCGCTGGCCCGCCGGACCGCGTTCCGGCAGGCGTCGCTGTACGGGCTCGGCCGCTCCGGCGCGCTGCTCGTCGGCACCCGTGATCCGATCGACGGCGAACTGGCCCTGACGGTCGCCGCCTCGACGATCCGACCGATCCAGCTCCGCTTCGCGCTGCCTCCCAACGCCGCCGCGGTACACGAAGCCCTCGACTACGGCATCCGGCCGGACGAGTACTACGACGACATCCACGGCCTGCCCGAGTGGCGGCGGCACATGACCTTCCGTTTCGCGGAGGAGATCCGCCGCGAACTGCTTCAGGAGGACGGGAGATGAGCTTCTCCATCCGCGTCAACGGCGAGGACTTCGACGCCGAGCCCAGGGCGGGCCAGTGCCTGCGCACCTATCTGCGCGACCGCGGCTGGTTCGGGGTGAAGAAGGGCTGCGACGGAGGCGACTGCGGGGCGTGCACCGTCCAGGTGGACGGGGATCCGGTGCACAGCTGCCTCTACCCGGCGCTGCGCGCCGAGGGGCGGTCGGTGACCACGGTCGAGGGGCTCGCCAAGGACGGCGAACTGCACCCGATGCAGCAGCAGTTCCTCGACGCCCAGGGCTTCCAGTGCGGGTTCTGCACGGCCGGGTTCCTGATGACCACCTCCGCGAAGGGCTTCGACGAGGACAAGCGCGCGGACCTGCCGCGGGCGCTCAAGGGCAACCTGTGCCGCTGCACCGGGTACCGCGCCATCCAGGACGCGATCTGCGGCGTCAAGCACACCGAACGGCCGGACGCGGGCCAGGCCGTGGGCCGCAGCCTCGGTGCGCCCGCCGGGCCGCAGGTGGTGACCGGGACCGCGCGCTACACCTTCGACATGGAGATCGAAGGGCTGCTGCACATGAAGCTGCTGCGCTCTCCGCACCCCCACGCCCGGATCGTGTCCATCGACACCTCCGCCGCACTGCTCGTCCCCGGCGTCCACGCGGTCCTCACCCACCGCGACGCGCCCGACAAGCTGTACTCCTCGGCCCGGCACGAGCACCCCACCGAGGACCCCGACGACACCCGCGTGCTGGACGACGTGGTCCGCTTCGTCGGACAGCGGGTGGCCGCCGTGGTCGCCGACAGCGAGGGAGCCGCCGAGGAGGGCTGTCGGCGGATCGTCGTGGAGTACGAGCAACTCCCGTACGTCATCGACCCGGAGCTCGCCATGCTGCCGGGCGCGCCGGTGATCCACCCGAAGGGACCGGAGTCGCGCATCTTCCGCGCCCAGGACAACGTCTGCGGTGAGGTGCACGGCGAGATGGGCGACGTCGAGCAGGGCTTCGCCGAGGCCGCCGTCGTCTACGAGGAGACCTTCCAGACCCAGCGGGTCCAGCACGCCAGCCTGGAGACGCACGGCTGCGTCGCCTACTTCGAAGAGGTCGACGACGCCGGCGAGGACGGTGGCAGGGACGGTGGCCGGGAGCGCCTCGTGGTGCGCTCCAGCACACAGGTGCCGTTCCTGACCCGGCGCGCGCTGTGCGACCTCTACGACCTGCCGATGGAGAAGGTGCGGGTGGTCGCCGGGCGGGTCGGCGGCGGCTTCGGCGGCAAGCAGGAGATGCTCACCGAGGACATCGCCGTCCTGGCCGCGCTGAAGCTGCACCGGCCGGTCAAGCTGGAGTTCACCCGTCCCGAGCAGTTCTACGGCGCCACCACCAGGCACCCGTTCAAGGTCACGGTGAAGGTCGGCGCCAAGAGCGACGGGACCCTGACGGCGCTTCAGTTCCGGGTGGTCGCCAACACCGGCGCGTACGGCAACCACGGCCCCGCCGTGATGTTCCACAGCGTCGGCGAGTCGATGGGCGTCTACAAGGCCCCGAACAAGAAGGTGAACGCCTACTCGGTCTACACCAACGGCGTTCCCGCCGGGGCGTTCCGCGGCTACGGCCTGGGCCAGGTCACCTTCGCGCTGGAGTCGGCGATGGACGAACTGGCCCGGCGCCTGGACATCGATCCGCTCGTGCTGCGCGAGAGGAACGTGATCGGCCCCGGCGAGCACATGGAGGGACCCTGCGGCGAGGAGGAGGACCTGCACATCGCCTCCTACGGCCTCGACCAGTGCCTCGGGGTGGTGCGCAACGCCCTTGCCGACGACCGCAGCGCCGAGCTGGCCCCCGAAGGCTGGCTGGTCGGGCAGGGCTTCGCGATGTCCGCCATCGCCACCGGCCCGCCCGGCGGCCACTTCGCCGACGCCACCGTGAAGCTGCTGGAGGACGGCACCTACGACATCGCCGTGGGCACCGCCGAGTTCGGCAACGGCACCACCACCGTCCACAAGCAGATCACCGCCGGCGCACTCGGGACCACCGTGGACCGCATCGCCATCCGCCAGTCCGACACCGACGTGGTCAAGCACGACACCGGCGCCTTCGGCTCAGCAGGCACGGTCGTCGCGGGCAAGGCCGTGATGAAGGCCGCCAACGCGCTCGCCGAGCAGATCCTCTCCTTTACGGCCGAGTACGCCCGTACTCCCCGCAGCCTGCTGCGGCTGACCGCCGACGCGGTGGAGTGCGACGGCAGGATCGTGACGCTCAAGGAGCTCTTCGAGGCCGCGCGCGGCAAGGACGTCGAGCTCAAGGCCGACGGGCACTGGGGCGGTTCCCCCCGCTCGGTGGCCTTCAACTCGCAGTGGTTCCGCGTCGCCGTCGACCCGGACACCGGCGAGATCAAGATCCTGCGCAGCGTCCACGGCGCCGACGCCGGCAAGGTCATGAACCCGCTTCAGTGCCGCGGCCAGGTCGAGGGCGGCGTCGCCCAGGCCCTCGGCGCGACGCTCTTCGAGCGCGTCCTGCTGGACGAGCACGGCGAGGTCACCACCGCGGCCTTCCGCCGCTACCGCCTCCCCGCCTACGCGGACGTGCCGCGCACCGAGGTTCACTTCACCGAGACCTCCGACGCCATCGGCCCGCTCGGCGCCAAGTCCATGAGCGAGAGCCCGTTCAACCCCGTCCCGCCCGCCTTCGCCAACGCCCTGCGCGACGCCACCGGAATCCGCTTCACCGAGGCCCCGTTCCTGCGCGACCACGTCTGGAAGGCGCTCGACGCACACCGCCGGGCTGCCCGGTCGGCCGGCACGCTCGCGCCGTTCGGGAACGGGCCGGAGGGGCGGCAGTCGACTCAGCGCTCGTGCGGCCACTTGCCGGGGTGATCGACCCAGTAGATCTGGGAGGGGTCGTCGAGGTCGGTGCCAGGCCGCTCATGCTCGACGAACCGGTGCATGTCGCGTTGGGCACGGCAGGGTTGGGGCTCCGTGAGGCTGTCGTCGAGGCGGCAGACGACGACGCTGCGGTGGCTGCTGTTCGTGTCGTAGGCGCTGACGAAGACGGGCGTGTCCTGGTTCGGCGGCTGCAGGTTACTCATGGGTCCAGCCTCAGCCCGGTCGGTCGCTCCCGCATCCGGGCAGTGCGGGGGCCCGCCCGTGCCGTCAGCCGGCAACCTCGGGGGTTCGGCGTCCGCCGCCGCGGTGGCGGTGGCCCACTCCACGAGCGGGAGCAGCAGCGCGACGAGCTCCCGCCCGCGCTCGGTGAGGCTGTAGTCCACCCGCGGCGGTACGACCGGGTGGACCTCGCGCAGCACGAGGCCGTCCGCCTCCAACGTGCGCAGGGTGCTGGCCAGCATCTTCTCGGTGATGCCCTTCACCCACCGGCGCAGCTCGCCCCAGCGCCTCGTCCCGTTCGAGAGGGCCACCAGGACCAGCACCCCCCAGCGGCTCGTGATGTGGTCCAGGAGTACCCGGCTGGGGCAGTTCGGCTCGAAGACATTCCCGGACAGGTTCCCCGCTGCCGCGCCGCTGACCTCGATACTTTCCTTCATGCCAGTACCGTACACAAACGTGCGTACCGTCGCTTGGGAAGGGTTCGGACGGAGTGCGGAGTTGATCGAGGAGACCGATCGACAAGGAGCACCCACATGACACTGGTCGTCACCGGCGCCACCGGCCACCTCGGCCGCCTGGTCGTCGAGAACCTCCTCGACCGAGGCGTACCCGCCGCCGACATCGTCGCCACCGGCCGCGACCTGGACCGCCTGAAGGCCCTGGCCGACCGGGGTGTCCAGCTGCGGGCCGCCGACTACGCCGACCCCGCGTCCCTGCGCGCCGCGTTCACCGGCGCACGCCGTGTCCTGCTGGTATCCGGCAGCGAGCCCGGTGTCCGGGTCCAGCAGCACCGCAACGCCGTCGAGGCGGCACGCGAGGCAGGAGTCGAGCTTCTGGCCTACACCAGCATCGTCAACGCCGACACCAGCACCCTGCGGATGGCCGAGGACCACCAGGCCACCGAGGCCCTGCTGCGGGCCGGCGGGGTTCCGTTCACGCTGCTGCGCAACAGCTGGTACCTGGAGAACTACACGGACCACCTCGGGACGGCGCTCCAGCACGGCGCGCTGTTCGGCAGTGCGGGTGAAGGCCGGGTCAGCGCCGCCCCTCGGGCGGACTACGCCGCCGCGGCGGCGGCGGTGCTGACCACGGACGGGCACGCCGGAAAGGCGTACGAGCTCGGCGGGGACGAGGCCTTCACGCTCGCCGAGCTCGCCGCCGAGATCAGCACGGGCTCCGGCGCGCCGGTCCGCTACACCGACCTGCCGGAAGCCGACTACGTCCAGGCCCTGGCCGGCAACGGCGTGCCACAGGCCTTCGCCGAGATCCTCGCGGACGCCGACCAGGGTCTGCGGCGCGGCGAACTGGCGACCACAAGCGGCGACTTGGCCCGCCTGCTGGGTCGGCCCACGCTGCCGCTCAAGGAAGCGGTCAACGCGGCCCTGAACGCCGAACGCCCCGCGTAGTCATCCCATCCGACGGGCGCGGCCGCCCCAGCGACCGGCCGCGCCCGCACCCGAACAGGACCACTCCGGCCCGGTTGAGCCCCGGGCCGGTGGCGACCCCGGCTCGAAGCAGGCAGTTCAGCCATCCGCCGCCCTGGACGCGCGGGCGTACTCGGTGGGCGTCCGCCCGTAGTGCTTCTTGAAGGTCCGGATGAAGTGGCTGCTGTCCGCGAACTGCCAGTGGGCGGCGAGTTCGGAGACGCTCAGCCGCCCGGAGGGTGCGGCGAGCGCCAGCCGGGCCTCCTCCAGCCGCCGTTGTCGGATGTACGCGGTCACCGACACTCCGGACGCGGCGAACGCCCGCTGCAGGTTGCGGAGCGAGACGTTGAGTTCGCGGGCGAGCATCGCTCCGCAGAGCTCGGGGTCGGCGAGGTGACGGTCCACCAGGTCCTTCGCGGCCTGGGTGAGCACGGGGGCCAACTCGGGTTCCACGTCGTCGACGCGGCCCCTGGCCACGGCCTTCGCGAGCTCGATGAGCGTGTTGTGAGCGGCCTGCACTCCAGCCCGTCCGAGGTCGGCGACCGTCGCGTAGATCATGTCCGCGTGGGCCACCAGCAGGCGCACCTCGGCGGAGTCGGCGCGACCGCTGACGCTCTGACGTTCTCCCAGCAGCGGTGTGAGCATGGCCGCGGGCAGGACCAGGACCTTCGCCGTCGTGTCGGGAGCCGTCTCGAAGTGCAGCGGCCGTCCGATGTGGCGGATGAGGACTTGCCCGGCGGGCACGCTCTGTTCCTCGCGGGACAGCGGCGCGCCAAGGCTCCAGGAGCCGCGTTTGACGACGTAGAGACGTACCTGGTCCTCGACGCCGTCCAGGGGGCCTTCGGTCCGGATGGCTGACGCGCCGTGGAGATCGGTGATGGCCACGTCGCCGACCTTGGTGGCCCGGCTTCTGACTCGGAAGTCGCGCATCGTCGCCGGGCTGAAGCTCGGCAGCGGGAAGCCTTCGCCGATCTCCTTCTCCCAGCCGCTGCGGAAGGCTTCGAATCCCCGCGACACGCCGCCTGCGCCGACGGACGCACCGGGACGGGTCCTGCCCGACCCGTCGGTATGCGCTTCAGCCTTGTTCATCGACGATTCCCCCGCCTTCGCCTCCGGTGCCACCAGGCGCCGACTGGCGCGGATGTTCTGCCGGGATGGCGCTGTGGTTCAAGCCCCCGCCGGGCTGATTTTCCTAGGGTTCAAAGCCAGGGACAAGCCCCTCCCCCAGGCCCGCTCACCCGGCGACAGGAGACTCATCTGATGAACCATCATCCTTCCACCCCCGTGCGGGTCATCACGGGGGCGCCGGTACCGGCATCGGAGATGGCGCTGCGGGATCACCGAGACGGGTTTCCATGGCGGTCAGTTTTGCAGTCTCCGCATCTTCGTGGACCGCGGTTCGCACCGCGCCGGACCATCGCCAGGAGCCGGACAGCGGCCCACCTGAGCGGCCTTGCGCCCGGCTCCGGCCGTCCGGCAGGCAGGCAGGCGGACACGCCGTTGCTGCACGGCGGCCCGACAAGACAGTTCAATTCCATCATGAGAGTTCACTTGCATAAAGCGAGCAGGGCGGCGCATACTCTCATGAGAGCGCACTATCACAACAAAGGCAGTCTCTCTTCCTTGGAGGTTCAGATGGCAGACGTCTCGGTGGTCGGTCCGGACGCCGGTGAGTCGATCCAGCTCGGCCCGACCCGGATGCGGATCCTGGAGGACGGCACCACGACCGGGCACCGCCTGGGCATCGGGGAGATCACGCTCGCCCCCCACACCGACGGACCGCCGCAGCACCGCCACGCCCGCCACGACGAGGGCTTCTACGTCGTCTCCGGCGCGGCCCGGTTCACCGTCGGCGAGACCGTGTACGACGCGCCCGCAGGAACGCTGGTCATGATCCCGCCCGGCGCTCCCCACACCTTCGCCAACCCGACCGACGGCACCACGGTGCTGCTCAACACCTTCACCCCGGACCTGTACGTCAACTACTTCCGGGATCTGCGCGACATGATCGCCGGCGGCCAACCGCTCACACCCGAGGCGACGATCGAGGCGATGAGCCACTACGACACCGAACCGGCCACCGACTTCGCCTGAGCACCCGCACCGTCGACTCGCCGCACCCCATCCCCAACTGCCGTCCGGTCTCCGGGCCCAGCAATCGATCAAGGAGAAAGCCGTGGGCACGACCACGCAGCACACCATCGCCCTCGACGGCATCGGCCCGGTCCAGGTGTCCGTCACCGATCACGGGTCCGGGCAACCGTTCCTGCTCCTGCACGGCGGGGCCGGTCTCCAGTCGGTGACCGGGTTCGCCGAGAAGTTCGCCGCCGCTCACGACGTGCGGGTGCTCACTCCGACCCACCCGGGCTTCGGCGGCACCGACCGGCCCGAGGCGTTGACCACGGTGTCCGACCTGGCCGCGCTCTACGGCGCGCTGCTGGACCAGCTGGACCTGGCCGACGTGACCGTCATCGGCAACTCGATGGGCGGGTGGATCACCGCCGAGATCGCACTGTTGAAGTCGCCACGGGTCAGCGGCATCGTCCTGATCGACGCCGTCGGCATCGAGGTCCCCGGCCACCCCGTCGCCGACTTCTTCTCCCTGACCATGGATCAGGTCTTCGAGCTCACCTTCCACGACCCCGCCCCCTTCCGCTTCGACCCCACCACCCTGCCCCCGGCGGCACAGGCCGTCGCTGCCGGAAACCGCGCCGCGCTCGCCGTCTACGCCGGCACCGCGATGAGCGACCCGACCCTGGCCGCGCGCCTGGGGACGCTGGAGATCCCGACCCTGGTGCTCTGGGGCGAGAGCGACCGGATCGCCGACACCGACTACGGACGCGCCTACGCCGCCGCGATCCCCATGGCCCGGTTCCAGGTACTGCCCGACACCGGCCACTCCCCGCAGTTGGAGACCCCCGACCAGGTCTCGCACGCGATCTGGGACAGCGCGGACACCGACTTCGCGCCCTTCTCGCGCTGAGCCGCGACCACCTGCCGCCCGCGCCACCAAGGAGTCCAGCCCATGCCCAAGACCGCGGTCACCCGCGTCACCCACAGCTGCCACCTGATCGAGATCGGCGGCCGCACCTTCCTGACCGACCCCTGGTTCAGCACCAGACCCGGCTACTACCAGGGCGAGCCGATCGCCCTGGGGATCCCCGACCTGCCCCGGCTCGACGGCGTGCTGATCAGCCACGAGCACTACGACCACTGCGACCTGGACGCCTTCGCTGCGTACCGGGACCGGTCGGTCCCGCTCTTCGTCGCCGAGACCGTCGTCGAGACGGCGCGCCGGCACGGCTTCACCAACGTCACCGCCCTCAGGCCGTGGGAGGAGGCCGAGGTCGGCGGCGTCACCATCACCGCGACGCCAGCCAAGCACGGCGTCTACGAGGTCACCTTCGTCCTGCGCGCCGGCTCCGACGCGGTGTACTTCGCCGGGGACACCATGCTCATCCCCGAACTCGCCGAGATCCCCAAGCGGTTGGGACACATCTCGCTCGCCCTGCTGCCCACCAACGGCCTGCACATCCGGCCCGCGAACAACATGCAGGTCGTCATGAACGCCGACGAGGCAGCCGAGTTGACCGCGATCCTCAGACCCGAGCTGGCCGTCCCCCACCACTACGCCTTCACCAAGGGCTTCCTGGGCGACCGGCTGATCACCCGCAGCGACAAGAACCCGCTGCGCTTCCAGGACGCATCCCGCGACCTGGCCCCCGACACCAGCGTCCGCATCGTCGAACCCGGCACCCGAGTGGAGCTGTGACCCGGGGCCGAGCGGCGAGGCCTTCCGCGCCGCAAGCCCGATGACCGACGCGAGATCCACCATCACGCCACGATCCGTCTTCATAGCCGCGTACCGAAGGAATCCATCAGCATGTCTGTCTCCGCTTCCACCAGCACGACCCGCACCATCGACCTTCCGGGCGGACTCGCCGTCACGGTCCAGGAGTTCGGCGAGAACACCGAGGGCACCGGCGTGCTTGTGCTGCACGGCGGCGCGGGACCGCGCTCGATGGCCGGCTTCGCCGCAGGCCTGTCGCGGCACGCCTACGTGGTCGTGCCGACCCACCCCGGGTTCGACGGCACGCCGCGCCCGGCGTCCACCGACACCGTCGCCGACCTGGCCAGCGCCTACCTCGACCTGCTCGACGCGCTCGACCTGCGCGGCGTCATGGTGGCGGGCAGCTCGGTCGGCGGGTGGATCGCCGCCGAGATGGCGCTGCGCGACAACGCCACCCGGATCAGCTGCCTGACCCTGCTCGCCTCCACCGGCATCGCCCCCGAGCCCCCGGTGCAGATCGCCGACCCCGCCGACCTCGGCTCGGTCAAGACCGGCGAACTCGCCTTCCACAACCCGCAGTTGCGCCCGAACCCGACCACGCTCGCCCCGGAGCAGCTGGCCGCGATGGCCGCCAACCAGCAGACCCTGGCCGTGTACGCGGGCGACCCGTTCTGCTACGACCCGAAGCTCCAGGGCCGCCTGCACCGGGTCGCCGTCCCGGTGCTCGTGCTCGCCGGCGAGCAGGACGGCATCGCGCCGCTGGAGTACGAGCGGGCCCTGGCCGCGTCCTTCCCCCGTGCCTCCTACCGGCCCATCGCCGAGGCGGGCCACTTCCCGCACATCGAGCAGCCCGCAGCCGTCTTCGAGGCGATCGGCGACTTCGTCGACACCCAGGTCGAGCCCCACCGCGCGTAGGGCCTGTCCGGCGGATCGTTCCGAGCCCGGGCCGCCACGCATCCGCGCCCGCCGTGCCGCGCCGTTCGCGGAGCGGCGGGCGCCGTGCCTTCCAGGACCGCACCACCGACCGCACCACCAACGAGAGAAAAGGAGGAGGACGGACATGACGACGCATACGCTCCCGGCCGACAGCAGCCGTCGGCGGGCAGGGCTGGTTCTGGCGGTCTGCTGCCTGAGCCTGCTGATCACCGCCCTGGACACCACCGCCGTGAACGTGGCCCTGCCCGCCGTCGGCCGTGACCTGCACGCGCAGGTGAGCGGCCTGCAGTGGACCGTGGACGGCTACACCCTGGCGGTCGCCGCCTTCATGATGCTCGCCGGATCCACCGCCGACCGGATCGGCCGGCGCCGGGTGTTCCAGGCCGGACTGGCGCTGTTCACCGCCGGCTCGTTGGCCTGCTCGCTCGCCCCGTCGCTGGGGTGGCTGATCACGTTCCGCGTCGTCCAGGGCCTGGGCGCCAGCATGCTCAACCCGGTCGCCCTGTCGATCATCACGCACGCCTTCCCCGATCCGCGCGAGCGGGCCCGCGCGATCGGGCTCTGGGGCACCACGGTCGGACTGTCCCTGGCGGCGGGCCCGGTGGTCGGCGGTTTCCTGGTCGCCTCGGCCGGCTGGCGTTCGATCTTCTGGATCAACATCCCCGTCGGTGTGGCCGCCCTGGTGTTCACGGCGGTGTTCGTGCCCGAGTCCCGGGCCGCCACGCCCCGGCGCCCGGACCCGGTCGGGCAGGTGCTCGTCGTCACGACCCTCACCGCGCTGATCTGCGCGATCATCGAGGGCTCACGCCGGGGCTACACGAGCGCCCCCATCATCGGCCTCTTCGTCCTGTCCGCGGCGGCTGCCGCCGTACTGCCCCGCTACGAGCGACGCCGCGAGCAGCCGCTGGTCGATCCGGCGTTCTTCCGGTCGGTCCCGTTCACCGGCTCCTTCGTCGCCGCCGTCGCCGCCTTCGTGGTCCTGTCCGGGTTCCTGTTCCTCAACACCCTGTACCTGCAGGACGTGCGCGGCTACAGCGCACTGCACGCCGGTCTGCTGACCGCGCCCATGGCCGTCGGCATCGCGCTCGCCTCACCGCTCTCCGGACGGCTGACCGCCACCCACGGCCCGCGCCCGCCCCTGGTCGCCGCCGGCCTGCTGATCACCACTGCCACGCTGGCCCTGACCACGCTCACCCCGACCACGCCGTGGGCGCTTCTGCTCACCGCCTATGTGCTGCTGGGCATCGGGTTCGGCCTCGTCAACGCGCCGATCACCAGCACCGCGGTGGCAGGCATGCCGCGCGCCCAGGCCGGGGTGTCCTCCGCGATCACCACCACCGCCCGACAGGTCGGCAACAACCTCGGCGTCGCCGTCCTCGGCGCGATCGTCGCCGCGCGCACCCGGGCTCCGGTCCACGCAGGGTTCGCCGCCGCCAGCCACGCGGGGTGGTGGACCCTGGCCGGATGCGGCCTGGTCATCACGGTGACGGGCCTGGCCGCCACCACACGCCGCGCCACCGCGACCGCCGCGCGGGTCGCCGCGCGGTTCCCGGCCGAGTCCGTCCCGAGCGTGAGCAGCACGCCCAGGGTGCGCCGAGGCGCGCAGGCTTGACGCGTCGTCAGCGCCGCGCGGCGGGACGGCCGCCCACGGCTGCGGCGGCGTCCAGCGCGGCCCGGGTGAGCGTGGTCGCGGTGTGGACGACGCTGGCGACGGCATCCTCGGGGTCCAGTCGCGACAGGTCGGTCAGGGCGAACAAGGCCTCGGCACTGACGACGACCGCCAGGTCCCGCTTCAACTGCGCCACGGCTGCCGGGTCCGTGGCCCCGACGGTCTCGTCCAGCGGGGCGAGCGCGTGGTCGATCAGGCCGAAGCGCATGGCCGGCCGAGCGCCCGCGGCCTCGGGACGGGTGATCGTGGCCGCGATCATCGCGCGGGTCGCACCCTGGTACGTCAGCACCGTGCGCAGCAGATGCTCGGTCGCGGCGGCGATGCGCTCCACCGGGTCGCGGGAGTCCGCGACCGAGGCGAGCGCCTCGGCCGGGGTGGGCATCTGGCCGGCCATGGCCTCCTGAAGCAGGCTGGCCAGGTCGGGGAAGTACCGGTACGCCGTGGCCTCGGACACCAGAGCGGACTTGGCGACCTCAAGCATCGTCACATCGCGACCGGTGCGCATCAGCTCGACGGCGGCCTCCACGATCGCCCGGCGCGTGCGCAGCTTCTGGTTCACACGGCCCGTTGCGGCCCTCGGTGTCGTCGGTTCGCCACTGTCCATGAGCCAAGCATAGCAAGTTGACTCTAATGATGAGACTTGACTCGCATAATCACCCTTGCCCCCTCGGCCTGCGCCTGGGCGGACGGCGCCGACGGCTGCCGAGCGGGTGACAGGCAGGGCGTGGCTGAGGACAGTCGGCGCCCCTGGGTCCCTAACGTGGCCGGGGTCCGCCACGACTGCTTCATCTTCGTTCCTCAGCGATCGCTGGGCACAACTCAGGAGGTCATCATGGCTGTCGCCGTCATCGGCACCGGGAACATCGGCGCTCGGGTCGCCCACCGGCTCGCGGAGGGAGGCGTCGACGTCACGGTCGCGGCGAGCAACCTCGGCAGTGCTCAGGCGGCGGCCGAGAAGATCGGCAACGGCGTCACGGCCTCCGGTGTCCAGGACGCCATCGCAGGCGCGGACACCGTGGTTCTGGCGACCTGGTTCGACACCGCCAAGCAGCTGCTCGCCGACAACGCCCAGGCCCTCAAAGGCAAGATCGTCGTTGACCCGTCCAACAACATCGCTCCTGACGGCGACGGCTTCAAGAGCCTGAACCCGGAGGGCGTCTCAGCGGGTCAACAACTGGCCAAGCTGATGCCCGCCGGGGCGCGCTTCGTGAAGGCCTTCGGCACGCTCGGCGCCGACGGACTCGACGCCACGCAGACCGCCGAGGGCGACAAGGTCGCGCTGTACTACGCGACGGACGACGACGCAGCCGGTGCGGCCGTCGCGGATCTGATCACCAAGGGCGGCTGGGCACCCGTCCGGGCCGGCGGTGTCGACGACACGGCCCGGATCGAAGTCTTCGGCGACCTCCACCAGTTCGGCGGGCTGAACGGCCGCCTCCTCAGCGAGAGCGAGGCTCGGGCGAGCCTCGCGTAGCGCGGAGCGTGGCTGCCTTGCGCGCGGCGGAAGGGGCGTCGATCACGCCGCGCGGGTGGACAGCCAGGAGTCGACGGCCGCTGCCAGGTCGTCAAGTCGGGTGAAGACGTGGCCGTTCATGCCGAGCGTCTCGGCTGCGCGCACGTTCTCCTCGCGGTCGTCGACGAACAGGAAGTCGGCCGGGGCTGCCCGCATGGCAGCCACGCAGGAGTGGAACGCCGCCGGGTCCGGCTTCGCCGCCTTGATCTTCCCGGAGAGGGCGACGTGGTCCAGGCTCCGCAGCCAGGGCTGCGCGCCGAGGAAGACGTCCGCGTGGTCGGCGGGGATGTTGGACAGCAGGGCGACCTCGGCGCGGTTCCGCAGGCTCTGCACGTAGGCGACCATGCGGTCGTCGACCCGGGACCAACTGTCGATGTCCGCGAGCCGCAGCCACTCGACCGTGCTGGCGTCGACGGAGAGCGACAGCCGTCGCAGGACACCTGTCCAGTACGCATGAGCGGACTGCTGCCCGGCGTCGTAGGGCGGCCGGCCGGCCCAGTAGGCGCCGGCGAAGGCCTCGGCGGGTGCGCCGCACCGGGCGGCCATCCGCTCCAGGGCGCCGGGGCGTTGGTGGCAGGCGATGACCCCGAAGAGGTCGAACAGCACGATGCGTCGGTCGGTGGACATGGCGGCGTTGCTTCCTGTTCCGGGCGGGCTTCGAGGGTGGACGGGAGCCTGCCCGGCACGGAGTCAGGATCCTGCCGCGCAGGCGGTCAGTGGTTTCTGCACGCGGGCTCGGGCGCCGGCTCGGGGTCGGGGTCCGGCGTGGCGCCGGGGCCGGTGCGTAGGACGCCGGCCGCCACGGCGGTGGTCACACAGAGCAGGGTCAGCAGCAGGAAGGTGTGGTTCAGCGCGGTGAGGTGGGTCAGCCAGCCGATAACGGCGGGCCCGGCGAGCATGCCGAGGTAGCCGAGCCCGGCGACGCGGGAGACGTTCGCACCGGCGGCGGAGGAGTCGGCGTGGCCGGCCGCGCTGAAGAGCTGGGGGACGCAGCCCGACAGTCCCAGACCGAACAGTGCCCAGCCCGCGAACGCGGTCCATATCGACGCGGAGAACGCTGCGATCGTGATGCCGACGGCGGCCGTGGCCGAGCCGTAGCGCAGCACGGCCATCGACCCGAACCGGGCGGCGACGCGGTCGGCAAGGAGACGGCCGGTGGTCATCGCCGCGGCGAAGGTGCCGTAGCCGAAGGCGGCGGTGCTCGCCGGAGCTCCGAGGATGTCCTTCAGGTGCAGGGTGCTCCAGTCGTTGGCGGCTCCCTCGCACAGCATGGTCGTCAGCGCCAGGGCGGCGAGGATCCAGATGCGGCGGGGCGCGCTGCGCCGCTTCGCGGCCGGTGCCTGCTCGGCCTGTGCGGTGGTGGTCGCGGACGCGGGCGTGCCAGGCAGCAGGCCGCGGGCCGCGGTCAGCGCGACCACGGTGCCGAGGACGGCCGAGACGCCGAGGGTGGTGGCCGGGCCCATGCCGGCGTCGGCGGCACCGGCTGCGGCGAGTGCGGCGATGACGCCGCCGACGGAGAAGGTCGCGTGGAAGGCCGACATGACGGGTCGGCCGTAGGCCTTCTCCACGTGGACGGCGTGGGTGTTCATGCTCACGTCGAGGCAGCCGTTGGCGAAGCCGAAGGCCAGCAGGGCGCCCGCCAGCGTCCACGGGCTTCGGGCCAGGCCGGGCAGTACCAGGGCCGCGCTGGACAGCACACCGGTGGCGGGGACGACGAGGCGCGGTGCGAGGCGGTCGGTCAGGCGGCCGGTCACCTGCATGCCGGCGAAGGCCCCGAGCCCCAGCAACACCAGGAGGCCCCCGAGGGTCGCGTGGCTGATGCCCACGCGCTCCTCGATGGCGGGGATGTGCACCACCCAGGTGCCCATCAGGGTGCCGCACAGGACGAAGTAGACGAAGGTCGCCGCACGGGCGGCTCGAAGCGAAGGGTGCACACCAGCCACCGTAACGAACAGATTCGTTGTTTGGAAGCTCGCATTCTGAACACATTGCATGTTCGTTTCGAGGTGGTGTTCAATCGCGGTATGAGCAACGCAGACCGTCACTCCGTGATCGCGCAGGCCGTCAGGGAGTCGGGCCAGGTCACCGTCCAGGAACTCGCCGGGTTGACCGGCACCTCGGAGATGACCATCCGGCGTGACCTCGACGTGCTCGCCGCACAGGGCGTGCTCGAACGCGTCCGTGGCGGAGCACGGACCCTGTTGCTCAGGGGCGAGGAGCCGCCCTTCGCGCTGCGCGCCCGCGAGGCCGTCGACGCCAAGCGGCGGATCGCCACCGAGGTGTCCTCGCTCATCACCGACGGCGAGACCGTCCTGCTGGACAGCGGCACCACCTGCCTGGAGGTCGCCCGCCTCCTGCGCGAGCGGCCGGTGACCGTGATGGCCTTGTCACTGCAGGCCATTCACACACTCAGCGACCCTCCCGGCCCGGCCACGCTGCTGGTGCCCGGCGGACGGCCCCGCGCCGCCGAAGGAGCCCTGACCGGCCCCCTCACGCTCGCCTCCGTGGCCGCGCTGCGCTTCGACACCGCCGTAATCGGCTGCTGCGGCCTGAGCGCCACCGAAGGCCTGACCGCCTACGACCTCGACGACGCGGCCGTGAAGAAGGCCGGCATCGCCTCAGCCCGCCGCGTCATCGTCGCCGCCGACGGCGGCAAACTCGGCCGCACCGCCCACGCCCACGTCGGCCCGGCCACGCTCCTGCACACCCTCGTCACCGACACCACAGCGCCCACCGACGAGGTCGCCGCGCTCGAAGGCGCGGGCACAGTCGTCAAAGCCGTCTGACGAAACGTCGATTGGGGCCGGGGTCGCGTCGTAGCAGGTGACGGGCGTCAATTCGAGTCGGGCCGGGCCGAGCGGGCGGCGTAGCCGACAAGGAGGGCGCCGAGGATGTCGGTCAGCCGCGGCTCGACGTCCACGACGGCGTGTGCGAGTCCGGGTTCGGATTCGTAGAAGTCGCGCAGCTTCGTGCCGGGGGCCGCCATCTGCCACATGGCTCCGGCCATCGCGGTCGCGGTGGCGACGACGCTGTGCGCCTGGTCGGACCGCAACGGCGTGACCGCACAGAGAGTGGAGCCGACCTCGGCGGTCACGGCGAGGGCGCGAGTCGCCGCCTACCCGGTCGAGCTGCCCACCACAGGCTAGACCCCACCACTGACACGGAGCCCGGCGCCGCGGCGAGGGAATGACCCAGATCCGCCGCCTGTGGCGCGCGCCCAGTTCTGCCGCGCCCTGCCACACGTGACCGCGTGACCGCCTTCAGCGGCCCGACACCGTCAGTTGGGGGCGGCGGTGTCGGCTGCGGAGTGGTAGCGAAGGCCATCCATCAGGAGGTCGAGGAGGCGTGCCATCCGGGCCTGGTGTTCCGGGGTTGCGGCGGCCAGGGACAGGCCGCTCAGACTGAACAGCACGTCGGTCGGGTCGACGTCGGTACGGACCAGGCCCGCCGCCGTCCCGGCACGCAGCAGTTCGGCGATCGTCGCGGTCAACATCGCGCGGCTGTGCGCGAACGGGTCGCCACCGGAGGCGATGAGAGCGCGTAGCGCGTCGGACATCCCGCGCTTGGTCGTCATGTAGTGGACGAAACCGTCCATCCAGGCACGCAACGCGGCGTCAGGTTCCCTGGCCTCCAGGAGTTCCGCTGCGGAGTCGCAGAGCTGGGCGAGTTCGCTGCGGTAGGCCGCCTCCACGAGTTCCTCACGGGTGGCGAAATGGCGGTAGAGGGTGCCGATACCCACACCGGCCTCCTTGGCGATCGCGTCCAGGGTCGCCTCTGTCCCGCCCTGAGCGAAGGCCCGGGCGGCCACCTCGATCAGTCGGTCACGGTTGCGGCGCGCATCGGCACGCAGCGGCCGGGGGTCGGCGGCGGTCACAGCGATTCCTCCTTCTGGCCCCGCAGGCAGGTCTCTCCGACTCCCGCTCGGCGAGAAGGCGCGGCCATGCTTGCAAACGGAGGATCCTCCGCTTAGGCTCGAGATATGCGGAGGGCCCTCCGGTTACTACTCTACCGGCCGCGCTCCCGCACGCACCCCAGCTCCGGGCATCCAGCCAGACGGGAACGACCATGAACGCCACTCCTCCCCCTGTTCGCCTCACCACCCCCTTCGGCGCCGAGTCCACGGCTTCCGAGGTCATCTCGGGCGTCGACCTGACCGGCCGCCGCGCGGTCGTCACCGGCGGGGCCTCCGGCATCGGTGTCGAGACCGCGCGCGCCCTCGCCTCGGCCGGCGCGCAGGTCACCCTCGCCGTCAGGGACGTCGCCGCAGGCGCCCGCACGGCCGAGGACATCACCGCGACGACCGGCAACAAGGACATCCACGTCGCGCCACTGGACCTCGCGGACCAGTCCTCCGTTGCCGCGTTCGTCGCCGCCTGGAACGGCCCGTTGAACATCCTGGTCAACAACGCCGGGGTGATGGCCTCGCCCGAGCTCCGCACGCCGGAAGGCTGGGAGCTCCAGTTCGCCACCAACCACCTCGGGCACTTCGCGCTGGCCACCGGCCTGCACGCAGCCCTCGCCCGGGACGGCGGCGCGCGCGTCGTGGCCGTCAGCTCCAGCGCCCACCACCGCTCCCCGGTCGTCTTCGAGGACATCCACTTCCGCGAGCGTGCCTACGAGCCCTGGTCCGCCTACGGCCAGTCCAAGACCGCCAACGTCCTGTTCGCCGTCGAGGCCGCGAAGCGCTGGGCCGCGGACGGCATCACCGTCAACGCGCTGATGCCCGGGGGGATCCGCACCAACCTCCAGCGTCACGTCTCCGAGGAGGAACTCGCCCGCCTGCGCGCCCGGGCCGCGGGCGGCACGGAGCTCACGTGGAAGACCACCGAACAGGGCGCGGCGACCTCCGTGCTGCTCGCCGCCTTCCCTCTCCTGGAGGGCGTCAGCGGCCGCTACTTCGAGGACTGCAACGAAGCCGTCCGCGGCGAGCTCGGCGCACGCACCGGCGTCGCCGCCTACGCCCTCGACCCCGAGGCCGCCGCCCTGCTCTGGCAGGTCTCGCACGACACCCTGGCCGGCGCACGCGGCTGACCGGCCACGACGCCGACCGTCGGCCGACCGGGTGGCGAGGTGGCCGGCGCAGAGTCGCGGCTGCTGGTCCTGGGTACTCCTGTGCGTCGCACAACTCCCGGAGCCAGTCGGCCGGTCCGGCTCGCCTGGGCAGTCACGGTCGGACAGGGATGAGGATGGTTGTGGCGAAGGCATATCTGGTGGGCAGTGGGATCGCGTCGCTGTCGGCGGCGGCGTTCCTGATCCGGGAGGGCGGGTTCTCGGGGTCGGACATCGTGATCCTGGAGGAGCAGAACCGCGAGGGCGGCAGCCTGGATGCGGCCGGATCCCCGGAGACCGGCTACACGATGCGCGGCGGGCGGATGTTCGAGGTGCACTTCGACTGCACGTACGACCTCCTGTCCTCGATCCCGTCGCTGGACGACCCGACCAAATCGGTGACCGAGGACACCTTCGCGTTCCACGAGGACTTCGCCTGGGACGACCACGCCCGACTGATCGACGCCGCAGGGAAGGTCATCGACGCGCACTCGATGACCTTCTCCGAACGTGACCGGCTGGAGCTGGTCACGTGTGTGGCGACCCCGGAGGAGCTGCTGGACGGCAAGCGCATCGCCGACCTGTTCCACGAGGAGTTCTTCTCCACCAACTTCTGGGCGATGTGGTGCACCACCTTCGCCTTCGAGCCCTGGCACAGCGCCATCGAGTTCCGCCGCTACCTCAACCGCTTCGTGCACCTGTTCAAGACCTTCGACACCATGTCAGGGATCTACCGCACCAAGTTCAACCAGTTCGACTCCATCGTCCGCCCGCTGCTGAAGTGGCTCACCGAGCAGGGAGTCACCCTCCAACTGGGCACCCGCGTTACCGACTTGAGCCTCGCGCCGGGCGACGCGTTGACCGCGGAGTCCATCACCTGGGAACGTGGCGGGAAGACCGAGGTCACCACTCTGGCCGCCGGTGATCTGGTGCTGGTCACCAACGGGTCGATGACGGCGAACTCCACCCTGGGTGACACCGACACCGTCCCGCCCCTGGACACCACCTCCTCCAGCGGCTCCTGGGCCCTGTGGGAGACTCTCGCGGCCAAGCGGCCGGGACTGGGCGACCCGAGTGTGTTCAACACCTCCGTGCAGGACTCCACCTGGGAGTCGTTCACGGTCACCACCAAGGACCCGGTCTTCTTCAAGCTCATGCAGGAGTTCAGCGGCAGCGAGGCCGGCAAGGGCGGACTGATCACGTTCAAGGAGTCCGGCTGGCTGCTGACCATCGTCCTGAACCACCAGCCGCACTTCCGTGAGCAGCCCGAGGACACGTTCGTGTGGTGGGGCTACGCCCTGTTCCCCGACCGCGAAGGTGACTTCGTCAAGAAGCCCATGAGGGAGTGCACCGGCCGGGAGATCCTCGACGAGGTCCTGCAGCACCTGCGCTTCGCCGAGCGCCCCCGGATCCTGGACGGCTCCATCGTGCTCCCGGCGATGATGCCATACATCACCAGCCAGTTCCTGGTCCGCAAGGCCGGCGACCGCCCCCAGGTCGTCCCCGCGGGGTCCACCAACCTGGCGTTCATCGGCCAGTACGCCGAGGTCCCCGACGACGTGGTCTTCACCGTCGAGTACTCCGTGCGAACCGCCTGGACCGCCGTCGCGGGGCTCCTCCACCTCGACAGGCAGCCCCCTCCGGTCTACAAGGGCCGGCACGACCCCAAGGTCCTCGTCGAAGCCCTCCAGACCCTGCACCGTCGCTGACACCGCGACCTCAGTCAGCAACCCTCGTCCACTCGTCGCCGCTGCCGTCCGGCTGAACAGACAGCCGGAAGGTGAACTGGGCCCCAGTGCCATGGGCCGGGTCGAGTGGATCCGGGATCGACGGGCCGACGGTGATGGTGCCTCCGTGCTCCGCAGGGTGGGCGCGGCCTTGGCGATCGCGCTGTCGACGGCCTTGAGTTCCGCTGCGACGCCCGGCGAGTTCACCGTCTGACCGGACGGCAGGTTCAGCACCAGCACGCCGGGGTCCGAGTGACTCCGGCGTGCTGCTTGGCGATCTGCACGTCCGCGGTGTAGGCGGCGCCGCTGAGGTGGTTGCCGGGCTTGAGGCGACCCGACACCGACGGCGCCAGGACGAGACCGACCACCGTGATCACTACCCAGAGCAATCCGACAAGCAGTCGATGTCGGGTCACCCACCTGCTGAGCGCGTCCATACGGTCCTCCACTGGGTCGAGGTCGGAGATCTTCCTGACTTCGCCGTGGAAGGTACGTGGGGCCACCTTGCGGAACGCTTTCGCCGGAACTCTTTCGCCGGGTCTGCGGCAATCTCTGGGCGCGCTACGCGATGTGCGGATTGCCGTTCGAGGCGCCGAGGCCACCGTCGACGCGGATGTGGGCCCCGTTCACGTAACTCGCCGCCGGACCGGCCAGAAACGTGATGACGGAAGCTGCCTCGGCAGGCTCTCCGAAGCGTTGCAGCGGTACCCGGTTGAGCGCTGCGGCGACGATCGCGTCGCTCTGCAGGAATCCCGCCGTCATGTCGGTGGAGATCATGCTGGGATGGACGGCGTTGATCCGCACGCCTTCCGCGCCGTGGTCGAGCGCCATCGCATTGGTCAGGTTGGTCACCGCGCCCTTGGCGGCGTCGTAGGCGGCCAGGCCCCAGTCACCGCCGAGCCCGGATGCCGAGCCGACGTTCACGATGCTGCCGCCCACGGCACGCAGATGCGGAAGCGCGGCCCTGGAGGCGAAGAAGACCCCGTCCACATCGGTGGACATGACGCGCCGCCAGCCCGCCGCATCGATGTCGCTGACGGAGCCCAACGGCTCGCACGTACCGGCGTTGTTGACCAGGACGTCCAACCGACCGTGGTCGCGGGCCACGCCGTCCACCAGCCGGGTGATCTCCTCCTCGTCCGAGACGTCGCCGAGCCGTGCGATCACCGTCGAGCCCGCCGCCGCTTCGGACACCACCTTGTCCAGCTTCGCCTGCGTCCGGCCGATGATCACCACCGTGGCGCCCCCGGCGGCGAAGCGGTGAGCGGTGGCCGCGCCGATGCCCGATCCGCCGCCGGTGACGATGACGACCTTGCCGGTGAACGTTTCCTCAGTCATAGGAATGCTTCAACTCCTCATGTGTCACGTGATGTTGTCGCCCGCGCGGCTGTGCGGGCGGAATGGCTGGTCGCGCGGTCCTGATGTGTCCCGGGCCGGGTGGCCGGGGTTACGGCAGTGCGCCGGTCTGGCGGAGCAGGGTCACCGCGTCGGCGACGGCCCAGTGCTCGAAGATCTGCCCGTCCCGGTAGCGGACCAGGTCCATCGCCCTGAACTCGACCCGGTTGCCCGACGGCGGGACGCCGAACCATGCGCCGGTGTGGCTGCCGCGGAACACCTTGTGGGTAGCCACGAGTTCTCCGGCGCCGACGCAGTGCAGGACCTCGACCCGCAGGTCGGAGAAGGCCTCGTGCAGTGCCGCCATGGTCTCGCGCACCCCCTCCCGGTCACTGCGCTGCCCCGGCTCGGCGGTGTGGTTCCGGAAGTCGGGATGGACGAGCGCGTCGATCAGGTCCAGGCGGCCCATCTGCTGCACCTGCTCGACGAAGTACCGCATGCGGTCCGCGTGGGATTCCTGCTCCCCCATTGCCGCCACCACCTCTCAGATCAAGGACGTTCCGACGAGCCGTGATCGGGCTCGTGGTGATGGTCCGCGGCGGTGCGAGTCGCGGTCCACGAAGATGCGGAAACTGCAAAATCCGGCTGGAACGGGGGTTGTTCCCGCCCTGCAAGCCTAGGAAGAGCGGCACTTGGCAGGATTGAACCTCAGCGCCACCCCGGCAGAACATCGGCGCCAGGCGGTGCGGACCGCATACGCCGTGAGTCGCAGGGTCCGCCGCCCGCCGGACCGGCGGCGAGGTCAGGCGCCGTCGTTGCCTGGATGGTTCGGTTCAGTCGATCGGTGCGCTCGGAAACTCGCGATTGTTCCTCGGCCGCGTCGGCAGCAAGCTCGTGTCGTCCGCGCAGTGCCAAAGGAGAGGTCCGATGACCATCGCCGCAATCGCAGGAACCTCAGTCGTCGACGAGACCTCAGAGCGTGATCCCGACCTGGTCTCCGAGGGCGGCAGCCGGACGTGGTCGGTGTGCGGCCGGAACTTCGTGGTGGCGATCACCGAACTCTCAGCGGGTGACCGGCTCACCGAGCACGACCTGCCCGACGAGTACGTGCTGCTCGTCCAGGACGACGCGTGGGTGGGTGTGGAGCACGACGGTCAGGCAGGGGTGTCGGTGTCCGAGCCTGCGCTCGTCGTCGTACCGGCCGGCACGAGCACCGTGCGCGCGGCGTCGTCGACCACGGTGGCGCGGGTGTTCACCGCCCGCTGCGACGAGCAGATGAGGCGGGCCGTCAACCATGGCGCCGGGGCCGACCTGCGGGCCGTGGCACCACTGAAGCCCATCGAGGCCGGCGGTGACGGAATCCGGATACACCGCCTGCGTGACATACCTGACGAGGAGGGACGCCTGGGCCGGATCTTCCGGACGGCGTCGCTGATGGTGAACTGGTTTCCGGTGCACGAGGGGCCGCGCGACACCGAACGGCTGTCGCCGCATTCCCACGAGGACTTCGAGCAGATGTCGGTGACGCTCGTGGGCGACTACGCCCATCACCTCAGGGTCCCGTGGACCCCCCGGATGAGTGAGTGGCGCGACGACGAGCACGTCCAGGTCAGCAGTCCCTCGATGACGCTGATCCCGCCGACCGTCGTGCACACCACCCGCGCCGTGGGCGCGGGCCCGCACACGCTGATCGACGTCTTCGCCCCGCCGCGCGAGGACTTCCTCGCGCATGGTTGGGTGCTCAACTCCGGCGAATACCAGGGGATCCGGCGGTGACGGGCGATGCGTTCCCCCGGCTCGGAGCCTGGGTCAAGCTCCCCGCACCGGAGAGCGTCGAGTTGCTCGCACTCGCCGGGTTCGACTTCGTCGTGATCGACGCCGAGCACGGCGCGATCGACACCCGCACGATGTCGACCATGATCGGGCTGGCCCGTGGCTGCGGCGTCGCGCCCTTCGTCCGGGTCGCCGGCACCGCGCCACGCGACGTCCAGGTCCCGCTGGACGCGGGTGCGGCCGGTCTGTTCGTCCCGCAGGTGGACGACGCCGCCGGCGCGCGGGACGCCGTGCGAGCGACCCGGTTCCCTCCGCTCGGGCGACGCGGGGCCAGCAACTCCGGACGGGCCGGCCGGTGGGGACTCGAAGCCCTCGGTGACTACCTGCGCTCCGGCAATGACGAGGTCCGTCTTGTGGTCCAGGCCGAGAGCGTCGGAGCTCTGGAGGCGATCGTCGAGATCGGCGAGGTCGCCGGCGTCGACGCGGTCTTCATCGGCCCGACCGATCTCGCGGTCTCCGGCCGGTTCCGCGAGGGTGACGGCAGGCTGGCAGAACTCGTCGCGGCGGCCGAACGGCGCTGTGCCGACCACCGCGTCACCCTCGGCACCACGGCCTCGGGCAACGCGTCGGAACTGCTGGACCACCGCGGGTACGAGTTCCTCGTCCTGGGGGCCGACACCGCGATGCTGCGCCAGGGCGCACACGCGTTGGTGAGCGGTGTTCGCACCCACACGAAGGCGGTCGGCTGGTGACCGCGGACGCTGAGGCCATGGGAGGCCGGACCCGCGCCCTCCTGCACACCGAACTGTCGATGCTGGTGACCGCGCTGTGGTTCGAGATCGACCAAGTGACGGCTCGGCGGCCTCCAGCTTCTTCACCGCCGACGCGGAGTTGACGTTCTCGCGCCGGACCTTCCGCGGCACCGACCAGATCAACGGCGTGTACCGCGACCGCACCGCGCGGGGGCCGCGGGTCTCACGTCACCTGATGTCCAACTTCCACATCCTCCGTCACGAGACCGATCGCATTGACGCCGTGTCCGCCCTGGTCCTCTACGCGCAGGACGGAGAGCCTCCGCTGCCGACGACCGTTCCGGTACTGGTCGCCGACGTGTTCGACCGCTTCGTCCGGGTCAGCGAGCCGGACGGGGAGGCCTGGTGGCTCATCGCCTCCCGGCGGATCGAGAACCGCTTCCTCGTACCGGGCGACGTCCTCGCTGTCCCCACCGAGTAAGGAGACCCATGTCCCGCCGACTGTCCCGCCAACGACGCCGGGAAGACTTCCCCCTGCCGACCACGCGAGGCGACCTGCCGATCGTCAACTCCCATCTGTTCGACGACCTGCTCCCCCCGGAGGCGGCCTTCGAGCTGACCGCCGGCCTACGCGGTCACCGCGAGCCCTACGTCGGCATCACCGAGAACGGCACCCCGCGCCCGGGCCTCTATCGCCTCGACGACGCGGGGGCGTCCTCGAAGACCGCCGTCACGGCGGCCCGGACCTACCTCGACGGTCTGGCGCCCCATCAGCGGGTGGTCGCCGCCCTGCCGATGGACGCCCCGGAATGGCGGTTGTGGACGAACGCGATCCCGACCTGGCACCCGAAGGGCATGCGCCTGGAGCGGCTCACCGACCGTGACCGCGACCGCGCACTCGCCGTCGTCGAGGCGAGCCTCAGCCCGGCCGGCTACGCCCAGGTGCGAGCGGCGATGGCGCTCAACGAGAACCTGGGCGAGCTCATCGACGACTACCGGGACACGCTCACGGAGTTCGCCTACTGGTTCACCGTCTTCGGGACCCCTTCGGGCGACTCCCCGTGGGGATGGCAGCTGATGGGTCATCACGTGGACCTGCACTGCGTCTTCGTCGGCGGGCAGGTCGTCCTCGCCCCCGTGTTCCTCGGTGCCGAGCCGACGACCGGGACGGGACGGTTCGAGGGCATCACCGCCTTCGGCGACGAGACCGAGGTCGCCCTGACGTTCCGCCGCACTCTGGACCCCGACCGGGAGGGCGAGTTCCTGATGGGGTCCTCGCTGCGCGCGCAGGACCTGCCGCCCGAACTCGCCGGCCCGTGGAACGGTCGGCATCTCGCCGGCGCGGGCAGTGACAACCTCGTCCTGCCACCCGAGGGGATCGTCGCGGCTAGCCTGCCGACCGAGCAGCGTGACGGTCTGGTGGAACTGATCCGGGTCTATCTCGACCGCCTCCCGCTGCCACAGGCCGAGCACACCCTGGCGCTCGTCCGGGAGCACTTCGACGAGACGCGATTCTCCTGGCGGGGCGGCCACGACGACGAGTGCGCCTTCTACTACCGGATCCACTCCCCCGTGCTTCTGGTCGAGTACGACAACCATCCCGGTGTCTTCCTCACCAATCCCGAGCCCTCCCGCTTCCACGTCCACACCATCGTGCGCGCCCCCAACGGCAACGACTACGGACGCGATCTCCTCGCCCAGCACTACCGACTCCACCACGGCGGCCATGGAGCCCCGGTCCGGGCTGCGGGGTGAAGTCTTCGAGTGCCTTGTCGGCACTCGAAGACCGTCGAGAACACCTGAGACCCCGTTACCACCGTCGCAAGCCAAGCGGATGCCCGAACATCCCGCGAGCGGAAGACCCCCGCCGCGGCCGCGCTCAGCCCCCTTCGAGCTCCCGGCGCACGGTGGCGGCGATGCGGGTGAGTGCGGCCTCGAGGTGGCGGCGCTGGGCGGCGCTGAGCGGATCGAAGACGAGCCGCTTCACCTGCGCGACGTGTTCCGGTGCGCTCTCGACGAGCTTCTGCCGGCCGGCGTCGGTCAGGGCGGCGAGGGTGTAGCGACCGTCGCCTGGGTCGGGTCGGCGGGCGACCCAGTCGCGGGCCTCGAAGCGATCCATCACCTTCGACAGGCGGGGCTGGGTGCTGTCGCAGACCCGGGCCAGGTCGCTGAGCCGCATCGTGGCCTCGTCGGCCATGGACAGCTGGGCCAGCACCCCGTACTCGAAGTTGGAGATGCCTGCGTCTCGCTGCAGTTGGCGGTCGAGGGCCGCCGGGAGGGCAATGACGACCGTGAGGAGCGCCTGCCACAGGTCCTGCTGGTCGTCGTCGAGCCAGGGCGACTGAGTTTCCATGAGCTCCATCATACTTGCCCGGGCAACTCGCATCACTTGCCTAGGCAACTCATCATGAGCTACTTTTGACTTGCCTGGGCAAGTGATAACACTTGCTCAGGCAAGTGAAGGAGCTGATTTTCGATGACAGCACCAGCCGCGGCATACGACGACCTGCTGGCCCGGGTCCTGCCACAGGCGCGCGAGCAGCGGGTGTGGAACCCCTCCGACGGGCCCCTGCCCAGCCTCTTCGTCAGCCACGGGGCCCCGTTCACCCTCGACGATCCGCAGTGGATCGGCGACCTCTTCGACTGGGCCCGGTCGATGCCCAAACCCCGGGCCATCGTGGTCATTTCGGCCCACTGGGAACGCGCCGCCGGTCGCGATGTCCGGAGCCGCGGCCGGCACCCCGCTCCACTACGACTTCAGCGGCTTCCACCCCCGCTACAAGACCCTTCCCTACGCGACCCCGGACGCCACCGACCTGGCTCGGCGACTCACGGGCCTGCTGGGCCGGACGCCGGTGCACGAGTTCGCCGACCGTGGCCTCGACCACGGCGCCTTCATCCCGCTGATGGCCATGTACCCCGCGGCCGACGTCCCGGTCGTGCAGCTGTCGATGCCCAGCCTCGACCCCGGCGCTCTGCTTGAGCTCGGGGCACGCCTGCGGCCCCTGCGCGACGAAGGCATCCTCGTTCTCGGCTCGGGCTTCATGACGCACAGCTTCGCCGTGTTCCATCGGCCGGAGCTCGCCGCCTACACAACGGCCTTCGACGAATGGGCCGTTGACGCCCTCGCCCGGGGCGAC
The DNA here is from genome assembly GCF_041262505.1 of Streptacidiphilus sp. MAP5-3. NCBI lineage: Bacteria > Bacillati > Actinomycetota > Actinomycetes > Kitasatosporales > Streptomycetaceae > Streptacidiphilus > Streptacidiphilus sp. MAP5-3. Next base: position 196,487 of record NZ_JBGCCL010000004.1, read on the forward strand.
GCCGACGCCCTGGCCGACTACCGCAACAAGGCACCCGGCGCCGCGGTCGCCCACCCGACCGCCGACCACTTCGTCCCGCTGCTGCTCACCGTCGGCGCCGCCGACGACCCCGGCAGCGCGGTGAGCGCCATCGACCGCATGGTGCTGGGCAACTCCACCCGCTCGGTGCAGCTGACCTGAGCGCCTCGACGTGCTCCACCTTCCCGCCTGATCGCCTCATCCCTTGGCGACGACGTCAACACACCCTGGAGGAAAGCTCCATGAAGGCAATGCGTTTCCACGAGTTCGGCAGCAGCGAGGTCCTGCGCTACGAGGAGGTCGAGCGTCCGGTCCCCGGCACCGGGCAGGTGCTGGTGCGGGTGGCGGCCACGTCGTTCAACCCGGTCGACGACCACATCCGCGCCGGTGCCCTGGCCGAGATGCTCCCGATCACTCTCCCGTACGTGCCGGGGATCGACCTGGCGGGCACCGTCGCCGAACTCGGCGCGGACGTGACCGGCCTGGAGATCGGCGACCGGGTCCTGGCGATGCTGCCCCTCGACACCGCCGGCGGCGCCGCCGAGTACGTGCTCGTCCCGGCCGAGTCCCTGGCCCCGGCGCCCCGGACGACCGAGCTGGTCGACGCCGCGGCGCTGCCGCTGACCGGTCTGGCGGCCTGGCAGACGGCGTTCGAGCTCGCCGAGCTGAAGCCCGGTCAGACCGTCCTGGTCAACGGGGCGGGGGGCGCGGTGGGCAGCCTCGTGGTGCAGCTCGCCGTCGACGCGGGAGCGCACGTCACGGCGGTGGACTCGCCGCAGCACGCCGACCGCCTGCGGGGCTACGGCGCGGACCGGGTGGTCGGCCCGCTCGCCCTCGCCGAAGGCCCGGCCGCCGTGGGCGGTCCGTTCCAGGTCGTGGTGAACCACGTGCGCGTCTCCCCGGAGGAGCTCTCGCAGCTGACGAACTACGTCGCCGACGGCGGGGTCGCCGCCAGCACGGCCGGCCCGATTCCCGAGGACCCCGCTCGGGGGGTGCGCAGCGCGAGCCTGTGGGTCCGCAGCGATGGAGCCCAACTGGCGGAGCTGGTCGCCAAGGTGGATGCCGGCAGGCTCCAGGTCCACGTCGCCGCCCACCGCCCGGTGGCCGAGCTGGCCGCCGTGCACGAGGACGCCGGCGCCGGACGGCTGCCCGGCAAGACGGTCGTGCTCGCTCCCTGATCACACCCTGACCGCACCCCTGACCGCACGCGACCGGGCCGCCCACCGTTGACACTCCCTCCGGTGGGCGGCCCGGTCCCGCAGCCTCTGCTCCTTCGCGCTACCTCGACTCACCGTGGGACCCGGTCATCAGGGCAGCGAGATCCTCCGGGGCGAGGAACGAGGGCGGGGGTGGTGGACCCCAGTTGAACAGGCCCTTCGCGCCCTCCAGGACCTCCGGCGTCCACAGCTGGTCGTCGACGATGCAGTCCAGGTCGGAGTAGTACTCGCTGAAGTTGCCGGCCGGGTCCTTGAGGTACCAGAAGAAGTTGGAACCGGCGTGGTGTCGTCCCAGGCCCCAGACGTGCCGCTCGGGATTGCCCGCCAGCATGGCGGCGGCGCCGCGGCCGACCTCGTCGATGTCGTCGACCTGCCAGGAGGAGTGGTGCAGGAAGGCGACCGGGGCGGCCAGGACCAGGATGTTGTGGTGGTCGGTCGAGCAGCGCAGGAACGCCCCGTGGTCCTTGATGTAGTCGGACGCCTTGAAGCCGAGCCCCTCGCGGAAGAACGCGGTCGTGGCGTCGAGGTCGGTGGTGCCGACGACGGCGTGGCCCAGCTTGCGGGGCCGCACCCGGCTGCTGCGCAGCACACCGGGCGCGCGGGCACCGGTCCGCTGGGCGCGTCCGGGGCCGTTGTAGGCGGTGGCCGCTACACCATCACGGTCACGGTGCCCCGGATGCCGAACAGCGACTTCCCGTAGATCTCAGCCGCCACTTCGGGGTTGAGGACGGCGTGACGGCTCCCGGTCTCGATGTCGCGCCAGATGCGCTGCAGCGGATTGGACTCGCCGAAGCTCGAAGCCCCCTGGGCCGAGCAGACGATGCGGACCGCCTCGCGCGCGAGGACCGCCGCCACTCCTGCGTCCATCCGCATGCGGGCTCGGGCGTGGTAGTCGGGGAACACCCCGGCCCGCGCGGCCTCGTCGATGTCGGTGGCCGCGCGATAGGCGTGCAGCTGGGCGGAGTCGGCGAGCGACGCAGCGTTCGCGGCGGCGAGTTGGATGACGGGCGCGTCGGCCTGGGAGGTGTAGCTCGTCAGGGTCAACCCCCGCTGCGGGGCCCTCTCGATCAGGAGATCGACGGCGGCCACCGCCAGCCCCAGCTGGGGCCCGGTCAACACAAGGGCCGCAGCCGGCACGAACGGTGACCGGTAGAGCGCCTCGTCGGTGAAGGGCGTGGCGTACCGGCCCTCGACCGCGTCCGGGACGGAGTGGAAGCGGTGTGCGGGCACGAAGAGGTCCTCACCGACGAGCGTGTTCGACGCGGTCCCGCGCATGCCCGCCACGAACCAGGTGTCCTCGACGGTCAGTTCCGACATCGGCGCGAGCACGATGCCGACAGCGTCCGACGTGCCCTCCGCATCCGGCCGGGTGACCCCGAGGACCGCCCAGTCCGCGTGGGCGCACCCGGAGGCGGGGGCCCAGCGCCCGCTCACCCGGTACCCGCCCTCGACCACACGCGCGGTACCCGAGGGGGTGATCACGCCGGCGACGCGGGCGTGGGGGGTGACGGCCCAGACGTCGTCCTGGGCCTGGGCGGGGAAAAGCCCGACGAACCACGCGTTGGCGTTGAGCAGTGAGGTCAACCAGCCGGTGGAGCCGCAGGCGCGGCCGACCTCGCGGCCGACCTCCAGCAGGGTGCGGTAGTCGGTCTGCAGGCCGCCGTAACGGGCGGGCTGCATCAGCGACAGCAGGCCGGCCTCGGCCAGGGCATCGATGTTCTGCGCGGGCACCCCGCGCTGACGGTCGGTCAGATCGGCGTTGTCGGCGAGCAGCGGTCGCAGTGCCGCGGCGCGCTCGACGAGGTCGGCCCTCAACTCGCGTGCGGCGTCGGTGGTGCGGGGGCCATCCATGATGATGTTCATCGTCGTCACTCCCGTGTCGGGGTGGTCGGGATTTCGGGGTTGCCGAGGTACGGGGGCAGGGTCAGCTCGCGACGGCGAGTGGGGCGTGGGTGCCGAAGACCCGGCGCGCGTAGGTCAGCAGGGCCATGGGGGTGGACTCGGCCTCCTCCACGGTCACGACCAGCAGGACGTGGTCGCCACCGTCCACGTGGCGCTCCACGCGACCCGCCGTCCAACCGGCCGACTCGGGCAGGTGGGGAAGCCCGGAGCGGACGGTCCAGCTGACACCCTCGAACTTCAGGCCCGGCCCCCGGCTTGGTCGGGCGAACCTCGACGCCAACTCCCGCTGGTCGGCGCCGAGGATGTTCACTCCGACCGCGTCACCCGGCTGCAGATGAGCCAGCAGCCCGGAAGCCCGGTCCAGGGCGAAGCTCACCAGCGGCGGGTCGAGGGAGAGCGAGGCGAAACTCGACACGGTGCTGCCGTGCGGACGCCCGTCGGCACTCATCGTCGTCACCACGGTGACCGGGGCGCACACCCCGCTCATCAGCTCGACGAAGCTCTCTCGGTCGATCATCGTGCGCCTCCTGGAGTGGTTGAGTCCGTGTGTCGGGATGCGTGACCTGGTGCGTCACCGGTCCGCCATCACGAAGTAAACTCAAGCTCCTTGGGCAGCCGCTTGGTCTGCCGGCTCAGGGTTCCGGCCCCGGTTTGGTCTGCCACGCCGGTCCGGGCTGCGCTGGTCCGGGCTGCGCTGGTCCGGGCCGGTCTGGGCTGGTCCGGGCCGGGCGCGACCGGCACACCGGGTTCAGCGGGCTCAGCGCTCGATGTCGTGCGGCAGGAGGACCGCGTCCCCCAGTTCCTCGGTGAGTGCCAGGGCGGTGTGGAGGGCGAAGCGGTGGTCGTCGAGGTCGTGGCCCAGCACCTCCTGGGCCCGGTTCACGCGGTAGGTCACGGTTCCCCTGGCCACGTGCAGGCGTCGGGCGACATCCACGAGGCTGCGCTCAGCTTCGATGTAGTGGTACAGCGTGGTCCGCAGTGCCTCCATCGGCGCGCTGCGGGCGGCCAGCCCGCCGAGTTCGCGTCGGACGAAGTCACCGGCCGCGTCGAGATCGGTCGCCAGCAGCGCGATGGCGGCGACATCGGCGTAGGCGGTCGCATGCCTCGGACCCCGTCCGGCTTCGCGCCGCAGTCGCTCGATGCTCTCCCCGCGCTCGGCCTCACGGTGCGAGCGGCGGAAGCCCGCGACACCGTCGCCCGGGGTCCCGAAGGCCGCCTGGACCTGCTGCCGGGACAGTGCCTCCGCGATGGTCTCCCACGAACCGGTCCGGCGCGTGCCGTCCGCGGGCACGGTGCCCCACGCCCACAACCGCCCTGTGGCCACGGGGACGACGAGCGTCATGGTGGCGTCCCGGGCCCGGAGCGCCTCGATCGCCGCCGCCTGCAGGGTGGAGCTCTTGTTCGGCGAGTCCGACCACACCACCACCGCCTCGTGGGTACGCCGCAGGTCGTAGCCGAGGGCACGCGACGCCTCGCCGACATCCGTCGTCGTGGCATCACTCAGCAGGGAACGGACGATGTCGGCTCGTGCCGCGGCTGCGCTGGTGCTCCACACCTCGTGCTCCACGAGGTAGGTGCGGATCATGGCGTCGGAAAGCTCATCGACGTAGGAGAACAGCTCACGGGAGACCGCCGTGACCTCATCGACCGCCGCTTCCGGGTCGACCAGCTCGGCACAGGCCCGCAGGAACGCCTCGGTCGTTGCCGCGTGCCCGATCCTGACGCCGTGCAACACCCGTTCCAGCGGTACGGCCCGGTGCACGAACTCGCGGATGCCCTCCAGGGTCGCCTCACCGATGGGTGGGGCGACGGCCGGGCCCTCCACCAGAGTGAACAGCGCCCGCAGGGTGGTCGCTTCATTGCCTCGGCGCAGCAGCTCGACCCCGATCGGGCTCCCGCCGAGGGCCGGCACCTCGCCGACGATCCGCTGCACGACCAGGGCGCTCAGTTCGATCGCCCAGCGCACGGGGTCCGCACCGACGCGCGCCACCGCGTCCTCGACGATCGCGCGCGGAGAGGCCGCTCGGTCGGTGTCGACCTCACCTCGCGGGCCCAACTGCGCGATCCAGGCCCGCCGCAGCCGCCGGACGGTCTCGGTCATGGTGCCCTCCCTGGGGCTACGATGCCGCGACGCCGAGGGCCTGATCAACTGCCGGCCACCGAAGCCATCGTTCGGCAAATCCGAACGACGTGGCAGAATAGTGCAGTTGCTCGTCGTGGTGCGAGCACCACGAAGCGACGGGAGCGCGGAAATGAACCTGCGTCAGATGGAGTGCTTCCTCGCCGTCGCGGACGAACTGCACTTCCGGCGGGCTGCCGACCGTCTGCGGCTGGCTCCTCCCAGCGTCAGCGAGGCCATCGCCGGCCTGGAACGCAGCCTCGGTGGTCGGCTGGTCGAGCGTACGAGCCGGCGGGTCCGACTGACACCCCTCGGCGCCGAGTTCGCCGCCGCGATACGGCCGCCCATCGAGGCGTTGCAGCAGGCCCATCGGACCGCCCGCCTGCGCTCGGTGGGCCATCGTGACCTGGTCGTCGCCCACACCCCGGAGCTGGGACAGCTGATCCTGCCAAGACTGGTCGACGCCTGGCCCGGCGCCGCCGACGACGATGTCCGGGGCCGGTGGCGTCCGGTCCCCATGCACACACCCGAGCAACTCGCCGCCGTGGCGGACGGCGAGGTGGACGTGGGCCTGTGCTGGTCGGTCCCCGATCAACCCGGGATCGCCAGTGCCGTGCTCGGCGAGTTCCCGCTGGTCGCCGTGGTGCAGGCGTCGGACCCGCTGGCGAGCCGCCGGGAGGTGGCACTCACCGAGCTCCGCACCCGGCAGATCCTGATCACCCCGCGCGCCGACAACCCCTACCTCGACAGCCGGTTGGAAGCCGACCTGATCCGGGCAGGCATCCCCCGCACCCACATCGAGGAGGTGGGTCGCTACGACGAGTTGGCCCTGAACGTGGCCATGCGCGGACACGTGGGCATCCACCCCGGGCCGATTGCGTTCTCCAACTCCCTTCCCACTGTGGTGTTCCGTCCGATCGCCGACGCCTCCGACCGTGTCCGGATCTGCGCGATCACCCGCGCCGATGCCCGCGCCGATGCCCGCACCGGCTCCAGCACGGACCTCGTCGCGAGCCTGCGGTCGATCGTCGGCGCACTCGACATCGACGACAAGCTCACTTGACGCACGCGCGGCGTGCACGGCCAGGCGGACGGTCCAGACCGCCCACCACTGCCATGACCGTCAGTCAGCGGCCTGCGGCAGGCCGGCCTGGAAGCGCTGCGCTCCTATCACGCCCAGCAGTTGCAGCTTCTGATGGCTCTCGGTACCGGGTGGGGCCGTGTAGACCAGCAGGGACTGCGACTGGGCCGGGTCCAGCAGGACCTGGCAGTAGAGCTCCATCAGGCCCAGCTCCGGGTGGACCAGCCGCTTGCGCTGCGCGGTCAGCCGCAGGCCGACCTCGTGCGCGTTCCAGCAGGCCGCGAACTCGGCGCTGCGCTCCAACAGCGCGTCGGCGAGATCGGCCGCCCGCGAGCCCACGCCCTCGCGGGTGACCGACTCCCGCAGCTGCGAGGTGAAGGTGCGGCCGAGCAACTCGTGGTCCTCCGACGGGTAGAGCAGCCGCGCGGCCGGGTCGGTGTACCACCGGTAGACGATGCTGCGCGCCGGGCCCGTGAAGTGCGTCTCGTCGCCGACCAGCGCGACGGAGAGACGGGTCTGCACCAGGGTCTCCCCGAGCCCGGAGACGACCTGGGCCGGGGTGTCGTCCAGCCGGTCCAGGATCCGCATCATGCCCGGACTGACATGGTCGCTGCGCATGGCCCGGAGCGGGGCGCTGTGGCCTGCCAGCAGGAACAGGTGGTCCCGCTCGTCGCTGGTCAGGTGCAGGCCGCGGGCGAGCCGGGCCAGCATCTGCTCGGACGGCTGGGGACCGCGCTGCCGTTCGACCCGGCTGTAGTAGTCGGTGGACATGTCCGCGAGCGCCGCGACCTCCTCGCGGCGCAGCCCGGCGGTGCGCCGGCGCGACCCTCGCGGCAGGCCGACGTCCTCGGGCTGCAGCATCTCGCGGCGCTTCCGCAGGAAGTCCGCAAGTCCGGCCCTGTCCATCAGCGTCTCCTCATCCCAGGGCCGAGAACCACTCGACGACCGTGCGTGCGTACGGCTCCGGTTGGTACCGGTGGATCACGTGCGGCATGTCCGGGAAGGCCCGGTAGGTGAGCTCCTGACTCCGGATCGTATTCCCTGAGGTTCCGCGGCAGGCCGTCGGAGAGGGAGCCGTCCGACCGGGCCAGGTTCACATGCGGCGAAACACCCAGCAAGGAACCGGCCGGCCACGGATCGCCCAGCCACGGATCGGCGATCCGTGGCTGGGCGGTTCCTTGTTACCCCCAAGGATCCGGGGTGCAGTGGTGGCGACGGCCGGAAATGCGGACGATTCGACAGTCGCGCGAACTTCGGGCGCGCGCCCGTACCGACAGGAAACGCCATGACGAAATGGACCGCGACGGACCTCCCCGATCTGGCCGGGCGCACGGCAGTGGTCACCGGTGCGTCGGGAGGCATCGGCCTGATCACCGCCCGCGAACTGGCCGGGGCGGGCGCGCGCATGGTGCTCGCGGTGCGCGACACCGACAAGGGCGCGAAGGTCGCCCGCGCCATGGCCGGCGACACGGAGGTGCGGCAACTGGACGTGTCGAGCCTGGACTCAGTGCGGGCGTTCGCCGACGCGTGGACCGGTGACATCGACATCCTCATCAACAACGCCGGAATCATGCAGGTCCCCTTGGCCTTCACCGCCGACGGCTTCGAGTCGCAGGCGGCGACCAACTACTTCGGCCCGTTCGCCCTCACGAACCTGCTGCTGCCGCACATCACCGACCGCGTCGTCACCGTCTCCTCGCAGCTGCACCGCCGCGGGCACCTGCGCACCGACGACCTGAACTGGAAGACGCGCACGTACAACGCGACCGCCGCGTACTGCGACTCCAAGCTCGACGCGACCCTGTTCGCGATCGAGCTGGACCGCCGGCTGACCGCCTCGGGCAGCCGGGTCCGGTCGCTGCTGGCGCATCCCGGGATCGCGGCCACGAACCTGACCGCCCATGTCGGCGGGTTCCCCGGGTTCATGAACCGGGCCATGCGGTTCATGACCAACGACGCCGAGGTCGGCGCGCTGTCGACCCTGTACGCGGCCGTCGAGGACATCCCCGGCGGCTCCTACGTCGGACCGAGCGGCGTCGGCGGCATCAAGGGGTATCCGGCGGTGCGCAAGCCCTCCCGCGCGGCTCTGGCCCCGGAGGCCGCCCGCGCACTGTGGGCCGCCACCGCCGCGCTCACCGGCACCGGCGCCGGCACCGGTACCGGTACCGGCACCCAACGGGCCGTCACCAACTGAGCGGCTCGGTGTGTCATCGGCACAGGCAGAGGGAAGCCGTGCTCCCGGCGCAGCCGCGCCACCTGATCGCGCGATGCCGCGTCCGGTGCTCCGGCCAAGGTCTGAACGACGAACGTGCGGCCCCTGAGCGTGGTGTGCAGAATCAGGTCCGGCCTGGCCGCCATTGCCTCCGCTGCTCCGGGTCCGCGCGGGTCGAAGAGGCTGCGGTGCCCGGCTCGCATCGACGCCGGAGCACTGTCACCTAAAGTCCCCCGAGAATCTGTCACAGCCTGTGTGAACGGCCCGGCCCACGAAAGATCACGTGCTCCTTGGCGCATTCCCCCGAACGGGGTAGCAGCTCGGAAGAGAGCTCCCTCTGGTTGACACCCGCAGGTCTGCTCACCACGCCCCTCAGGGCTGGGCGTTGTCGTCATCACCGAAGTCGGTGACGTCGGCACAGAGCAGGTGCTCGGCGCCGCCTTCGAGGATCTTGGCCGTCTCGGCGGAGCGAGGGAGCATGGTCGTCTCGTACACGCGGATGGCGTCGTCGACGGTGGCCGAGTTGGCGAGGGCGAGGGCGAGTTCGCTTGCGTCGAGCATGGCGAGGTTGACGCCGACGCCGAGCGGCGGCATGAGGTGGGCGGCGTCGCCGAGCAGGGTCACGGTCGGGCTGTGCTCCCAGGCGTGCGGGACTGGGAGGGCGAAGATCGGGCGGTCGACGTAGGGACCGTCGTTGTCGGTGATCATCTGGCGCATGCGCGGTGACCAGTGGGCGTACTGGTCGAGGAGCAGGGCGCGGATGCCGCCGGTGTCGTCGGCGGTGAGGCCGCTGTGCTTGATCCAGTCGACGGGGACTCGCTGGATGATGTAGACGCGGATGTGGTCTCCGCTGTTGCGCTGGGCGAACAGACCGCGGTCGCCGTCGGCTGCGTGGGCGCCGCCCTGGCCGACCAGGGCGGCGATGTCGGGGTGGCGGTTCTCGACGTCGGAGAACCGCGCCTCCAGGAAGCTCACCCCGGTGTACTCGGGGACGGCCGCGGACACGGCCGGGCGTACCCGCGAGGAGGCCCCGTCGGCGCCGATGACCAGATCGGTCTCCAGGGTGGTGCCGTCGGCGAAGTGCAGCTGCCGCGGCCCGTCGGCGGGCCCGCTGATCGCGTCGAGGGCTTGTCCCCAGTGCACGGTTCCGGGCTGCAGGGAGTTCAGCAGCAGGTCGCGCAGCTGGCCGCGGTCGATCTCCGGCTTGAAAAGCTCGTCGGCTTCCGGGACCTGACGGGACGTCATCGTGCCGGTCGGATCCAGCCGGCGCATTTCCTGCCCTTCGGGGCGGGCCAGCCCGAAGAACTCGTCGAGCAGACCTGCTTCGCGCAGGGCGATCTGGCCGTTGTCGGCGTGCAGATCGAGGGTGCCGCCCTGGTTGCGGGCGTCGGGACCGGGGTCGCGGTCGTGGACGGTGACCGCGATGCCGTGCCGCTGGAGGATGCGGGCGCAGGTCAGCCCGCCGGGTCCGGCGCCGATGATGCTGATCCTGGCCTGGGCGAGTGCTACGGAGTTCATGTGGGTTCCCTTCGTCGACGCCGGATCAAGGCACGGCCCTGTGCCGCGACCTCCTCAGGCACCATCCACGATATTTGGAACAGCTACAAATATGCAACTGTTCCAAGTGTGGCTCCGTACCAATATGCCGGGTAGGGTTGGAGGCATGACAGAGACGATCAACCGCGCGGGAACGGGCGGGCGGCGCGAACGCAAGAAGGCCGCCACCCGCCAGGCGATCGCCGACACGGCGCTGCGGCTGTTCCTGGAGCGCGGCTACGAGCAGGTGGGCGTCCGCGAGATCGCCGAGGTCGCCGACGTCTCGGTGTCGACCCTGTTCAACTACTTCCCCGCTGGCAAAGAGGCTCTGGTCTTCGACGACGACGCGCGTAACGAGGCCGCACTGGTCCGCGCGGTCACCGACCGACCGCCGGGCCGGACCATCCCCGACGCGCTGCGCGCCCACCTCACCGGCTTCGTCGACTCGCCCCAGACCCGGGACCCCCGCTTCGCCGACTTCCAGCGGCTCGTCCAGGAGACCCCGGCCCTGCGCGAGTACTCCCGCACGATGTGGCTGCGCCACGAACACGCCCTGGCCCGCGCCCTCGCCGACCAGACCGGCCGGCCGCACGACGACCTCAGCTGCGCCGCCTACGCCCGGTTCACCCTCGAGATCCTCGCGTTCGCGCGCACCCGCCCCGACCCCGTCGCCGCTGTCGACCAGGCCTGCCTCCTGCTCGACCAGGGCTGGACGAACACGGTCGCACGACACGACCCCGAACCCGGCGGACCCGCCACTGCCCCCCGCCCCACTGGATAGGGCTGCCGCAACCACCACGCCGCCCCAGTTGCCTGCCACTGACAGGGGCAGGCGCGCGCTGTCTCCCCTTGCTCATACTCAGGGCCATGAAGAGCAGATCTCAGCTGGGAAGGTTCCTGCGGACACGTCGGGCTCAACTGCAGCCGTCGGACGTCGGGTTACCGGAGTTCGACGAGCGCAGGCGGGTGCCGGGCCTTCGCCGGGACGAGCTTGCCCAGTTGGCGGGAGTGAGCGAGTCCTACTACACACGGCTGGAGCAGGGGCTGTCCCGGGGCGCGTCGACGGAGGTGCTGGACGCGCTCGCCAGGGCACTTCGCCTGGACGAGACCGAACACCGTCACCTGTACGACCTGGCCGACGTCGGACGCACAAGCAGCGACGCACGAACCCGCAAGCCGCCGCCGCCCGAGCACATCACCGAGACGACCAGGCAGCTGATCGACGCCTTCGGGGACACCCCGGTCATCGTTCTCGGCCGTCGCAGCGACGTACTGGCCTGGAACCGCACCGGGCACGCGCTCTTCGCCGGGCACCTCGACCCCGGCAGCCCGCAGGACCCGGATCGACGACCGAACACCGCGCGGCTGGTCTTCCTCGACGCCCACACCCGGGACCTGTACGAGGACTGGCCGAAGAAGGCCCGAGATGCCGTGGGGAGACTACGACTGGCCGTCGGCCAGTACCCCAGCGATCCGCTGCTGGCCGCACTGATCGGCGAACTTGCGATGCACAGCGCGGAGTTCACTGACCTGTGGGCACAGCACCCGGTCCGCGCCTGGGACACTGCGGCCTACCGCATGCGGCACCCGCTCGTCGGACCGGTGGATGTCACCCAACAGGCCGTCCCGGTCCCGAGCGGGCCAGGACAGCGGCTCGTCGCGGTGACCGCCCGGGCGAACTCCGCCTCGCAGGCCACACTGACCCTCCTCGCCCAAACCACCGTCCCGGACGCGCGCACCGGTCCGGCCGTCGACAACCCGACCGCTGTTTCAACACGCCCGTAAATGCACACCCGTGAATACACGCCCGTGAACGGAGACACCATGTCCACGCTCTACACCACCGAAGCGCTCTCGACCGGCGACGGCCGCAACGGCGAGGTCCGCACCTCGGACGGGGTGCTCGACGAACTCCTGGCGGTCCCGAAGGAGATGGGCGGCCCCGGCGGGGACCGGACCAACCCCGAGCAACTCTTCGCCGCCGGCTACGCCGCCTGCTTCCACAACGGCATGCGTGTGATAGCAGGTCAGCAGAAGCTGAAGCTCAGCGAGTCGACCGTCAGGTCCACCGTGAGCCTGATCACCCTGGACGACGGAGCCTTCTCGCTGAAGGTCACCCTGTCCGCACATCTGCCCGGCCTGGACCAGGCCACAGCCGACCAGCTCGTGGCAGCCACCCACCGAGTCTGCCCGTACTCCAACGCCACCCGGGGCAACATCTCGGTCGACCTCGAAGCGACCGTCTGAGGCCCCACTCTCTCGCCAGTGAGATCGCAACTTGCTGTGCACGGCTTCTGTCACGAGACCTGACCCTTGGGGCGCCGAGCCGAACGTCCTGGCCGTCGGAGTCCGGCGGCCACAGAATCCAGTAGCCGCTTGGCAGCACCGCTGGCTGTCGGTCAGGGATCGGCTACGGGCGTTGCGGGCTTCGCATTTTCGTCAGCAGCGCGAGCAGGGCGTCCTGTTCCTGCGCGTCGAGACCGGCGAAGAGCCCGGAGGCGTGCAGCCGCGTTCTGAGGGCCTCCCACAGTTCATGGCCTTGTTCGGTGAGGACCAGGGTGCGCTTGCGGCCGTCGGCGGGATGGGGCTGACGGGCGACCAGTCCCATGCTCTGGAGCTTGTCGGCCGCCAGACTCACCGTGGAGGGGTCGCAGTGCAGGCGGGCTGCCACGTCCCGCATCGTCGGCGGCTCGGTCCCGGGGGCGAGCGCCCACAGCGTGCCGGCGACGGAGGTCGGGACCCCGAACTCGCCGAGCACCTGGGCCACGACCCCGTCCGCGGCGTTTCCCACCTCCATGAGAACGCGGACGATCTCGGCTTTCCGCTCCACGTCCGCGGGGCGAGTCGTCGGTGCATTCGCGTCACGGTCCACGGTCATGGGCCTATGGTACCGTCGAAATATCAATGAGAAACTCAATGATATTGGGGGAGCAAATGACCGACAGCAACGCCCCTGGAACGGTGCTCGTCACCGGCGGAACCGGCTACCTGGCCGGCTGGGTGATCACGGGCCTGCTCCAGCGCGGCTACCGAGTGCGCACCACCGTGCGCAGCCTCGACAAGGCGCAGCAGGTGCGCGACGCCGTGAGTGAACAGGCGGGCGAGCAGGAAGCCGCGACCGTCGAGTTCGCGGCTGCCGACCTCCTCGGCGACGACGGCTGGGACCAGGCGACCGCGGGTGCCGACTACGTGCTGCACACCGCCTCGCCGATGCCCTTCGGCCCGGGCGTGGACCTCATCACCACCGCCCGTGAGGGCACCCGCCGCGTCCTGGGCGCCGCCGTCCGCGCCGGGGTCAAGCGCGCCGTGCTCACCTCGTCCGCCGTCACGGCCGACACCGGCGACCCGGACACCCCCGCGACCGAGACGACCTGGACCGCCCCGTCCGGCACCCCGCTTCGCGCGTACCCCGACTCCAAGATCCTCGCCGAACGCGACGCATGGGACCTCGCCGCCGCGACCGGGCTCGAACTGACCGCCGTCCTCCCGACGTTCATGCAGGGCCCCGTACTGGGCACGCCGAACCGGCCGGGAACGGTCGAGGTCATCCGCCGCCTGCTCGCCCGCGAGATCCCCGCCGTGCCGAACATCGGCTGGAACGTGGTCGACGTGCGCGACGTCGCCGAACTCCACATCCTCGCCATGACCAGCCCTGCCGCCGCAGGCCAGCGCTTCCTCGGCTCGGGCACCTTCCTGTGGTACCGACAGATCGCCCGCATCCTGCGCGAGAAGCTCCCGGACGAAGCCGCGAAGGTACCCGTGCGCACCATGCCCGACATCGTCGTCAAGCTGCTCGCGCGGCGGAACCCGCAGCTGGCGCTGCTGCTCCCCGAGCTCGGCCGGACCCGGCTCGTCGACAACGGCAAGGCCCACACCGAGCTCGGCTGGCAGCCGCGCCCCGCCGAACAGACGATCACCGACACCGCCGCCGCGCTCATCGCCACATCACGACAGAGCTAGCCGCATGCGCTCCCACCGGTGCAGCGCACGTCCGTTCCAGTCCACTCACTTCTTCACAGCCCTCGCGACCGCCCGGCTTGTGCCGCTGATCCGCGGCCCCCGAGCCGAAGAGGATTCGAGGCGGCCCGGTCAGCGCGGCGGGCCCATGATGATGTTGCCGTACTTGTCGGCGATCTCCGGGTTGGGCGTCACCTGGAAGCCGGGCGGGCGTGGGGTGGACTTGTCGCGGCCGGTCTCCCGGAACATCCCCTCGATGCCGGCCGGGGTATTGATCATGAGCAGGTCGGCCTTCTTGGAGGTGATGCGGTACCCGTGCGGGATCTGCTTGGGCAGGTACACCACGCCGCCCTCGGAAAGCTCGTACTCCTGGTCGTCGCACCACACCAGGGCGGTGCCCTTGAGCAGCAGGAAGACCTCGTCCTCGCGGGTGTGCGTGTGGTAGGGCGGTGCCTCGCCCTCAGCGACGTCGAAGCGGCCGATCATCAACTGGCCGTCCGTGGCCTTGCCGTCGAGCAGCATCGCCAGCGTGCCGCCGTCGAGCCATTCGAGTTGCTGCTGCTGTTCGGGTTGCGCGAGATACACCATGCTCATGGGGGCTCCGTTCAGGTGCGGGCACGTTCGTGCAGGCGCGGTGTCGAGGGATGCCGACGGTCGTGGTGGCAGGTGGTCTCAAGCCTGGACGGAACGCACTCGGTTTGCCTCACATTTCAACCATTTTCATGGTCTGACGGTACGCGCGCCCGCCCCGCCGGAGCCGTCACCATAGTGATCGCTTGGCCGTCGCAGAGCCGACTGCGCGCAGTCGCCGACCTGATCCGCGTGGCAACGGCTCCGTGACCGGCTGTACTCCCGGCGTCAGGACAGCTGACGCGCCATTTCTTCCACGGCGTTGATGACCACGTCCGGCCGGTCGATCGGGATGTCGTGCGAGCTGCCCTGGGCGACGACGAGGCGTCGGTTGCGTGCCCCGGCGACGAACTCCTGCTGCGCCAGGCGCCACAGCTGCGCGTCGACGGGTGTCGTGAACGGGGTCTGGGCGGAGACGATCGCGATCGCGGGGACGCCCTGTGGCCAGCTGAGCTTGTGGTAGGCGAGGTGCACGGGTCCGTAGTCGTCGGCTTCGGCCAGGAGTTGACGGGTCGCCCTCGTTTGCGGTTGCTGCTTGAGGGCCGCGATCTGCTGTTGGTTCTCGGCGACCAACTTGGCCGTCTCGGTGGGGGTGTAGAACTCGGGCAGGCTGGCGTCCACCAGGACCGCCCCGGAGATCCAGTGGGGGTGCTGCCTGACGAAGTAGGTCGCGATCTCTCCGGCCAGTGAGTGGGAGACCAGGATCACGTCCTTGGTGGCGCCCAGTTGCGTCAGCCCGGCGGCGAGGTCCGAGGCGGCGTTCGGGGCCCTCCACGGTCCGGGCACGTCACTGCTTCTGCCTTCCCCGGAGCGGTCGTAGGTGATGATCTCTGATCCGGTCTGCCGCGCGAGGACGGGCACGATGTTCTTCCAGTACGACGCGTCAAGCCCTCCCCCGGCGTCCAGAACGATGGCCGGCAGATGGCCAGGGGTGACGTAGAACGCCAGCTGGTGCCCCTTGTTGGCGATCATGTGCAGGGAGGTCGTGGCAACGCTTGCCACCTTCGATGAGGTCGGACCGGCCTGCGACGCGGTGGCGGCCGACGTCCCGGCCGAGCCGCAGCCGGCGAGCCCGCCGACCGCCAAAACGGCAGCGGCAGCGGCAGCGGCCAGTGCGGGAGCACGCCGTCCACGTCGGCGCCGTGTGGTGGGGTTGGCCACGGGAGATTCCTTCCGCAGGGGCGAATGATCGGAGCAGCCCCAGGGACGGTTGCTGCGATCCGCCGAAGTGTTTCGACGCCCTTCAGCCTGCCGCCGCGCGTGCACCACGGCGACGGTGCTCACCCCCGGGAATCGCCGGGGGACAACCCCACCACGACAGCCGGGCCGGCGCGTCCCGACAGATCAGAGCGCGTCAGGGCAACAGCCCGGCTACGGCGGCGGTTTCACGGGATCAGGGCGATCTTGCCGTGGGTGTGGCGCTGCTCCAGCGCGGCGTACGCGTCGCGGACGCGGTCCAGCGGGTAGGTGGCGGCGATCGGGATCTCGATGCTGCCGGTGGCGACGAGGTCGGACATCTCGGTGAGCACCTCGCTGCTCGATGCCTCTTCGCTGCCGGCGTGCTTCGTGCCGAGCTCGGCGGCCTTGGCGAAGGAGATGACCGTTTCGATGCGATCGGCGGGGATGCCGAGGTCAACGGCGAGTTGGACGTACTCGGGGCCGAAGAGGTCGATGAACGCGTCGATCCCGTCCGGGGCCGCGGAGTTGAGGTCGGCGGCCAGCTGGTCGCCGTAGGGCACCACGATGGCTCCCTGGGCGGTGAGCCACGGCTCGTTGGCGGGTGAGGCGATGCCCAGCACGCGAACACCGCGCCGGGTGAGGAGTTGGACGACGACGCTGCCGACACCTCCGGCGGCCGCGGAGACGGCGACGGTCTCACCGGGCTTGGGGTCGACGGCGTGGACGGCGGACCAGGCGGTGCAGGCGACGACGTAGAGCGAGCCGGCGACGGACCAGTCCAGCGCGGTGGGCTTGCGGATCAGCTGGGCGGCCGGGACGGCGGTGTGCGTGGCGTGGCTGGAGCGCCGCCAGGAGTAGCCGAGGACCTCGTCCCCGATCGCGAAGTCGGTGACCCCTTCTCCGAGTTCGACGACCACTCCGGCGAGGTCGCTGCCCTGCCCGGAGGGGAACTCCGCGGGGAAGCGGTCGCGCATAGCCCCCGTGCGGAGCGTGATCTCGCCGGGGTTGATCCCCGCCGCCCGAACTTCGACCAGCACCTCCCCTGACGCCGGGCGGGGCATCGGGATCTCGGCCAGGTACAGCACGTCGCGGTCGCCGTAACGGTCGAAGCGGACGGCCCGTGCGTGCGTGGGAACGGTGGACATGGCGGCTCCTTGTCTCGGTGGGGCGTTTGGCGGTACGGGAGGGTCAAGGCCTCGCTGCAGGTTCGGTGCGGTGCGGGAGGTCAAGGCCTCGCTGCAGGGTCGGTCCGGTGCGGCGTGGCAGCGCGGAGGGCGGTCAGCGCGGTGGCCAGTTGGCCCAACTGCTCGGCGGCGAGCGGGCCGGAGAGCCGGGCGGCGAGCTCCCGGTCGAAGATCTCCCCCGCGAACGCGCTGACCTCCCGGCCCTGCTCGGTGAGCGCGACGATCGAGGACCGCCGGTCGCCAGGGTTGGGCCTCCGCTCGCACAGCCCCGCCTTCACCAGGCGGTCGACGGCCTGACTGGCTCCGCCGATGGTGATGGACAGGGCGGCGGCGATGTCGTTGACGCGGCAGTTCTCGGTGCCTTCGACCACGAGTATCACGTTCAGATTGCCCAGCGGGACCTCCGCGTCGCGGCGCAGCCGGGCGTCGATCTCGTTCCACAGGTCGGTCTCGAACCGGATCAGGTCGTCGAAGACCTGCCGCAGGTCCCACTCCACGATTCCGCTCCTCCTCTTGGCAGATGCATTAGCCCTAATTAGATTAGCAGTAATGCATCTGCCGCACCACAGTCCCTGCGATGCGTTCCCTCATCCCACCTTCGTCCCACCGCTCTCCCTCGGCGCGTCACCGCCCTCGCAATCGAAGTCAGTGGGACGGCGGAACGGACCGTCCTGTACTTGCACGGAGGGTCGGGGAGGCGACTCCGCATGGGATGCAGCACCTGTTGCGCCGGGCGTCCTAGGACGTCGACGCAGTGCCTCCCTGCCCGGCGCGGACAGCCGAGCTCGCTCGGGGCGCTATGCGCGAGGCCCCCCGGACGGGAGACCTATCTCTTCCTCTTTTTCACCTGCGGTCCGCTCATGAGCCGTACCCGGCGCTCGTCGTGGCAGCCACAGTCGCAGCCCGTGACGTACCCGCGGATCCGGTACACGCCGACGGGGCACGCGTGGGTCTGACCGACATCCCCACTCGCCGAGCACTCGCCACCAAAGAAGGACAGCGCAGGCGGCTGCCACGTCCTGACGCCCAGCGTCGGCCACACGAACGGCTTCCGCGTCTCCGGATAGGGTCTGCGCTGGCTCACGTCCTGGCCGCCAACGGCAGCACCAGCGTGCGACCGCCGAGAACCTCCAACCACGCGGCATAGGCTGTCGTGAAGTCGAGGAACGCGAGGCCGCGCCGGGTCTCTGCATGCCGCAGCACCTCGCCTCGCTCCACCGGCTCAACGACGCGCCATTCGCTGCTGTCGTGATGGAAGACCAGCTCAGCGGGCGTTCCGGTGGGTGCGGGGGTCGGGTGGGTCATCATGCCGCCGCCTCGCTCTCGGCTGGCTGGTGGCAGGTGCACGCGCAGTTGATTGGGGTCCAGCCGAGCGAACGGTGCTGGTAGCCGGGGGCTCGGCACTGCTGGTGCAGGTCGGGCCAGCGGTCGGCACCGACCTTGCACGCTGGTGTCAGGTACGGGCGCGGCAGCGGGCCGGGTGCTTCGCGCTCCCGCAATGGCATGGTCGTGTGCATAGCCACAGCATCGACATCCTGGCGAAATCGCAGCAGAGCCACAGTGGGTACCCACGATGGGTAGACTCACAGCCAGTGACGATCCGTCACCCCTTGGGGAATGGGAGCGGCATGGCCGACCAACCAACGGGGCTACCCGATCGCCTCCTGAGCGACCCCGACTTCATCGACGCATGCGCGGGACGAGACATCGGCACGGTCTTCCGCATGGCACGCGGCCGCGCCGGCTTCTACCCCTCCCGAATCGCCCGCCAGACCGGACTCACTGTCTCTCGTGCGACCGAGGTCATGGACGGCAAGCGATCCCCCAACAGCATCGTCGTGTTGGAGCGCATCGCTGACGGACTCGGCATCCCCGGCCACCTTCTGGGTCTCGCGCCTCGCCCGTGGGAGCCGGAGGAGGCCGTTGCTCCCCTGCCGACCGGGCCGGAGACCTGGGAAGTCCTCGACACCCTGACCAGGTCCACGGCCAGCGACAGCACCCTGCTTCACCTCGAAGCAGCAGTGCTCCGTGGGGCCGCGCTCTACCCCTCCACTCCGCCAGCGCAGTTGATGCCCGACATGGCGAGGCAACTCGCCAAAGTTCACGAGCTCCTCGACCGACCGCAGTCCTTATCGGGTCGTCGCCGCTGCGTTGAGGCCCTGGCCATCCTCGGCGGGCTCTTCGGCCTGGCCCATACCGACCTCGGCGACATTCCCCGCTCCGCCGCCATGTTCCACATGGCCCAGGTCGCCGCCGGCGAAGCCGAGAACCGCCCCCTGTCCGCGTGGTTGCTGACCATGCAGGGCATCAGCCTGATCGCCACACGGCAGGCCACGCGCGGGGCCGAGCTTCTTGACCACGCTGATCAGCTGGCGGCCGACGCATCCCACCGGCGCCGAGCCTGGATCGCCGCCAACCAGGCACGCGCCCATTCTGAGATTGACCAGCGCGGCCCCGCCCTCGATGCTCTCAACCGCGCCAGACACCAGCTTGACCTAGCTGGCCCTGTCGGCGGCCTCGACTTCTTCACCCCCGCACGACTCGACGGTATCCACGGCACTGCCATGCTCAACCTCGGCGACGCCCAGGCTGCGGAGTCCCTCCTCGAAGCCGCGCTCGCGAACCGAGACCGCAGCGACGCGAAGGGGCGAGCGATGCTGACCTTCGACCTCGCGGAGTGTCGCATCCTGCAGGGCGAGATCGACGCCGCCTGCCTCCTCGCCCAGAACGCCCTGAACTTGGCAGGGCCAGCCGCTGTCGAGCCCGCGGTCATCCGGGCCAAGGCGGTGCACCGGGCCATGGAGCCGTGGAAGGAGACGCGGCCGGTTCGGGCACTCGCCGAGCGCGTGAGAGAGTCGCGGGTAGCCGTCCGCGACTGAAAGGACCCCGGGCAGTGGAGTGGAAGAGCTACGGCCGTCGACGCGTCTACACCAGTGACTACGTCGAGGTCTGGCTGGACGACGTCGAGATCCCCGGGGTGGGCCGCGTTGACCACCACGTCCTGACGATGCCCCGGCCGTCCACCACCGCCGTCGTTATCGATGGGCAGGGCCGCTTCCTGATGTTGTGGCGGCACCGCTTCATCACCGACCGGTGGGGCTGGGAGGTGCCGGCAGGTTGGGCCGACCCCGGCGAGGACCCGGCCGCGGCGATTCGGCGAGAGATCGAGGAGGAGACCGGCTGGCGCCCGGGCCGGGTCGAGCCGCTCACGCAGTACCACGCGCTGTCGGGCATCAGCACCATGCAGTTCTCCAGTTTCCTCGCGACCGACTGCACACGGGTCGGAGCGCCGCAGGACGAGAGCGAAGCGGAGAGGGTGGAATGGCTGACGGAGGAGGAGTTGGTCCGTTGCGTGGGCGAGGGCCTGATCGACGACGGCCCGTCGCTGATGGCGATCTCCTACTACCTTGGGCCCTACCGACTGCTGGGCGCTCCAGCACCGCAGACCGACCCGTCTTGACCATCAGCTACGACGCAGCGTCCCCGTCGCTCGACGCGCGTTGCGCTCTCGTCAGCGCAGAGAATTGATCTACCAAATTTCTACCGCTACGGCGTCTGCGCACGCCGAGGGCCCGGCCGAAAGATTGGCCGGCCCCTCCTGCACATGGCTTCTGACGTGCAGTCATGGCAGGTTGCGCGCCATGGCGATGCGCCTCGTTCAGGCGCCAAAGGCCAGGGCTGCACCATGATCATTGGATGCGGCGGCGGTCAGCCGCCGTGCCGCAGCGCGGACTCGTGCTCCTGAGCCATCCTGCGTAGCGCCAGCAGGGCCGGCTCCAGCAGGACCGTCAGCAGGACGGCTCGCTCGGCCCGCGTGACCGAGTCGTCCGCGTCGTTGAGTTGGTCGAGATCGAGTACGGCGGTCTGCTGGGCGAGCTCCGCGTACGGGATCAGGGTGCGCCAGGTGCAGTCCGTACCGAGCGAGCGCAGCGACTCCAGGGTCTCGGCGATGACGCGCCGGGCGGGGGCGTACTCGGAGATCTGCCATCCCATCTGTGCCACCAGCGCGTTCACGTCCGGCGTGCCGGGTCCGTCGTCGGGCTCCTCGTGCTTGTCCACCGGCCTGGCGCCGAGCACGAGACCGAGCACCTGGTGCATGTCGGTTTCGTACTCGGAGACCGCGTTCAGCACCTCCCTGGTGGCGTTGACCGTCAGCCCCCGTACGGCTATCAGGGCCCGGATCAGCCGGAGCCGCCGCAGGTGCGCCTCGCCGTACTCGGCCTGGGTCGCGGCGGTGGCCTGCCCCGGGGGCAGCAGCCCCTCACGGAGGTAGAACTTGATGGTCGCGCTCGGTACCCGGCTGAGCCGGCTCAACTCAGAGATTCGCAATTCGTCCTGCCCTTAACTGGCCACTGGTTGCTGGCGGTGTCTCGCTTCCGATGCTGTCACTCCCCCGCTCTGTAGACAGTGCTACTCGCCGACTTCGAGAGCGAGCATTGCCAGCCGAGCCCGGGGCGCTGGGGCTGGAGCCGGAGCTGGGTGGCACTCGCGACTAGCAATTGGATACTGGCACTGTCTAATATAGATAGTACTACTCGCCAATGATGAAGCGGGGCATACGGTGCCAACTCTTCCCTGGACGATTCCGAACCCGGCCACGCCGAACACTCAGGCGTTCGCCATGGCGTCGCGCTTCGAGGTGCGGTCCGCCAAGGACGTGCCGCGCTTCTTCCTGAAGTCGCTCTCGGCGTGGCGTCAGGTGCGTTCCGCGCCAGGCGCATTGGGCGCATCCCTGATCGCCCAGCCGCTGAAGCGGACCTTCTTCACGCTCTCCGCCTGGGAGAGTCGTGACGCCCTCTACGCCTTCGCCAGGACGGAGCCGCACCGCGGCATCATGAGCGGCCTGAGTTCCACCATGCGGGACTCGACCTTCACCTTCTGGGAACTGCCGGTGGAGGAGCTCCCGCTCACCTGGGAGAACGCCAAGCGGCGCCTCGCCGAGCAGGCGCGAGTGGATGCCACCAAGGGCGACTCCAGCCACTGACCCACGGTCCGACTGCGGGTCGCGGGAACGGCCGCCCGAACAGGGCGGCCACCTTGCCGTGGGTCGCAAGGGCGGAGTACGCCCATCGGCGGCCGTCCGAGCCCGTACAGCCCACGCGTGCAGAGCCTGCCGGCCGCGACCGCGGCCTCGGCCAAAACCCCGACGCCGGGGAGCGACTTCGACGCGACCGCGGCCGTGCGCGGCTGGATTCGCGACCCGGGGTCCGAGCACGGGCTGCTGCTGAAGGCTGACACGGAGTCGGTTCGGACGGCCCAGCTTCTCGACGGGTTCTACGTGCCCATCGGCGGCGCGTTCCCACCGTACCCGGCGTCGGAATCCCCGGAGCTGTTCATCACCTACACGGGTGCCCTTTCGCCTACCGTGGCCGCAACGGCGACCGCGACGGCAGCGGCGACGCCTTTTACGCGTCGAAAGGCGTGAGAACAAAAACCGGCATCGTCCTGGTGGTCTTCTTCTGGTACTCGGCGTAGTCCGGCCAGGCCGCGACAGCTCGCTCGAACCACACCGCGTACTCCTCGCCGTGGACCTCCCTGGCCCGGTAGTCCTTCTTGACCGGGCCGTCCTGGAGCTCGACATGCGGGTTCGCGACGAGGTTGTGGTACCAGACGGGGTGCTTGGGCGCACCGCCCAGCGATGCGACGACGGCGTACTCGCCGTCGTGCTCGACGCGCATCAGCGGCGTCTTGCGCAGCTTCCCGCTCTTGGCGCCCACGGACGTCAGCACGATCACCGGCTTGCCCTGGTTGTCGGTGCCTTCGGTGCCGCCGGAGCGCTCGTAGAGGTCGACCTGATCGCGACTGAAGTCGAACGCGCTCGGCTCGTACTCCCCGGTGAGAGGCATGTGTCCACCTTCCGATCCATCGGTTCGCCCGGCGGCCGCAGCACATCGCCGCGCCGCCGTCCTAAACGGACCCTACCCCGCTTTACCTCCGGGCGAACTGCGACAGGCCGGGCCGCCGCCATGGTTCGCAGGCCGGTCAACTGGCGCAGACGCGCCGGATGAGGTCCTTCCAGGCTCTGACCATCCGCATCTGGATATCGGCGGGTTCGGCGAGATCGGACGTCGAGAGGTAGAGCAGCAGGGGACCGTCGAGGGCGGCGGTGAGCTGGAGGGCCAGCATGTGCAAGTCGGCGCCGTCGAACCGAAGTTGTCCGAGCAACATGCGGATGTGGGCGCGGGAGAGCGGCGTCTCCGCACCGGCCGGCACGGGCAGGCTGCCGTCGAGTGCGGCGCGGGCCATCTCGCGATGGTCGAGCAGGAAAGCGATCCTGGCCTGGCCGTAGGCGATCAGGCGGTCCAGCGGGGCGGCGCCGGGGCCGAGCGGCGGCGGCCCTGCCATCACCTGCTGCTGGAAGGCCTGCTCGTCGTCGTCCAGCAGCGCCTGGAAGATTCCGGCGCGGGTGCCGAACCGGCGGAAGACCGTCCCTTTGCCGAGCCCGGCCCGCTCGGCCAGCGCGTCCATGGTCAGGCCGTCCGCGCCGCCCTGCTCGGCCAACATCGTGCGGGCCGTGGCGAGCAGATGTCTGCGGTTGCGCACGGCGTCGGCGCGCTCGGCACGGGGCGCTCCCAGAGGAAGGACGGGTTTCTCCACAGGGCCAACCCTACCGGCCGGAATACTAACCGGGGTAAAGTCCGTTTATGCTCGTGCGTGGCGACACCGCCTGCGCACCGCCGCCCGGCGATCGGCTTCAACTGCCCGACCGCGCAAGTACGTTCACAGAACGGGAGCACTCATGAGCGACCTGAAGATCGCGATCATCCTCGGCAGCACCCGCCCCGGCCGGAACGGAAAGGCCGTGGCCGACTGGGTCCTGGAGAAGGCGTCGGCCCGCACCGGTGCGAAGTACGAGCTGGTGGACCTGGCCGACTACCCGCTGCCCCACCTGGACGAGGCCATGCCGCCGGCCATGGGCCAGTACGCGGGAGAGCACACCAAGGCCTGGGCCGCGACGATCAACGGGTTCGACGGGTTCGTCTTCGTCAGCCCGGAGTACAACCACTCCACCTCGGGCGTGCTCAAGAACGCCATCGACTACCTCTACGCCGAGTGGAACAACAAGGCCGCGGGCTTCGTCTCCTACGGCTCGCTCGGCGGCGCTCGGGCCATCGAGCACCTGCGCGCGATCGCGAGCGAGCTGCAGATAGCCACCGTCCGCCAGCAGCTGTCCTTCTCGATGTTCACCGACTTCGAGAACTTCTCCGTCTTCAAGCCCGGACCCCAGCACGAGGACGCCGCCACCCTCCTCTTCGACCAGGTCGAGTCGTGGGCGGGGGCTCTCAAGCCCCTCCGTGGCTGAACCTCCCGGCCATGGGCGCACCGGTCCCGGCGGCGGGCAGCCCCTACCCGTCCGTCGGGCCCGTACACCGTCGGCCGGACGTGTCGCTCAGCAGGAAGACGCGGCAATCCGGGCGCGGTGGCTCGCGCCGTCGGAGAGGAATCCCGCCAGCTCACACCCTTGTTCAGCCACGTCGGCGCGGTCGGCCCGGGACAGGCGGCGCAGCGGCGTGACGATCACGGTGTCCGCTTCGACGTTCCAGGTCGCGGCGACCCGGCCGTCGACCAGCACCATGCGCTCCGCGGCGACGGACAGGCCGCGGTGGGCGTCGTCGATGATCCGGTTGCGGTCGTGGTAGCCGAGGATCGCGTTGTCGAACGCGGGAAGGAAGCGCACCGGGGCGGGTGTGTCGGGGTCGGGGCGCGGGGCGTCGGGCAGGTCGAGCAGTTCTCTGCCCCGCTCGTCGCGGAAGGCGACCAGTTCCTCGCGCAACGCGGAGACCGCGGTGGGCAGTCCGGCCAGACCGCACCAGGCGCGCAGGTCGGCCGAGGCGGCGGGGCCGAACGCGGCCAGGTAGCGGCGAACCAGCACTTGGCCCACGGGATCGGCGCCGCCCGCAGCCGTCGGCGGGTCGATCTCGCGATCGAGCCAGGAGGAGAGCAGGACGTTGCGCACTCCCGCCCGCGTGCGCCAGAGCCCGCGCGGCGGCAACTGCGCCATCGGGACGAGGGCGGCGACCAGCATCTCCCCCAGTGCCCGCGGTCCGGGCGCGGGCCAGCGCACGGCGAGCGCCCGCGCGAGCTCGGGCATCGAACGGGGCTCGCCGTCGGCCATCAACGCCCGCCCTGCCGCGGCCAGTTCGTCCAGGTCCACCCCGTACAGTTCGCGGCGGTAGGTGCCGAGGACCCGTAGACGCAGCATGGTGTCGTGACGGGCCCGCCAGGCCAGGGCGTCCGCGGCGGTGACGAGGTGGACGGTGCGGCGCATGAGGTGCGTCCGCACCACGTGCCTGCCGGTCAGCAGGTCCGAGAGGACCGCCTGGTCGAAGGCGCGCAGCCGCGACCAGAGCCCGACGAACGGCTCCTGCGGTTCCTGTGCCTGCAGACCGCACAGGTGCGCGACGGCGTCGTGGGCTGGCAGGTCGGCCCGGTCGAGCAGCAACTGCCGGGCCAGCGTCGCGCGGTTGAGCGCCCGGGTGTCCAGAACGGTCATCGAGGACCTGCTGCGGCGAACTCCCCGGCCCGGGACCGGAGTAGTCGGTCGTCCACCCGGCCGGACACCGGGGAACCCGGGCAGCGGGTCGGCCTGGACTCCGTTCCGCTCCGGCTCGCTCATCCGCACTGGTACCTCCTGGTCGTTGTCGAATCGCCTGCGCCGGGCGGGGTCCGGGGCGGGTGGCCGCCGCCCCGGACCCCGTAGGTCAGGACGCGTGGTACTCGCCGACGACGTCCACGACCCAGGTGACGCCGAAACGATCCGTCAGCATTCCGTAGAGGAGCGCCCACTGCGCCGGCTCCAGCGGTTGCAGGACGGTCGCGCCGTCGCGGAGCTTCTCCCAGTACGCGGTGACCTCGTCGGCCGCCGCGCCGCGGAGCGAGACGAAGAACGCGTTCTCGCCCCGGTTCCACGGCAGGCGCGAGGGCACGTCGTAGGCCATCACCCGAAAGCCGCTCCCCGCGACCACCTGACCCCACATCACCTGGTCCGCCTCGCCAGGGTCCTGGACGGCTCCGGCGTCCTTGTAGGTGACCACGGCCAGGTCCCCTCCGAACACGGACTGGTAGAACGCGAGTGCCGCGCGGGCGTCACCTCGGAAGTTCAGGTGGGTCACAGCATCGACGGACATGATCGACTCCTTGTCGCTCGATTCCTCGTACGGGCGGTCCTGCGTCCCGCGCCACTGACCACACTCACAGGTGAAGCGGACAGATTGTGGCCGCTTCTCGCGGCAGTATGGGGGACCATGCAGAAGACCTCCGCGCGCCTGCTGTCGCTGCTCTCGCTGCTCCAGGCACGCCGGGACTGGCCCGGGGCGCTCCTGGCCGAGCGGCTGGACATCAGCCCGCGCACCGTGCGCCGTGACGTCGACCGCCTGCGCGAACTCGGCTATCCCATCGTGGCCAGCAAAGGCCCCGACGGCGGCTACCGGCTCGGCGCCGGCACGGAACTGCCCCCGCTGCTGTTCGACGACGACCAGGCCGTCGCCCTCGCCGTCGCGCTCCAGACCGCCACCACCACCGGCGCCGGCATCGAGGAAGCCGCGGCGCGCGCCCTGACCACCGTCCGCCAGGTCATGCCCGCCCGGCTGCGCCACCGCATCGAGACCCTCCAGGTCACCGCCGTCGAGCGGCCCGCGAACCGGCCGAACCCCCAGGTCGACGGCAGCGTGCTCATGACGCTCAGCGCCGCCGTCCACGCTCGCGACGTACTGCGCTTCGACTACACCCCAACTCCCCCGCAGGGAACCGGCGACGACGCACCCGCCGCACCCCCGCCGCGCCGGGTCCAGCCCCACCACCTCGTCACCTGGGGCGGGCGCTGGTACCTGGTCGCCTGGGACCTCGACCGTGAGGACTGGCGCACCTTCCGCGCCGACCGGATCACCCCGCGCACCCCCACCGGCCCCCGCTTCACCCCCAGGGACCTGCCCGGAGGTGACGTGGCCACCTTCGTCACCAGCAGGTTCCACGGCTCCGACGGCTCCGGCGACTGGCCCTGCCGCGGCGAGGTGATCCTCCACCTCCCCGCCACCGCCGTTTCCCGCTACATCCGCGACGGAGTCGTCGAGGAGCTCGGCCCGGACCGCTGCAGACTCGTGCTGGGTTCGTGGTCGTGGCCCGGCCTGGCCGCCACCGTCGGCAAGTTCGACGCCGACTTCGAAGTCATCGGGCCGACCGAACTCAAGGACGCCTTCGCGCAGTTGGCCCGCCGCTGCACCAGTGCCGCAACCGGCAGCCCCACTCCACTCACCACGCCCTCTCCAGACGAGTGAACGTGGTGAGAATCGCGGGGAATCGGCGCCGGCCGCTGACACTCGACTTTCAGCAGTGGATCGCCGCGCACGCCGAGCAGTTCCAGCGGCGCTGACATTCCCGGCGCTGGCGGTACTTCACCCCTCGGTGAGGGTGTCCTGGTCGCCCGGCTGAAGGGCGAGGGTGGTGGCCCGCACGTCGGCATGTGTGGCGGCCAGGCTGCCGAGGAGCTTGACGCGTTCCTCGGTCGGGGATCCCGCCGCACTCGTGTAGGCGTACATCATCCATCCGGGGTGATCGGGCAGTTCCACACCCTCGTAGACGAATTCGAGGTCGCCGACATCGGGATGGTGGATGTGTTTGGTCCCGGTGCGGTGCAGGCGGACGTCGTGGGCGGTCCAGCGGGAGCTGAAGGCGTCGCTGCGGGCCGCGAGTTCCCCGATGAGGTCGGTCAGGGCCTTGTCGCGCGGGTTTCGTCCTGCGGCTGTGCGGAGGTTCGCGGCGGAGGCGTCCGCGGCGCGCTCCCATTGCGGGTAGAAGGTGCGCGCGGCGGGGCTGAGGAAGATGAAGCGCGCGCTGTTGTTCCGGGCGTCCGGGTCCTCGAGCAGCGGGGCGAGCAGGGCCCGGGCGAGCGGGTTGGTGGCCAGGATGTCGGCCCGCTGGTCGACGATCCACGCGGGCGCCCCGGTGATCGCGTCGAGGAAGCGCTGGAGCGAGGGGCGGATCGTCGATTGTGCGGGGCGGGAGCGGCGGCGGCTCGGTGAGGGGTTCGCGGCCCGGGCGAGGTCGTGCAGGTGCTCCGTCTCCGCGTCATCCAGACGAAGCGCCCGGGCAAGGGCGTCGAGCACTTCGGGCGAGACGCCGGAGAGGTTTCCGCGTTCCATCTTCGCGTAGTAGTCGCTGCTCATCCCCGCGAGCATGGCAACTTCCTCGCGGCGCAGGCCGGGCAGGCGGCGACGGCCGCCCGCGATGATCCCCGCCTGCTCGGGGGTGATCCGGTCGCGTCGTGTGCGCAGGAAGTCCCGCACCTCGGCCTGGTTGTCCATGTCGTCCACGGTACGGCTGGTCCAGGATCTGTAGGAGTGACTGCCAGTACACGTATAAGCCGTCCCTCGCGCCCTCTCCGGGCCGGTGCTGCAATGGCTGCATCAGGGCGATCCGGACCCTTCGGACCGCCGAGCGCCGGCCACCACGCCAGTCACCACACGGCGTCCGGCCACGTAACGTCACCATGAAGGACAGGGAACACGATGAGCCAGGACCAGAAGCAGGGACGCGTCGCCGTCATCACGGGGGCCTCCTCCGGGATCGGCGCCGCGACCGCCCGGTCCCTGCACGCAGCGGGCTACCGGGTCGCGCTTCTCGCCCGCCGCACGGACCGCATCAAGGCCCTCGCCGACGAGCTCGGCGACGGTGCGATCGCCATCTCCGCCGACGTCACCGACCGCGAGGCTCTTGTCGCCGCGGCCGACCGGGTGAAGCAGGAGTTCGGCGGCACGGACGTGCTGGTGAACAACGCCGGGGTCATGCTGCTCGGGCCGTTCTCCGCCGAGCAGCGCGACGACTACCGCAAGATGATCGAGGTCAACCTGCTCGGGGCGATCACGGCCACCGAGGTGTTCCTCGACCAGCTCAAGGACGGCGGCGGCGACCTGATCAACATCTCCTCCGTCGCCGGCCGGGTCGCGAACGTCGGCAGCGGCGTGTACGCGGCGACCAAGTTCGGCATCAACGGCTGGTCGGAGTCGCTGCGCAAGGAGCTGCTGCCCGACGTCCGCGTCACCGTGATCGAGCCCGGCGTCGTCGCCACCGAGCTGCCCACCCACATCACCCACGAAGCGACCCGGCAGGGGGCCAAGCAGCTCTACGACGTCGCCGAGGTCACCGCCGAGGACGTGGCCGAGGTCATCACCTTCGCCCTCCAGCGCCCCCGGCACCTGGCCATCCACGAGATCCTGCTCCGCCCCGCCGGCCAGGCACTCTGACCTGGTCACCACCCCCTCGCGCCGAGCGAAGTACGCACCCGCAGCGAACGAACAGGATTTCCCGTGAAGCACATCGACCTGCGCGACCTGGACGTCTCCCGCATCGGCCTGGGAGCCATGGGCATGTCCCACGGCTACACCGGCGCCGGTACCGACGACGACCAGTCCGTCCGCACCATCCACCGCGCCCTGGACCTGGGCGTCACCCTCATCGACACCGCTGAGGTCTACGGCCCCTACACCAACGAGGAACTCGTCGGCCGCGCCCTCAAGGGCCGCCGCGACCAGGCGGTACTCGCCACCAAGTTCGGCCTCGTCTCCCACACCGGCCGCCCCGGTGCCACCGACAGCAGCCCGGCCAACATCCGCGCCGCCGTCGACGGCTCCCTCGCCCGCCTGGGCACCGACCGCATCGACCTGTACTACCAGCACCGCGTCGACCCGGGCACGCCCATCGAGGAGACTGTCGGGGCCCTGGCCGAGCTGGTCGCCGAGGGCAAGATCCGGCACATCGGCCTCTCGGAAGCCGGTCCCGAGACCATCCGCCGCGCCCACGCCGTCCACCCGATCACCGCAGTACAGTCCGAGTACTCGCTGTTCACCCGCGACCCCGAGGCCCACGTCCTGCCCGTGCTGCGGGAGTTGAACATCGGCTTCGTGCCCTTCTCGCCGCTCGGGCGCGGCTTCCTGACCGGCACGATCCGCTCCATCGGGCAGTTCGACCCCAACGACTTCCGCGCCGACAACCCGCGGTTCACCGGCGAGAACTTCCAGCACAACCTGCGCCTGGCCGACCAGGTCGCCGCCGTCGCAGCCGAGATCGGCGCCACCCCGGCACAGGTCGCCCTCGCCTGGCTACTCGCCCAGGGCGACGACATCGCGCCCATCCCCGGCACCCGCCGCGTCGCCCGGGTCGAGGAGAACGCCGGCGCCGACGCCGTCCGCCTCACCGACGACCAGCTCACCGCGCTGAGCAGCCTGCCCCCGGCCGCCGGCGACACCCACAACGAGGCCGGCATGCGGATGATGGAGCGCTGATAAGAGCGACCTCTTCACCCACCCCGGCGGCTCGCGCGGTGGTCACCCCGTGTGGGTATGAGCCGCCGGACTCAGGGGTGGCGTGCGACGAAACGACGAGCAGCCAGATTCAACGCCAACGATCGGACGTCGAGACCCGATCGGTCGCACCTGTCAGGCGTCCGCGACTGTGTCGAGGCGGCCGGCCTTCGCGTCCCCGATCAGGGAGGCGAACTGGTCGGCGCTCATCTGGATCCTCTGGCCGAAGTCGTCGGTCAGAACGATCCGTCGCTCCGCAGAGGCAGCGGCATCCACGAACAGCTGCGGGCAGCCGCAGTCGCAGTTGCCGCAGAACGTGGCGACCGGCTCCAGCTCGTTCATTCCGCTCATCTCGACTCCCTACGCACAATGCTCCGGCAGCCGCCCGGCCGGCGACCCACAGCCCTGGGCGTACCCGGCCTTTCACCCCGGAACCAATCCGCGCCCTCAACCCTGAAGCACGCATCGCTCAGGGATCTGCAACCGCGCGCCCCCTGTGCATTCCCGCCCGGGGTATCCGCCGTCCTCTTCTCGGACGGGATCCCGTGCTTCGGGAGGGGCGTGCCGGCCGCCCTGGTTCGGAGACGGCGGCTCAGGGGCCGTCGGGCTCCACGGCACGCGGAGGGCGACACGCAGTGAGTAACTCACGCCATGCGATCAGCAGCAGCCCGGACGCGGCGATCATTGCTTTGCGCCAGCCCATGAGGTTCCCGAACCACATGTCGGCCCTGAGCAGTGCGTCGCTGCCGTAGAGGGCGTGCTGCGGCGGCAATGTCAGAAGCAGTTGGTACCTGTGCCGGGCTGCGACCGCCACCGCGATGCTCGCGAGAATGCATGCGGCGAGAACCCAGCACAGGAGCCGCGGTCACGCGCGGGGCTCTACGGGCCGTGGCATCTCACCCCTCCGACGAGGCCGCATCTCGTGATCTCACGTGGCCGGGGCGGTCATCCGATCACATGGGAGATCGCGTTCGTAGGCCTCCTGGCCTGCGCAGTGTCTGAGTGTCGGTCGTGCCGAACTGGTGCGTTGGGAAGCTGACGCCGGGGGTGGGGAATTACGGGCTCTGTCGCTGATCTTGTGATCGGGCTGTCCGGGGCTCGGACTCACAGCCATCGCTTGGCGGCCTCGACGCTGTCGCCACCGCTGCTGTTGAATGCGATCGCCGCCCTTGGCGCATGTCGGCGGATCAGGTTCACGATGTGCTCGAAGAGTGTCAGAAGCGGCTCGGGCTTGCGTATCCCGCCCCCGATGACCACGACGTCCCACTCGCGTTCGGCCAGCGCTGCAAGCACCGTGGACTCGGCCGAGTCGTCCAGCGCGATCAGCGTCATGGCCGCATCGATGTCGTGCTCGCCAAAGCGAGCCAGTTCCCTGTCGAGGCCGGCGCGCAGAACGTCGCCGTCCATACCCGGCACTGTGTGCGGATCGATTCCAAGTATGAGAGCAGAGGTCATGTCCAGTGCAACGGTCAGCGCGACCGCTCCGGTTCCATTTCTGACATCGGCCACGACGGACTTCAAGTCTCGTCCGAGGCAACCCAAGGGCAGCCGACATCAGTGAGCCGACCTCGCCGGTCCTCAACCCGGCGAGGGCGCTCAGCCTTCGGTGCGAGGACACGGGGGCCAGGCTCTGTGCAGGATGCGTTTGCGTAGGAGGTCGAAGTTGGCGCGGCCGTATCCGGCGCGCTTGAGGAGCTTCACTCTCGTGTTCTGTCCTTCGACCTGGCCGGAGCTCCAGGGGCTGGACAGTCCGGCGATGACGGCGTCCTGGTCCCGGCGAAGGCCGTTGACAGATCAGCGACAGAGCCGAATTACGTGACCGTCGACAGGCGGACGAGATGCTCGAACTCCGTCGGGGTCAGGTCGATCAACACCGGCCGACGGTCCAGCCCGGCCACGACGTCCATCCCGTCCATGAGCCGGAACTTGGACAAGTCGAAAGTGACCAGCGGCCGGACCGGCTCCAGCTCGATGGGAATCGGGGACACGACCGACCTCAGACGCTTGAGGCACGCCCGAGGATCGACCTGAGCCAACACCAGTTCCTCGAACTCCTCCCGCCCAGTCTGCAGCGTGATCAGACACGGGTGCACCTCGCGTCCCGTGGCCCGGTCGATCGTTGCTACGTGACCGTTGAAGGTAACGGTCTGGACCGCGCCGTCCGCGTCGGCCGTGAACACCTCGTGCACGGTGCGCAGCGCTGTCTGGGCAAGGACTGACGCATACAGCTCGTGCCGTTCCCCCTCTGGCCTGGGAACGGGAGTGATCTCGTCGCCGACCCGTGGTCGACCTCGGCATCCCCAGGACTCGTTCATGAGAGCGGTCAAGAGAAGGGACTACTTCTGACGCGCCACCAACTTCGCCACGAGGTCCGTCGCCTTCACATAGCGCGCCGGTTCCCCCGGCTGAGCCTGCCCGGATGGTCCTGCGCTCTCACTATGGGCGACGAGCCTGAAGATCAATGCCCGAATCAGCATCTGCTCCCACTCTGGGTGGTCGTCACCGGCCGTGAGCAGGCTGGACGGAGGGTCGAACCAGAGCAGACCGTCCGCCACCACGATGGCCTCGGCGAACATCGGCGGCCGCCAGTACGGCGAAAAGTCGATCACGATAGGTGGTTCATCGGCGGCGAAGAGCACATTGCCGGTCAGATCGCCGTGCACGAGCTGGGCTTTGTACTGCTCCACCGGCGCCTCAGCTCCAGCAGATTCGCAAACGACGCGGCGAGATCCTCGATCACGGCCACCTCCTGCTCACCCCAGGCGGCCCGATCGCCCACAGCCCACGGATCGGTGCGCCGATCCAGGAAGTCAGGCGGGGGCAGATACTGCAGAGCAGCATGGAAGGCGCGGCCGGCACCGAGAACGCCAGCCCAGTGCCCCCGCGGACCCTGCTCACCGCTGAGGAACTCATTGGCGCTCCAGCCGTCCACAACGCTCCGCCCGTCAGCCGCCCGAAGTGGCAACGGGACACGGAAACCGCTGGCAGGCGCGAGGTTCTCGGACAAGGACGCAGCCCACTCGACGAAGTCATCCGCTCCGTCAGCAGGCTTGAAGACGAAGCCGCCGACAAGAACGCTGCGTCCCTGACCTCCGGCCAGCGGGGCGGAGTCGCCTTCCACGCCGAAGGCATCAAGGACAGAACGGGGCGGCACAGGGGAACTCGACAGGTCGGTCACGCTGAGGATCATGCCTACACCGGCCTGCCCAGCGCACCCGCTATTGCAGCCTCCCCAGCGCAAGAGTCAGGGTCACTCTTCTGGGTGAAGTGCAGAGAAGACCTCCGCTTTTACAAGATTTCCCAGGCAAGGCCCTGAGCTGCGAAAATCACTTCTCAGTAGAACCCATCGCTACTCGACATTTCTCAGCCTCATGCGTACCAAATCCGTGCTCCGAGCGGGGCCGCCGGACCACCCGAAGCCCCGCTCGGGCAAGCACTTTACGCTTCACGGCCAGCCCCCTGCGCCCTTCGCCCAGGCCGACCAGGTTCGCGTTCCGGCCCCTAACTGCCGAAACCACTGCAGCTCGCCGTAGCGAAAGCCCCTGACGCGCTGCCGGTCTTCGGCGTGCCGTTGTCCACGGTCACGGAACAGGTCACGGTCCCGCCATCAGCTCCGGTAGTGACCGTGAGGTCGCCGCCCTTCACCAGGCCGCTGGAGGTGACCTGCTTGGACCAGGGCAGAGTGGGCACGGTGGACGTGCTGCTTGACCAGCTGTCGCTTTGCCAGTTGCTGTAGAGGATCGTCACGTCCTTCGCGGTACCGGTCACCTTGTAGTCGACCTTGACGGTCTTGTTGACCGCCTTGTTGACGCTCGTCACGATGACGATGACGACGATGATTCCCACGAGGAGCGCCAGACCCCCGCAACCGAGACAGCCGATCTTCCACTTGTTGCGCGGCTTCTTCCCTGCGACGCCCTGCGCG
This sequence comes from Streptacidiphilus sp. MAP5-3, assembly GCF_041262505.1. NCBI lineage: Bacteria > Bacillati > Actinomycetota > Actinomycetes > Kitasatosporales > Streptomycetaceae > Streptacidiphilus > Streptacidiphilus sp. MAP5-3. The sequence continues at coordinate 230,742 of NZ_JBGCCL010000004.1, forward strand.
CCTGCCGGGGCTTGCTGCCATTGCGGGGGAGGCTGTTGCCACTGTGGCTGCTGTGGCCACGGCGGCTGGGCGTTCTGAGGCGGCGGCGGTGGCTCTTGCGGTTGGTCGGACATGAGCCACCTCTGGTACAGGGCGACAAGCGGTTTGCTGCCCTCAAGCTCTCAAGGTGTTGGAGTCCTGGCCAGCTGAACAAGCCGAACGAGTGCCGGATCGGCCCTGGCAGGCGACACGACAGGCCACTGGCGGAGGTTGCCGCACGCATCGACGAAGTCGAGGACCCGTTGCCGGAGGACTTCGTTGCTCCGATCCAGCAGCTCGTCGGCGGGACGCTGCGCGGACCGCTGGGCCATGCAGGGGAGGTCGAAGGCGATCTCCCCCACCAGGTCGTGCAGGACGCCGATGGTGCTCCATGCCGGGCTGGTCGCGGAGATCTGACGCTGTGCCAGTCGGAGTTCGCCGTCGTTGCCGACCTTGCTGAGCACGAGGACGACGGGCTGGCTGAGGAACTCGTGCTCTTCGAGCAGCTGGCGGGTGAGGATGGCCCCCACGTGGATGACGCCGCTCTGCTGGCGCACTTCGCCGAACACGGCCTCGACTTCTCCGAGTCCGGCGCACTCGCCACGCTGCACCACTCCAGCGAGCCCCATGAACTCAACACCTGCGCGCTGCTCCGGTCCGCGAAGGTCACCTCGGAAGCGATCACCAGCGGAGTTGGCAAGCTCACCGCCAAGGGCCTGGTCGGCCGCCCGTGCCCCACCAGCCGCCGCGGTGCCGGTCCGGCTCACCCCGGCCGGCTTCGACCTGATCGATTCCATCGACCTTGACCGCATCCGCAAAACGAGGCTCTGCTGGCCACCGCCAGCAGCAAGGCGGAGCCCGGCACCCTCGGCGCTCTGCTCCGAAACTCCTCGTCGGTGAGGCGACACCGGGCTGCGCTGGCTTCGCGGCTCAGCGGGCGGTGACTCAGCGGGCGGTGACTCAGCGGGTGGTGACCCGTCGGCGGTGGCTGTGCGCGAGCGCGAGCAGGTTGGCGGCGGTCTGGGCCGGATCGGCCGTGACGACCGTGGCCCGCCCCTTGGGCAGGTAGCGAACGCCGTCGATCTCGCAGACCAGCGGTCCCACCCCGGAGTCATGCACCAGCGCCTCCCCCACCGGCACAGGCCCGCCGACGGCACGGCGCCGCCCCGAGCGTGCCCACAACAGCGGCTGGACCAGCACCGGCGCGGCCACCGCACCGCCCTCAGGCCGGAACAACACCAGCACCAACTCGCCCGGCGCACCGCGCAGCCGGACGTAGCGCATCGGCTGCGGGGATGCTGGGCCCGCGGCGTCGCCGCGCAGCACCCGCCGCACCGGACGCACCAGCGGGAGGCGGTCGGTGACGAGCCAGCCGATCCGGGCCGCCGCCACGATGGCGAGCGTGCCGAACACCGGGAAACGCCAGTAGCCGAGGTGGAAGTGGTCATCGCCGACCGCCGCAACGGCGATGACGAGCAGCCCCCAGGCGCCGGTGCCGAGCAAGGTGGCCGCCACCCAGCGGCGCGGCGAGCCGGAGAGCCGGTCAGGCCTGGCGCGCGGCGGCGCGATCGGGGCTCCGGGCCGGTGCCGCTCGCTGTGGCGGGCGGCTGCGGCCAGGCTCCCGTAGCTGGTGTCCCGCACCCCGTTCGGCAGGTCCGCGTCCGTCTCGGGGTCCGCCTGGGCGTCCGTTTCGACCGGGGGCGGCTCGGGCGACAGGTTCGGCCCGGCCTCGCGCACCTTGCGCACCCGGCGGGCGGCGGCCGCCGGGCTCAGCACCAGCGCGCCGCCGATGCCGAGCAGGGCCAGGCCGCCGCCCACACCCCCGGCGGTCGGCGCCACCATGGCCGGGTCCACGGGGGTGGTCTGCAGCGGCCAGGGCAGGATCAGCGCGGTCATCCGTTCGCCGGGCCGGACGCCCGCGTCGGCGCAGGATGTGGCGTCTGAGTGCCCGTTGTCCCAGCGCAGCACGCAGGTGCCTACGGCCCGGTCGGCGCTGACCGTCTCCGCGGCGGTCCGGTGGCCGAGCAGTGTGACGTCCGCGGCTACCAGCGCCACCAGCGCAGCTCCGACCAGGGCCAGCACCGCCCAGAGCGGCACGACCGGTAGCCTCCGGGCGAGCGCCCCCGGAGCGGTGGAGGCGGGGCGGGCGGAAAGCCAGTCACCGAGGGTAGCCGCGTCGTAGCTGGTCAGGCCGAGCGACAGCGGCATGCCGCCGGGCGGGCGGTAGCGCAGTGTCACCCGCTCGACACCGTTGTTGACGGCGCTCCGCGGAGCCACGGTGGCCTCCAGCGTCCGGCCCCCGCGCGGCACCTCCACGACCTTCCCGTTGCCGCGGTCCAGGAAGACCGGGACGCCGCCCAGCCGCGGGTCGCACAGCAGCCGGCCGCGCCGGCCGGCCAGCCTGGCCCGGAAGTGCACCGGCCTCCCGGCGGCCAGCCCGTTCCGCCGCCGCGACGCCGCCCACCGGGCCAGCCCGGCGACCACCAGCGGAGCCAGGATCATCCCGACGATCTGTATGAGCATGACGCCCCTCCACCACGAACCCGCGCACTGTGGCGGTCGAGGAAGTGTAGGGGCCGGTTCCGACTGGCAGACCAGGGGGGCGGCATTGAGATCCGTGGGTACTCGCGGCTGCCGCCCGCACAGCTCCCGACAGCGGCCGTCGGAGAAGCCCTGTCCTCGCGCGAGCGGTCCGCCCGCCCGCGCGGGCGCCCCATCGGGTCGGAGCAAGGCCCACCAGTTGGCAACTACTCTCCGTAGTTCCTGGGCTCAGTCCGCCGCCAATGCACACAAGCTCAGCAGACGTCGCCACAAGCCGGATTCGGCCCGGTGCATCTCCGATGCAACATCCGTGCAACGGTCCCCCCAGGGCGTCATTCGAGCACCGGATCCGAAGCGGTCAGCCAAGCATCGCAAGCCGCTGACCAGTGATGACGACGCCAGCTCGCTGCCATCCGCAGCCCTTGCTCCACCAGCCCCGCATAGATATAGGGACTTATGAAGCGCGCTCCGCCTACATCCGGAGCAGCCAGCCCGTCGCGCGTTGCTGCCGCCCGCACGGGCGTGGTGCGCTGAAAACGAAGCTACGGGCGCCCACCGACATCCGGGCCGTGGTCGACCCGCCGCCCTGGCGCGAGGCCCATGAAGAACGCGAACGCCTCCGGCGCGGCCAGCTGCATCGCCTGATGCTCGACTGGTGAAGAGGCAGTTTTCCGACCGTGCGCTATTCCGGCCTCGGGGCCTGGTGAGCGCGCAGGTGCTGCCCACCCACTCCTGAGCGGGCCGGAGCGACGGGTCCGCCACAGCCACCGCCGGGGCGGACCCGGCGCTCACCCCTGCAGGGCGTCGAGGTTCTTGACCGCAGAGGTCATCAGCGCGTTGAGCGTCGCCTCGTCCGGATTGGCCGGTGTCTCGGTCACCAGGTGGACGACGTCGCTGCCGTCGTGGGCGTAGGCGTTGAGCTTCGCATCCCCGACGGAATCCAGCTCCGCCTTCACGAAGACCTTGTTCTCCGGCACGCCAGGGACGGAGTAGGTGCCGTGGGCGTCGTAGATCGCCACATCCGCGGACGTCTGGGCCAGGTAGTAGCTCTGGGCATCCGTCGATGTGGCGAAGTGTCCGAAGAAGACATCGACGCAGGACGACTCGTCAGACACGCACCAGTCCACACGCACCGCGTACTGGAAACCACGGTGCGGCAGGTCCTGGCGCTCGTCGGCCCAGGCAGAGGGTGAGTAGACGCCCTCGATGTACTGCTCCATCGTCAGAATGCCCTCGGTACCCGTGCCAGCCCACTTGTGTGCCCCCGCGGGCGGCTTCGGCAGCATGTCGAAGAGCTTGACCTCATCCGGAGGACCGGAGACGGTCACCTGGGCCGTGGCGCTGTGACTGGTGTCGGTGACCGTCGTGGAGCCGCTTGCACCGCTGACCACGGTCGTGGTCGTCGTCACGGTGTTCGGCTGGGAGTGGTTGCGCACGAGTATCACCGCAACGCAGAACGCGGAGACGACGAGGGCGAGGATCAGGCGGATGATGCGGGACATGGGCGGGCCAGCATCCTTGGTTGAGTGATGATCAATAGCGGCCCCTGATTGTGGATCTCGGCGGACATGCGGGTACAGAGAGTTTGTGTAACGGTCCGGACTACTTCGCCGCCCGGCTCGTTCGCGCGAAGAGGACATCGCCCGGCTCTCTCCGCTCAAGCACCGCAACTTGAACCTTCTCGGGTTTGACTGGTGAACGGGCAGTGTTCCAATCCTGCGCCATTCCCCGGCTCCGATGACATGGGTGGTGGGCTCAGTGCGAGATCGTCAGACTGCCGAGGCTGCTCGATCGAGGATGGACCACCCCGCTTCGGCCCAGATCTTTGCTGGATCCTGGTCGGCCGAGACGTGGCCCGAGTGGCCAGCACACGGCCCCAGTTCATGCTTCGACCCGGACCGGCCAGAGATCGCGCCAGCAGCCTCGTTCAGTACCCTGGCGTCGGAGGTGGGGATGTTGTTGGTGGCGAACGTCGTGGAAACTGATCAGCTGAGCCACACGCAAGACTGGGTTCTCGTCATAGTGGCTTCGGTCGTGACGCTCGCTCTCATCGCCTACGTCATCAACTTCCGAGGCATCGCCTACAAGATCAATCTTCGTGGCGGGGCCGGGCCAGAGCATCCCCTCTACCGAGCCGGAGTGATGATCAACCGCATCGGTCTCTGCATCTTCGTGGTCGTGGGAATTGCGCTGATCGTCGCAGGTATCCGAGCGCTGGCTCGCTGACACGTCGGGTCGCACGCCTGCGCGACCAGCGCGACGACCGCCTAGTGCCCTGCTGCCCCCCTTCTGTCAGGCGTGGATTGGGAAGGACCCTAGGAACGCCAGGCGATCGTCGGCGTCGTCGCCGATGCGGGAGAGGAGTTCGTCGAGTGCGATGAACTCCTCCCATGCCGCCCGGCCGGTTTCCTTGGCCAGCCGGGCAACGACGAGGTCCTCCAGGTCGGAGATGCGTTTGTTCTTCCAGATCTTGTCGGCGAGGCTCACGAGGAGGTCCTCCAAGCCGACACCGGGCTCTGTCCACGACGCGTGTGTTGCGGCGAAGCGGGCGAGCTCCGGGCTGACGCCGCGGCCAAGTAGAAGAGCCTGTCCAGCCTCCTCGTGCGCTGCACCGGGCCCAGTGAGCTCGGAGATGTGCACGGTCTTCCCGATGTCATGTGTCGCGGCGCCGAAGAGCACGGCCTCGCGGTCGAAGGGGACGGCCGGGTAGCGCCTCCCCATCCAGTCGACCAGCTGGTGTGCGACATCGTGGACGGCTCGCAGGTGGGCTGCCAGGCGCGGCGGACTTCCCAGCTCGGTCAGGAGCTCTGCGACGCGATCGGGTAGCGGGCACAGCGGTGGGTCGACGGTACGGCTCATGGCCCTCGACAAGGCAGTGGCGGTCGTCACCGCGTCAGGGTACCGACCGCGGCCTTCTCTTATGTTCGTTGGGGGAGCCACCAACGGGATAATCGTGATCTTGCCCGGCGGAGAGACCGACCTGCGCTGACGGTGTCTCATTTGGTGCGCGTTCTGCAGAACCTATGGGCAGACCCGCCTCACTCTCAACGAGGTACAGCATCTCTTCGCGGTCCTGACCAACCGACCCGTCCACTCGGTTGCCCACCGCCTGAACTGGTCCCACTGGAGGCGACGCCATCAAGCCAGTGCGCTATGCGCCCGGGGCCCGTATGGCAGGATCCCCGGCATGCAGAGACGCGAGGGGGAGACCACCAGGCGCACGGTCGCCCGGTGGACGGTGGGGCTGCTGTTCATCGTCGGCGGCCTCGGGGCAGCCGCCGTCAACGTGGTCTCCGGGTACGAGGCCGGACAACTCCTCGCGCACGGCACCCGAACGTCAGCGACCGTCGCGCAGGTTACCTACGGAAAGAACAGCGACTCCGCAGAGATCGCATTCACCGACACCCTGGGAACCGGGCAGGCCGACTGGATCGACGGCGTCCCGCACCAGTACGGCGTTGGCGACCATATCCCTGTTGTCTACGACCGCAACGATCCCTCGAACGTCTCCGCGGTCTCGACGGCGGAGCAGGAGTCAGCGCCGGGCAACTTGGTGTTCGCTGCCCTCTTCGGGGCGGCCTTCGCAGGTGTGGGCCTTTTGACGCTGTGGCGAGGCGTCCCCAAGGGGATGGGCGGGTGGGCCTACAACCGGGACTATCTTCCTGGGGCACGCCGCCGGCTGGCGTCCCCTGAATCTTCGGGCACGCCTCGGGGACCATCGACTGACGAACCGCCAGCCGGCTGAGATCATCGGTCCGCGCACGCCGCGAGGTAATCCGTCCAGCTGTCCTGAGCCGGACGTGCCCAGCTATAGGCGGCGCTCGCGCTGATGCCGAAGAGGTCGCTGATCACGATGGGCGGCAGGTCTGCCACGGCTTCGAGCATTGCGGTGTTGCGGGCAGCAATCGCGGGCAGGCCTGGCCGGCGGTGTACTCGATCCCCTCCAACCCCACCCCCAACCCCAGCCACGACGGCGGGAGCGCCGAGACACTGCCCGCTCCCCCTCCGAGAGAGGACCCGCCAGAGGCTTCCGGCGTGGTGTGGCCCGAACCCGCCCCCGGCATCGAATCACTTCCGCCCACCCCGGCACCCGGGCCCCGCCACACCACCGGTCATGAGCCCGGTCGGCGAGTCGCAGAAGTCCGATCTGGCCACGTCCTCACCCACCGCGCAGGAGACGATCACCCACCCGGCCTGTGACCCGCCCCCGTACCCACCCGTTCAACTGGTGCAGTGGGGTCTTTGAGCATGGGGAGTATTCCTTCGGCCAGGCTCTGTCCCGGCGGACCGCGTGACGCGTCACGTTGTGCCGTTGTTCGGGTCGTGGGCGGGGCGATCTGACCAGGATCGCGCGGATAAAGCGGTGGTCGCCCGCCCGGCCTCCCTGCCACCATCTCGGTGTGACCACGTTGTTCCTGACGGTCGGCCTGCCAGGGGCCGGAAAGACCACAAAGGCTCGGCAACTCGCCGATGAGCACAGCGCGCTGCGACTGACCCCTGACGACTGGATGATTCCCCTGTTCCGTGAGCCGGAGGCGAACGGGAAGCGCGACGTGTTGGAGGGGCGCATGCTCTGGCTCGCCTTGGAGGCGGTCAAGCTGGGCACCAACGTCGTACTGGACTACGGCTGTTGGTCCCGTGACGAACGGTCTGCGATCCGGTGGCTGACGCAGGCCGAGGGCGCGTCCTTCCACATGCTCTACCTGCCGGTGGACGATGCGACCCAGCGCGCCCGGATCGCCCATCGCTGGGCGACCACCCCCGAGGAGACGTTCCCGATGACCGAGGCCGACATCCTGGATGGCCGGGCGCACTTCGAGGAGCCCGACGCGGCGGAGTTGGGAGGCGGCGAGGTCGCCGGCCCGCCCTCCGGCTGGGCGGGCTGGCGGGAGTGGGCCGCCTGCCGGTGGCCGTCGTTCGCGTGACGGTTCGGCCCGACATGGTAGGGGAAGGGCCCTTTGCGCATGTCCCGTGACGCTCCAAACCCCATGTGGTTCAGGGGATGACGCGACCGATGTCGTTGTCTCGCTGATGGATCTCTTCAAGCTCACCCCAGGGTGGCGGACCGCCCAAACGCCAGGGGACTTGCTTCGTGTCTGACGCGTGGATCGATCGCCTGGCAGCGTTGACGAACTCCCGTTGTGCAGCGTCGAGTTTCGTATGAATCTGACGAAGCATCGTCATGTCCTTCGGCTCTCCGAACGGGAAGGCACTGAACTCCCCCACAAATGAGGCGGGTTGCTCCGCAGCGATCCCCACATCGGTGTCGGCTACCAGGCTGACCGACACCAAGGCGGCGTTCCACTCCTCCCAGTCGATCCCCGCAGGCTCGCGCTGCTCCCAGTACGCGTGGCGCATGCCGATCTCGACCGCACCGAAGCTCTGGAGAAGGCGCTCGTACGCCGCGATCTTCCGATCGCGAATCCACTGCCCGGATTCATTGCGGCGCCCGGCCCGGGTGCCTACGAGGATGCCCAGGATTGTCGCGGCCACTCCGCTGGCGGTGGATATGAGGGCCCCCAAGGGAGATTCATGACATGCTGCCCGACTCGCATGAGCGAGCCATCCGGGCGATCGACGGACGCCTGTTCCTTCCGCGCGCCGTCTCCCTTGCAACATAGTTGCAACACGGGTGCTTGGATCATGATCCAAGCCCGCCGCCGGCGTCCGCCGATCCATCCGAATTAGCCCTCTGACCTGTCCTTACGGCAGGTTGCGCGCCATGACGATGCGCTGGACCTGGTTGGTCCCCTCGTAGATCTGGGTGATCTTGGAGGTACAGCCGGGCTACCTGGGACTTTACCCCGGGCAGAGTGGCTGACCTGCAAGAACTCCCTTCATCAGTTCGTACCGCTTGCCATGGCTTTCAGCTCTCCCACGCAACACTGACGCAACGTCAGGAGTGGGCTGTGGGCATTGCTCGCCGTCAGTCATCACTGCTCGACCAGCTCACATGTCACATTCTGTAACCAGCGCGAAGTTGCCCAGCGTGCTCGGGACCGTCCGGCCGCCGCTCCTCCGCTCCGGCCACCATTTCAACCGCAGGGAGCCGTCGGAGACAGAACTGGGCCGTCAAGGGCTGGGCGCGGGATTCTCTCTGAACGACCTCGGCCCCAGGCTGGCCCCACCGCCATGACGGTCGCTGGGACGGCGACCGTCATGGCCCAGCTCATGAAGTGGGTCAACCCCGCCGACCAGCCCGCCATCGCCATCAGCTGACCGCCCAGAGCCCGCAGACCGCACGGGAATGACCATAGCCGGTCGCTGCTCACACCCGCCGGGCCACCGCCAGAGCCGTTTTCAACCGTCCTCATCAAGTCGATCGTCTTCGTGGTGTGGGCGATATCGCGTGTCGGGTTGGCAGACGCTATCAGGCACGGTGAGGCCAGCAGCGCACGAGCAAAGGTTCAGGACGGTACAGACCATCAGCATCGATGTTGAAGACCTGCAGGGCCGCAAGGCACGCGACCGCCGTCTCCGGAGTATCGGTGGCCATGCTCGCCGCTGCTTGTAGGTCTTCCAAGCCCACCCCATCGCTGTCCACTAGCGACAACACTGCCGCGAACGCCCGTTCGATGTTGTCATCGGCGGTCAGGCCGACTGCGTCGATGAGGTCGGCGGCGCCAGCGGGTGCCGCGAGTCCGGACGCTACGTGAATCAGCGCGTCGCCCTCCTCCATGCCGGAGGCGACCAGGCTCGCAGCTTGCTCGACAAGCATTGGCCAACCGCCGGTGACTTCCAGCAGTCTCTCGAGGCGCTCCTCCAGGCTAAACTTCTCGCTGGCGAGTGCCCATACCCGCAGCGACCGTCGGTCATAGCGGCGCAGTGCGACCGTTCCCAGAGCAGGGGTGGTACCAGCGTCGGCCAGCACGGTCTGCCACAGGCGTAGCTGCTGCGGGCCAGCGACGATTACCGCTGAGCGTGTAACGCCAGACCGTGTGGGCCTGCGGTCCAGAGCGGCGGCGAGGGTTGCTGTGCAGGCCTCCTCGCGTGGTTGCAGTGCCATCAGGTCAGTGAGGACGACTCGGCGCTCCCCCGGCCGGCCTGTGATGAGTTCCTCTTCGAACTGACGGCGGCTGCTGATGGTTGGGACTGTGAACCGGTCACCGACGTCTGCAGCGAGCCGCACTGCTTGGGCAACGTCTTCGATGCCGGTTGCTGACGAGCCGAGCACGACACGTACTTGGTTGGCGTGGTCCCCGAGCACGTCATCGGTTTGGCTCGCGGTGAGCGGTGACCGTCGTCCGCTCTTCAGCGCCAGCCGGGTTTCGAGCGCGATGAACTCGTCAGGCACTGACAGGATGGCGGCACCAACCAGTTGTGTCACAACGTCGTCCTTCGACCCAATCATGCGAAGTACGTTGGGGCTCCGCAGATGCCAGCCGCGACCATCATTGTTGGGTGCGAGCACTCCGAGGCCGACCATCTCCACGAGGTAAGAGCGGAAGCCTTCGACATCCAGTGTTGCAAATCCTGCATGCCACCAGTCGAGGCATTCCTCACGCAGCTGAACATCCGATAGACGTGCGTCGAGTCCGCTCTCGTGTGCGTTATGCGCCAGGACATTCGCGATGACGTTGTAGCGGGGGTCCAGGTGAAGTGTGTCGTGGAACGCGGCGCTGATGTCGGCTCTGAGGTCGGTGTTTGTCTCAACGGTTTCGATGTCGGAGCGCGTGACGATGTAAGGCGGTTCATGGTTGCTGACTCCGACCGCGCGCTTGGCATGCATGGTCTCAACCAGTCGGTTTCCGAACATTTGCAGCAGGAAGGGCTGATACGAGCAGTAACCGAGGACGCGGTTGACCAGGTCCTCGTTGGCGAATGTGAAGCCCAGTGCGTGCAGCGGCCGCGTCAGCAGGTTCGCCGCGAACTGCGGTCGCAGCGGCCCGATGATAGTGGGGCGCTGCGCCAGATGACTGAAGGGGCCGTTGCGGGCGCTCTTGGCGTAGCGCTGCACGGAATGCAGGCCAGCGAACACGACTTTCACGCGTCCATCAGTACTCAGCCCCAGGTCCTTCAGGCGGGTGGTCTCCAGGAACTCCGGAGCATCGGATTCGAAGAATCGGTCGCATTCGTCAAGGAGGACCAACAAGCGCCGGCGGGGGTCGGCGTTTAGCCAAGCCAGCACGCCAGCACGGACCCGTTCTTGTGGATTTCCGCGGTTCGTTGTCCGTGTCCGCGCGATGATTTCGCGGTCAGTCAGGTCCCGCAGAAGTGCATTCCAGATGGCATCCGGGCCGATCGCCGAGCCGGTCCGGATGCCGACCGTGTCGAGGCTGAGGTAGATGCTGAGACGCTCGCCGGGTACGCCCTGACCTTCAAATACGGCACCGGCTGAGCGCAGCAGCGCGCTCTTGCCAAGCCCGCGACCGCCGAAGACGATCTGTGTGCCATCCGGGTCGAGAACGCCCTTGCGTTCGGCGTCCCGTCCGTAGAACATCTCCTCGGCGACCAGGCCCCGCTTCTCGCGCAGGTAGGGGTTCACCGATGAGAAGGGCAGCAGCACTGACATGGCCGCGTCCATCTGGCGGTTCCCGTGTGCCGCCAGGTATGCCAGCGCCGCGTCGTCCAGCACAACGACCGGTGCGCTGCTGCGCACGGCGCGCGCCGCGAGTTCCTGCCGCGTCTGGGGGCTCATTGTGCCGAAGTAGGCGATGAGTAGGCTCTCACCTGAGGGATCCTGGTCGGCATAGCTCATCAACAACTCTGCGCTGGGCTGCCCCCAGGCCAGAAGTACTCGCAACTGGCCGCCGAGTTTGGTGCCGAATGCCGGCACGAGAGCCTTGCCGCTGATGTTGACGTCATACACGTCGATGAAGCGGCGGTCTCGACCTCGTGGCAGTTCATCCAGGCGCCGAATGCGTTTGCCGTCGATGCCAGCCACACGTAGAGCGGGGAGAAGCAGGTCGCGCTCGGTGATGTTGTTGAGTCGTCCCTCCGGCGGCGTCCCTGCGATTTTCCGCCATCCAGCGAGCGCCTCGGCGGCCAGCCGCGCCAGGTCGGGGCTAAGCTGCGCAAAGTTCAGCATTGCGCAGCCGTCGACCTGGCTGCGGCTGTGCACGGCGTCCAGTACAGACGCTGTCAGGCCAGACGGCAGGACCCTAGGTACCGCCGGGAAGAACTGGCCCAGGTCTGCGCGGGCGGTCACCTGGGGAACAGGCACATCGATCTCGAGAAAGTAGATTAGCTCTTCGGCTGTCGACAACTGTCCACTGTCGATCAGGCGGGTGATCCGTTCGACGGTGCCTGCGTCGGCTTTGGCAAGGTTGGTCAGACGCTCGGACAGGCGACGGGCGGACTCCGTCTGGTATCGAGGTAGCAGCTCGGAGACTCGTCTGAGCTTGGCGCGCGTATCCGCCAGATCAGGGGTGTCGGTGCGGGCGTCCTTGAGGAGGCTGGTCAACTCACCGTCCTGCTCGTCGGACAGTTCGTTGTTCAGTCGAGCGCGCCGCAGCTTGGCCGATAGCTGTTCGTGCAGCTCATCCAGGGCGGCCCGGCTGTTGGCCTCCGCAACTTCAACTTGGGCGGCTCGTCTGGCCCACTGCTCGGCGCTGTCTTCGTCACCGGGCAGGAGATGCTCGTCGGCAGCATGGAGCAAGAAGTGCGCGGCGGCGAAGTTCTCCGCCTCAACCTGCCCATCGACTGCATCGTCCCACCCGTGCTCTGCGGCCGCGAGCAGTGTCTCAACGGTCGTGTCGACAGGCGCGGCGATGCGGCCCAGGGCCGCATCGACCGCCGCGCCGGCCACCTTCAGCAACTCGACCGTCAGGGTGAAGGCGGAGGTGGACTCGCCAGTGGGTAGTGCGGACTGGCCCTCGAGGACAGCAAAGGTCATCGTCAGGGATGCGATTGCGGCGCGGCCGGCTGCGGCTGTCAGTGGTTCGCTGTGGCTGGCTTGTCCTTCGAGGGCTGCCAGGACGGCCTCGTGGTGGGCGAGGACGGTGGTGCGCATCTCCGCGATTTCACCCGTGCTCCACTGTTGGCTGCTGCTCCGTGAGCGGTTCAGTGCCAGGACGGCCTCGGTCCAGTCGGCGAGCGGTTTGAGGGCCTCCGCGACAAGGTTCAAGAGGTCCTGTCGACCCGATCCCTGCAGCGGTTTACCGCTGTTGCCCTTGAATCTGCGGTCCAGGGCATCCAATTCGCGGTTGATGTGGGAGCTGTCGCCCAGGCGCAGAATGGCACTGGCGACCTCGTTCACCGCGTTGCGCTCCTGGTTCGCAGCGAGGCTCAGGGGACGGCCGAGGAGCCCGTTGGGAGCCAGCCACACCTTCGCGATGTCGCTGGCACGCTTGAAGCGCAGCGTGCGGGGACGCAGCATCTGCCCGGCGGCGGCGCTGACCGCGTGCAGCGAACGCTCGATCTCGCTGACATCGGCGAGGACGGTTAGTGGTGGGTCACCGACCAGTGTGCCCTGTAGCGCCCGACGCCCGACCTGGTTAGCGATCTCGCCGAGGTTCGGCTCGACATGAGGAGCAAGATCGCACAGCAACGCTCCGGCGGTCGGCTCTCCGGTGACGAGAGCGGCCCGCAGAAGCGCGGGGACAGCGATGAGCGCGCTGGCGGTGTCATTCACGACGGAACTGGTGTCGAATGCGTCAAGTTCGCCACGCAGGGCAGCAGTACAGGCGCCCGTCTCACTTCGCACCGCTGCAGCCAGTCCTGCGATCCGCAGCGTTGCTTGCTGCGAGTCCGGCCAGTCGGCTGCAGCGGCGATGGCTGCCGCCATACCGTAGCGCTGCTCGCCGATGAGTTTGGCGATCGAACGCACGACGTGACTGTGGACCAGGGCCGCCTCGCTCACCGCAGGCGTGGCAGGCGCGGTGGTGCGGGTCTCATGCACAGCCGGGGGCATGGCCAGAGGCGGCATTCCAGGTGTTGGCGGAGTTGTCGTCTCGGACTTGGGGACGACACTTGCGGTCTGCACCACGGCAGCCGCCACCTCGAAGCTGGTCAGGTTGTCGGTCGCCGCCTGCTTTGACGGGCGCACCAGTTGCTCGGCGCTCACCGCAAGCAGAACAAGATCTGGGTGTGTGGCGGCGATCTGCTGGACCGCGGCCATCCGTGCGGCGGCGTCTGTCGACGGATCGCTCAATACCGGGAGTAGTCCCAAGACAGCAGCGTCCTCACGAGCGCCCTTGCCCCACAGACGCTGGGCCAGTAGGGACTTAGCCAAGTCGTGGGCGGCACCCAGTTGGGTGGTGAGCGTCATATTGTCCTGCGGTGCGGTCAAGCCGCTGACGAGCCACAGCAGTTCGCGCGCGTGTTCGTCGCCCTCGCTGTCGCGCAGTTGGTCCGCTGCGGCGCGTACGGCCGAGGCGTTGTGGTGCTCGATGACGATTCCGGCATCAGCCAGAGCTGCGAAGGCCGAGTCGAACGAGGAACGAACGAGGGCCAGCGTGGCCAGGTCCGATGTGGCGGGCGGGCGTTCATCAGCGAGCACGTCCACTACCCGCTGCGCGGCTGGTAGCGCCTCGCGCAGCTTGGCATCCAGCTCGTCGCGAAGAGCCGCGATCCGTTCCAGCGTCACCGGCTCCTCGGGTTCGCGCATTGGAGGGATGTCCTCGGTGGCGTCGGCGGCGGCCATCTCCCCCATGGGATCCCTGCTCTCCGTCCGTTCTGGCTTCGCAGAGCCAGGAGGCAGTGTGGCCTCACTCGGTTCATACTGAACTGCTGGGCTGACAGACCGCTCCGCGGGGGGCGCAGCGATCGGCTCCGTAGGCGCATGGGCGAGCAACGTGTACGCGGGGGAGGCCGCGATCACCTGCTGAGTTGCCTGGACGATTGCATCGAGGTCGGAGTCGGTGACTCCGCCCGGTCGAAACCACGACTGTCGGCTTGCCCATAGCCAGATTCGGGCGTCTCGAACGGTGGCCAACCCATTTGCCCACATTGCCACCCGTGCAAGGGCTGGGGACCACCGCTCTGCCGGGTCCCGAGGCGGCTCGGGAAACTCGTCTGCAAACGCACAAGCGGCCATGTCCGTCATGGTGGCCGCCGTCAGCACCGGCACCGAATGACGCGCTGCGTGATCATCGACCCGGTTGAGGCGTGCCAGTGTGTCGCGGCATAGCTGCTGGCCGATGGTGCGTGGCGTGAGTGCCAGACCCAGCGGCTGCAAGACCAGGCTTCGGTGGTCCACCGGTGTGGCTGACAGCGCCTTGCTGACGTCTTGTGTCGTCAGCTGTGTGATCGCGGAAGCGAGTGGTGACTGGCACGCCGTCAACGCTCTCGAGAGCTCTGACAGTGCACTGTCGAGTTCATGGCTCTGGTGCAACGGCCAGCCGTCCTCTGGCCATACCGGATACGGTTTGGCCGTATCCCCGTGCGGGCAAGGGCTGGCGCGCCGCTGAGCCATGCAACCTCCCTAAGTGGCCGACGATCTGACGTGTCGGCAGTGTGATGGATATCGTGACGGATATATCGGGCAAAGGTATTCGATCAGCTCAGTGCCCCCGGCGGAACGGCCGGATGTAGGTGTACCCGTCGGGCAGTTCTGCCGGACCGGCCAGCCCGAAACGTTTTCGGTCTTCCCGGTACGCCGCACGTTGGTCCTCGCTCGCCGTTCTCCCAGAACTGCGGAGGTCTCGCAAGTGGCCGGCCACAGGGTGGTCGCGGACAAAGCGCTTCTCCAGCAACCGTTGCGTCGGGGAGCGCGTTGGCCGGGGCGGGCCTTCAACCACGAGCGGCTCGTACACCAACACGACGATGGGCTGCTGCCCGGGCACGGCCGGGTACTGCACGCGGCGGCCCTCGTTGAGGCTCCCGATCTCTTCGCGCAGGTCTCCCGCCGCGATGAGCTCGTCGACGGCTGGCCCCAACGCCGCCATCGCTGCGGTCTCGCCAGCCTGGGCGGCAGCTTCGAGGTCGTCGGGGCGGCCGTACACAGCGATTGGCAAGCTGGAGCGGGCGAGCACTGTGCTACCGCCGGGCTCTAGTCGGCCCAGGCATCGGACCGCTCGTAGTACCCGTTGGGCGAGCGTCAGTGTGCCGGCCCCGACTCCGCCGCGGCGCGGCGTGCCTGGTGCTGCCTCTCGGGTGAGGACGGATGCGTCGTAGCGGTGTTCGATGTGCTGGCCATCAATGGTGACGGGGCATTCCAGCAGGGTCGAGGTTGCCCGGATGACGCCCGCGCCGCGCGGCCAGGTGCAGGTGAGCACGATGCTGGGGAAGAACTCCCACGGCCATTCGACGCCGCACAGCTGGACGCGGCCAGCCAGTTCGGATTCAACTGCCTGCGCGGCCTCGGCCGGGTCCAGATCGTATCCGTCGTGCGTGAGCATCAGGCGCAGCCGTACCCCGGACAAGCCTGCGTCGCGCATGTGGGTTCCCAGTATCTGCGGTAGCGGCAGCCGGGACCCCAGGAGGTGGGCGAGGCGCAGAGTATGAGTCCACGAGACCTGGCTGTCGGTAACCGACAGCTGGGTCTCCCCTTCGTCGTCCTCCTCGTCCTCAAGCAGCGGCGGCTCGGGAACTGGTGCAGGCGCTTCCTGGGGAAGGGCTGTGGGTAGCGTCTCGAGCCAGCCGAGCCCCAGGGGCTCTGTCACCTCCACCCGGGTATAGGCGCTGTCCGGGTACTCCGCGCGCCACACACCACCGCCTTGCCATGGATCGTCCAGCCGCAGGTGCACTCCACCGGGCAGCAATCCGGTCTGCTCGTCTGTCTCCCTACGTGCGTAGTCGCTCACGACGGCATTCGCGTGGCACACCGCCAGCGCGTATCCGGTCCCCGTCAGGTGCGCGGCGGCGTCCCGCACCTCGCGTAGTCGCGGGCCGATCGCGGTGAAGGTCACGGTCCGTGCCGATGTCCACCGGCTTGGGCGGGAGGGCACCGCGCTGCGTGCCAGACGAATCGCAACATTCGCCAGGTCGTTGCCGCCGAGCGCTCCCGGGTCACGCAACCGTGACGCCAACGAGGCGCGGGTGAAGGCGTAGTCGCGCCAGAGGCGCAACTCGGGAATCTCCGCAAGTGCCTGCGCGACCGCGCGCAGCAGCCCCAAGAGCGCTTCGGTGAGCTGTTCCTCGCCGGCATCGTCGCTGAGCGCCGTGTTCAAGGGCATCGGCGCAGCCATGCTCAGCAGCTGCTGGCGGCCGCGGGTGAGCAGGTACCGGGCGTAGTACGTCACCTCGTCGAGGTCGGCGTCGCGTTGTGAGTCGTACTGCCCGTTCAGCAGTAGGTGCCCGTCAGCGTCCAGCCATCGGCCCCGGCGCCGCAGCCGGTCCAGCCGGGTCTGCGTGGTCGACAGGCCCTGGCCGAAGGCGTCCACGTCGACCACGAGCCGTTCGCGCAGTACCGGCCGCGCCAACTCGTCGGAACGTCCCGGGCCGGTCATCCCCGCAGGGGCACCTGAGAGCCACGCTGGCAACTGTCCGTCCTCGCCGAGCGAGGGGTGTGCGCCTTCCTTGTAGACGATTTCGGCGAACAGCGGCTCAGTGCCGGTCGCGATGTTGACCATCGCGCCCACCGGCAGAGCCTCGGTTGTCTGGCCGAATGCCACCTCGGGAAAGGCCTCCAGCTCCAGGGGCCCTCCGACGTAGCCGCCGCTGGCCAGATCGAAGCCGAAGTAGACGGCGTTGAAGGCCACGTTGACGTGTACTGGCGTACGCCGGAAGGCGACCAGCGCCGCAAGGTAGCGGGTCAGACGCAGCCGATCCTTGTGATCAGCCGCGTCCAGGCCCAGGACCATCCTCGGTGTGAGCAATGGCTCAGCGACGTACGGCACCCACATCGCCGACCGGCGACTGTCGTGGGACTGCGTGCCCGCAGGCGGGCTTCCTAGGGGCGCGGCGGCATCCACTTCGAGATTGGTCACGGCGTTGCGCACTGTCCTGGCGTTGCGATGCCCGTCCCGTTCGCGCCTGCGGCGCGCGCTGCCCGGACGTCTTCCCTGCGGACGTGGCCAGCCTCCCGCCATCGCGGTCCCTGTGCCACTACCTTGCCCAGCGCTTCCAGGCGGCCCAGTGCGTCGTCGATGTCGCCGAGACGCACCGCCGGGTTCGCGCCGAAGAACCGGCTGTTGACCAGGCCGGTTCGCAGCCGCACCCGTCGGCGGGTCCGTGGCTGGAAGTATGTCTCCTCGCCGCGCAGCGCCCGATACAGGTCACGGGTGTACACACCAGCAAACACTTCCCAGACCAGTCGGTACACCTGCTCGTCCAAGCGCCGCTGCCGGTGCACCGCATCCGTCCGTGCGCCAGCTGGCCTGGGTCGGGGGGTCTCCAGCGCGACGGCGGCCTTCGGTTTCACCTGCCCGGCAGACCAAGTAGGGGCGTCCCAACAGGCGGAGCAACGGTTGGCGGCCGTCGAGCAGCACCCCTGCGGGAGGTCTGCCACCCCGAAGTAGTCGGCGAATTTTTGGTTCGCACACACCGTCGAGTCCGTGAAGAATTCCCGCAGCAACCGGATCTCCTCCGCCGCACGGGCTGCTTTGCCCGACAGCGCCTCCATGAAGCCGCTGGGCAGAGAAGGTGTGCGCACTCGTAGGCCCGTCACCAGGCGGCGGCTGGGTGCCGCCGACACGTCGAGGAGCCCCTGGTCGTGCATGTCTGCGAGGAGCTGCCAGGTGCCCGCCGGATCCTGGGCCAGCGTGCGGAATCCCGGCACCGCGCCTGCTAGGTGCGCATCGAGTCTGGCGACGTCGAGCCGGTTGCGGCGTAGCGTACCCGGCCTCAACGAGCGCACAGGCAGTGAAAGGACGGCTCCCGCCACCACGTCGGGGAATGGCGTGCTGCTGCCATCCGGGCTCGTCGCGTCCGCGCTCCCTACCGGTGCGGTGAGCCCAAGGAGCTCACCTGGTTTGACAGCGCAATAGGGCGGAAAATCGCCGAGGTCTTCGAGCGCGCCGAGTGAGGCCAACGCCGCGAAGGCCCGCACGACGCCAGCGACGTAGGCATCACTGGTGCGGCTCTTGCGGGCGTCGTCCACGCTCAGGCGGCCCGCATCGAGGTCCTGGCCGATGAGCTGGTCGGCAACGTCCACCGGATCCAGCACGCCGTCCGAGGCCAGGACCGCCCGTCCCATCCGGGCCAGCAGCGCTGGCGAGAGGTCACCTGCGGTCATGAAGTTGACGGTCCGCAGCCCGCGGCTGGTCAGCAATGCGAGGCCGACGTTCTCTGGATGCTGGTCCAGCTGTTTGGCGCCCCCTTCGGCTGGCGCGCTGGCCGGGGCATCGGCCTTCTGCGGGGCGCCGGGCGTGTCTCTAAGCACGCCGTGTGTCGGCTCCTGCACGGCGGTCGCAGCCGCGCCGGGGAGGTGCTCCTTCGCGAGGCCCGCTGTGTCCGCTGTGTCCGCTGTGTCCGCTCCGACGATGGCCTTACCCGCCGCGTCGCGGCCGCACCGCCCGATCTGCTGGTAGAGAGATGCAAGATCGGTCGGTGCCGACACGCAGAACACAGTGCGCACGTCCGGCCGGTTGATGCCGAGCCCAAATGCGCTCGTGGCGACAACGACGAGCGGCGCGAATCCCTCCTCGCCCCTGCGCGGCGCCTCACGGAACTCTGTCATCACCGCAGATTTCTCAGCCTCCGTCAGCCGCCCGTGGAACCGTCGTACCCGCACACCCGACTCCCCCAGATAGTCGCGCAGATGCGCGTGCAGAGCCACAACCTCCTTCACCGTCAAGCAGTAGAAGATGGCGTGGTCGACGACGGTGTCCAGGACCTCCTCGGCCAGACCGGCGGTGATCGCTGGTCCTGCGGCGTTAATACTGCGGCGGAAGATGGCGAGCTCTGGTCGGATCGGATTCTCACGCACCGTCAGCAGGGTTCCCGCGGCTGCCTCCACCGCCTCCCCGACCGCCGCACCCCCCGGAGCCTGCGCGGGCAGGCCGAATACCCCCTCACGCAGTCCGGCGTGGACGGTGCGGTTGGCCGTCGCGGTCAGCGCCGTTACCGGCAGGCTGAAGTCCCGGCGAAGCTCAGCCAGGAACTGCTCGACGCGGGACATCGAAGGACGGAAATCGTCCCACTGCACGAACGTATGGGCCTCGTCCAACGCGATGCGCGTCACCGTCCCGTCCGCAACCGCTTGGCGTACCACCTCCCGGAAGCGGCGCTGGCACAAGCGCTCCGGTGAGACGTAGACCAGGCGAATGCGGTGATCATGTCGGCCCAGGAGCTGGTCGGCGACCTCCGTCTTGCCGGCCCTTGAACTCGACTCGCGAAGCGGTGCCACCAGGGCCCGTACCGCACCACCGATGCTGCGGTTCAGTTCCAGGGCCTGATCGTGCATGAGCGCAACCAGCGGTGAGACGACCAGTGTCACGCCCGGCAGCACCAGAGCCGGGAGCTGGAAGCAGAAGCTCTTGCCGAATCCGGTAGGAAGCAGCCCGAGTACATTGCGACCCTGGGCGACCGCGGTGATGACCTCCCGTTGGGAGTCCTTCAGTCGTGTCGGCTCATCGGACAGGTTCAGCAGGCCACCGATCACGGCCGCCCGCTGGAGCACCTCTGCTTCCAACGTGCCGGCAACCCGATGCTCAGCGACCTGCTCCGGGGACATCTCCAAGGAGCGGATCCGCCGAGTCTGTGGCAGCAGTGTGTGCTCCTCCAGCGCTTCGGGCGTCGAGAGCTCAGCGGCGCGCTCAGCCGTCAGTAGCCCGTGACGCGCCAGGAAGCGCCAGATGCGTTCCCACCCGTCGGCCATTGGCACGACGTTCCCGCCGGCGCGTTCCCCCGTCACCGGGTCAGCGACCAGCAGCCCATCTTCCAAAGATCCCAGGAACGTCGTGCGATAGGCGCGCCGCAGCGCAGTGGCTCCGGCCAGCTTTCGGTCGCTGATGACCACGACACCGCGGTGGCGCTCGGAGCGGATCAGCCGTCCCACGGCCTGGCGCAGCTGCAGAGCAGCCAGCGGCAGGTAGTACGCCTGGGTCGCGACAGCCTCGGGGTCTTCAGCGTGCACAGTCTCGGCACGGGCGGTGACTGCGGCTCGCCGGGCCTCAATGATGGGGGCAGCGAACGGCGCGAACGGCAGCTTGTTGATCCACACCAGGCTCAGCCGGTCGGCGTCGGCAACATCGACGCCTTGCCACAGGCCTTTCGTTCCGACCAGGATCCCGCCGCCATACTCGCGGTCAGTGAACTGCCGTACACCGCGCGGATTGCCCAACACCAGAGCCGAGAGCACAGGCGTCTGATCGCCGCGGTGCCGAAACTCGGTGGCCAGGTGGTCGGCGATGCCACCGGCGGTCGATCGCGCGGTGGTCAGGACGAGCGCGCCGCCGTCATAGCCGCCTCGGGTTCCAGGGGCAGGTTCCTCGAACACGGGGACGGGTCGAATGACCTCACGGGCGTATCCGGCGAGCTGGTGCGCAACGGTGCGCATCGCGCCCTCGGACTGTTCGGCCCACGAAGGGAAGTCGGACAGGCACACCAGTTCGGCCTGGCTGGCAAGGTCGAACGGTGTCGGCAGGTCCAGCGTCGCGATGCCGCCAGGCAGGCCCAGCCGGCTGCGAATGAAGTCCCATCGGCCGGCCACCCGCAGCGTCGCGCTCACGTAGTAGGTGCGCGCGAACGCAGCAAGGAACCGTTGCCAAGTGGCGTCTGCGCCGAGCTCAACCGGGCTGGTCGCGATCCGGAACCGGTAGGACCGCAGGCTCGCGCGCAGCGGTTCGAGCTCTTCGGCGTATACGACTTGGTTCGAGGTGCCTGGCGCGAGTTCCCCTAAGGTCAGCGTGCTGTCGTCAGTGTCGTACAGTTGGTCCTGCGATGGTGTCTCATAGCTACCGGGCTCGTCCGGGGTGTCATCCTGCTCGTTGGGTTCGTCCGCCAGACTGTCGTCGACGTGGTCCCCTGCGAAGAGGTCGCCCGGTGCCGCACCCGCGTCCGCTACCTCGTCCATGCCAGTAGGGCCTTGAGATCCCGGCAGCCCGGCCGCGGCGACAGCGGCTTGCGAGCCGAGGATAGCGTCGATGTCAGCGACCACAGTGCGGGAGCACTCCTTGATGTCCGCGCAACGCGCGAGCAGTGCCCGCACGCGCTCGGCGTCGAAGAAGTCCATCCCCGTGCCTTGGTGCGCGGCCAGGTACGCAGCCAGAGAGCCGACCAAGGCCTCGCACTGCCCGGCTAGACGCAGCAGCAGCCCGGACAAGGTCCGGACCTGACTGATACCGGAACTCCCCGCGTAAGCACTGGCCAGTGTCACCGTACGGGATCCGATCGCGGTGCCGACCGCAGTGCCGCGGGCGTCGAATGCCTGGCTGGCGACCCTGGGCAACTGCTCATGGTCGAGCAGGATCCCCAGGTTGTCGGCTGCCTCGCGCACTGCATCCCGCTCGGTGCCAGCCCGCGCTGTCTCGAGCCAGGCCGACAACTCGGCAAGTAGATCCTCGATGGTGCGGTAGTCAACTGCAGTCGTCAACGCGGAGGTCGCCGCGTCCTCCAGTTGATGTGCCTCGTCCACGATCAGCAGTGTGTCCCCGCCAAGCGTGCCGAGATCGTCCAGGTGTGCAAGCAGGAGCGCGTGGTTGGTCAGCAGCAGACTGTGCGAGTCGAGGGCCTCGCGGACCACATCGGTGTGAGCCGCGACCGGGGTCGGCGCGTCCGCCGGATACTCCCCGTTCACGGCCTGCGACAGCGACTCGAGCCATACCGGCAACCGA
Organism: Streptacidiphilus sp. MAP5-3; assembly: GCF_041262505.1. Classification (NCBI taxonomy): domain Bacteria; kingdom Bacillati; phylum Actinomycetota; class Actinomycetes; order Kitasatosporales; family Streptomycetaceae; genus Streptacidiphilus; species Streptacidiphilus sp. MAP5-3. Next base: position 252,899 of record NZ_JBGCCL010000004.1, read on the forward strand.
GCCCCGGCGTATCCGGAGAAGAACGCCGGCACGTCCACCGGGTCCACAGAGTGGGCAGCCCACGAATCGCGAACGCCTGTCGCTGCGAACATCCGCAGCATCAAAAACACCGTCAGTTCCCGGAACACCGTGCTGGCCAGGAACCGGTTGCGGTTCCCAGGGCGGGTCCGCGCCAAGGGAGCTGTCGTCGCATCCGCAAGCACGACCGTGAGCGCGCGCAGTGACAGCCGGTTGGCCTGACCCTTCACAACGTCGCTGGCCTCCACCAGGCCGGGTACGACCTGGTCGAGCTTGACCACGTCCGTGGCGAGCTGTGCCTGAAGTTGTTTGGTGAACGTAGCAATGATCGCGGTGCGCTGAGGTCCTGCCGCCAGCCAGTCGAGCGCGGCAGCGAGCACCGCGAAGCTCTTTCCGGTCCCGGTTGGGGCCTCGACCAGCGCAGGCAGCCCTGCATCGACCCAGCTGTGCAGCGCCGTGGTCATCTGTTCCTGTGCGGGGCGGCGAGTCGCGGCGGTGCCGTGCGCCACTGCGGCGAGGAGTACCGGGTCCACGCGACCGTCGGCGCCGCGCAGTCCTGCTCCCACCCGAAGCGCGCGCCGACCGGCGGGCGGTCCCACGGGCGGGCGGCGCGGGGTGTGGACGGACAGTTGTGCGCCCAGAACCGAGGCAACCTCAGCATGGCCGTGCTCGCGGACCTGACCGACCTCTGAGAACGCGCCCTGCTGGACGGTCGCCAGGTGGCGCAGCAGCGTCCAGCCGGCAGAGTCTGCGCACGCCGATACGACCAAGTCCCGCAGCCCGGTCGGCCAGCGCACGAACTCGAGTGCGGCATGCGCCAGCACCCGGGCCAGGAGTTCCGCGTCGTCGACCGCGTCGTGCCACCCCAGCCCCGCGCGGTCGACGCCCAGAGCATCCGCGAGTTCTGCAAGCCGGTGGCTAGAAGCAGTGGGCCATATGGCGAGCGTGAGGTAGTACGCGTCGACAAAGGCGGCATCCAGCATCGGCAGCTCTTCCCGCTCGTAGGCCGCCGCCAGCAAGGGGAAGTCAGCTTCCGTGCCGTTGTAAGTCACGATTGCATCGGTGCCGTCGCAAAACGCCTGCAAGGCAAGCAGCGCCTGTACTGGGGCGATAGCCTCGGCCTCGTGGCGCGAACGGACCTTCTCTGAATGGATCTCCCACTCGCTGTTCGGTAGGGCGACGAAGCAATCGAAGCTGGGCGACTGCCCGATCCACGCAGCGTCGGTGCCAATGCGCACCGCTCCGATCTGAAAGATCCGCTTGTCGGTGTAAGGCTCCGTGGCGGTGGTGCGCACCACGGACTCCAGATCCACCGCCACGGCGCGCATGGGCCGGTCCAGGTTCACCAGCGAAAGGCGATCTGTCGCCTCCTCTGACTCAACCGATGGAAGCTGTAACCGTCCCTGCGACTCCACAAGTGCCCCAGCAGCAACAGCCCGCTCCACCAGCTCGGCGATTCGCCGTACAGGCAACCCAACAAAACGCACTTGCGCGGCTGCAGACAGCTCCTCCCGCGTGAGCCCCTGCTCGTGCTCGGCCAACAGGGCCACCAGATGGCGAGCAGCCGCAGGCAACGAACCACTGGGACCAGCCGCCACGGACGCTCCTACCTTGGGAAGATCCCACTGTATCCAGCAGCAGGCACAGAACGCAGTACAGCGTCAGAACCAACACGACGCCATCTGAGCGCCCCGGGTTTTGTATCAGGCATCGGAGCTTGGGACCCGGATGCGTGCCTGCCCCCTGGGACGACAGGAGAATCCGACGGTGTCCCAGGGCGTCAGCGGCCCATGCTGATTCCCCGGAGCCGGGGCAGATCCGAACCAGTCGGCGTTCACTCTCCGTGCATGGTGTGGCTCTCGGCAGGCCACCAGTTTACGCGGCATCAGCAGCCCTCGTCAGAGGTTCGATAGGCCTGGCGCGTCTTCTGACGCGACATATGCGCAACAGCTGTACTCACAGGCCCCGTAGAACATCGGAGCGGAGCTGGACGACCGGACGACCGCAAGCCGCTGACCTGTAACAACAGCCAGGATCAGGCCGAAGCAGTCGGAAGTTGCCTCGCCATGCCCTCGTAGATGGCGGACATCTACGCGGGACGGGCTCCTCTCCAGACCGGAGAGGAGCCCGCAGTATCGCTCAACATGCTTATCAGACTTGGTTTTTGACCCTACGGCAGGTTGCGGGCCATGACGATGCGCTGGACCTGGTTGGTGCCCTCGTAGATCTGGGTGGTTTTGGAGGTGGGGTTCGGTGACCTGGGCTTTTGGCCCAGGTCACCGCCCTGACCAGCAAGAATGTTTCTCGATGATACTTATCATTTTCCGTCCTTTCTCACCCTCTCATGCAACACTGATGCAACGTCAGAAGGGTGCGCAGCCACTCGCATCGCGATCAACTGTTCGGCAGGACGCGGGCGCACATGTCACAGAGAGCGATAAGCCCAGGTGGCGGGCCCCCAGGTGACCGCCCACAGACTTGTGGCTTCCATTGAGGCGGGCGCCGCCCGGATCAGAAATTCTTCGGGCAGCAGCCCGTCGCCTTGGCAACCCGTGCGACCAACAGACCCGGACCGCAAGCGCAGGGGAAGCCAGGGACAACTCATTGCCCCCGCTGCTCTCGCAGTTTTGCAGGCCTGACCACGAGAGCCCCTCTCCGAAGTCATGCCGCCAGCGGTCCACGTTGGTGCGTGAGCAAGAGGGCTCAAGTGCGTCACCGTCAGTTACTGACATCGGACCTGACGGGAAGGAGGGTGTGGCTGGGGTCACTCGCCCCATGGCCCCTGTGAGCTGCTGCTCCTTGGATAATGAACACACCTGCCAAGGCGCCGCTCTCCGGCGAAGGTACGGCGCTGGAGGAACGCTCTCCACTCACAGTGGGCTGAGCCCGAGTTCGGCTGGCGAGTAAGGACAGGAAGGGTGCACCAGTGGCGGGGTCGGGCGGATCGCTGTCCCGTTGCGATCTGCGTGGCCGAGAGGGGGAGCTCGAAGAGCTTCAGGCACTGATCGACTCGGCAGGGTGGAGTCGTTCCGAGGATCTGTCCGGGTTGATGCTGGTTCAGATGGCTGGCATGGCTGGTGTGTTCGCGGGACGGAACGAACGGAAGCAGGCACGGCTTCCGGGTGATCATGAGGTGTCGAGTCCCTGATCACCGCAACGGAAGACCGTGCCTGCCAGATCATCATCGCTCATCCCGACTGGCCTGAGCCAGCTCACCACCGCGTCACCGCCCGCTCCCGGCGAGCATCCGGGCCTGCTCCAGCGTCTGGCGGCCGTACCCGATCCGCGCCGGGCTGCTGGCCGTCGCCATCCCCTGGCCTTCGTCCTGGCATTGGCCGCATGTGCCGTTCTCGCCGGCGCGAAGTCCCTGACAGCGATCACGGAGTGGGTCTCCGACGCACCGCCGGCCGTGCTCACCTCACTTGGCGGGCCCCTGCGCGAGCCGACCGGGCCGGTCGCCCCGGCCGGGGCCACAGTGCGCCGCCTCCTGCGGCGCGTCGACGGCGACGCCCTCGACGCTGCGATCGGGACCTGGCTCGCCGACCGAAAGCCGGAACCGACACACGCTGCGGACGGGCAACCTCTGCGTGCGCTGGCTGTCGACGGCAAGACCGTCCGAGGCGCCCGCCGACCAGACGGCACCCAGGTCCACCTCCTCGCGGCCATGACCGCGGGCGGCCAGGTCGTCGCCCAGCGCGAAGTCGGCCGGAAGACCAACGAAATCACCGTCTTCAAGCCCCTGCTCGCGCCGCTCGACCTCGCAGGCACGGTGGTCACCTTCGACGCGCTGCACTCGCAGACCGAGCATGCCCGGTTCCTGGTCGAGGACAAGCACGCCCACTACATCGCCGTGATCAAGGGGAACCACCCCACCCTCCAGCAGGAGCTGAAGCGGCTGCCGTGGCGGGAGGTGCCATTGCAGGGGAGGACCCGTGCCACCGCGCACGGCCGCGATGAGATCCGCCGCATCAAGACCTGCTCCGTCGCACGCGGCCTCGACTTCCCCCACGCCGCCCAGGCCGTCCAGGTCGTGCGTCGCCGCCGGACCGTCACCACCGGCAAGGTCATCCTCGAACGAGTCTACGGTGTGACCAGCCTCCGACCGCACCAGGCAGCCCCGGCAGATCTCGCCTCATGGGTCCGCGGCCACTGGGGCATCGAGAACAAGATCCACCATGTGCGCGACACCACCTTCGCCGAGGACGCCTCCCGCGTGCGCACCGGCACTGCACCCCGGGCGATGGCCAGCCTGCGCAACCTCGCCATCGGCGCACTCCGACGCGTGGGTCACGACAACATCGCCGCCGCGATCCGCCACCACGCCCGCTCGCCACCTTCGGCATCACATGATCAAACCGGACAGATCCTCGGAACGACTCCGCCCTGGTTAGGGACTACGGGGCATCAAACCTTTTCCGCAACCGTGTGGGTTTTAAGAAAATCTGCTGCTGCTTTATGGCCTGACTTTGCAGCGTCCTCCACCAACAACATCGCCTCTTTAGGCCGCCCACTGGCCTGGTAGGCGTACGCCAGCATCATGACGACATCTTCGCCAGCCTTCTGCGCACGCCCGAGAAAGTCGATTGCGGATTTTAACTGCCCCCGCCCCAAGTAGTACTGCCCCAAATGATAGAGCGCGTGGTTATCTCCAGCTTCCATGGCGTGCTTATAAAGCTTAATGGCCTGCCGGGTCCGATTGGTGCGCTCGCACAGGTAACCGAGGCAAACCTCTGCTTTCACGCTTCCGTCGGCAATTGCTCGTTTATACCAGAATGCCGCCCGCAAGGGCTCTCCCAGGTTTTCTTGAAGCAGTCCCATCTCACATGCCACCTGGGCGGACGTCACTTCCTCTGAGCCCCGCACAGCGAGAGCCTTTCCTATCCAAGGAATTGCTTTTCGCGGCTCTCCTTGGGTCCTATATAGCCTTGCAAGCCCAAGGTAAGCCATGGAGGAATTACGCTCTGCTGCAGCGCTTAGCAGTGGCAGTGCTTCCTTTATCCGATTCTGTTCAACAAGAAGATCTCCGAGTAGAACTTCAGCGTCACTGTGGGGATGCTGCTCAAGGTGCGTGACTAGCAGCTGTTCCGCTTCACTATGCCGCCCATCCCTCATCAGCATAACGGCAAGATTCTTGGTCGGAGCCACGCTCATGGAATCGCTTCCGCCGATAGCTCGACGGAATACGCCCTCAGCTTCGCTGCGGCGGTTCGCCTTAGCCAGTGCTACCCCGAGATTGTTAATGCCTCTCAAGAAGCCAGCTGCTACGGCGATCTCGTAGGACTCGATGGCAGCTTCAACGCCCCCATTCTGCTCATGCCATATTCCAAGATAGAAGTATGCCTCCTTGCTTCCCGATAGCGCAGCATCATCAAGCCATCGCCACGCCTCATCCCACCGCTCTTGAGCGATCAGCAACGCGCCCATTAGCTTCTTAGCCTCGGCCCCATGCTTCTCGACCGCTCGAGCATAGAGTTCCTCGGCGGCTTCCCAGTTTTTGCGGCGAATATATAGATCACCCAAGTTATCAATGGCATAAAAGTCATCGTCCGCAGCTGCAGACTTAAGAAGCTCCAAAGCCTCAGTGCTATTTTCATCACTACGCAGCAGGGTGGCTGCCAAATTGTTTCGCGCGTCCCTGTTTCCCTGCGAAATCGCCGTCCTATACCAACGCTCCGCCTCTTCCAGATTGCCTTGCTGAACTGCGAGCAAGCCCAAGTGGAAAGAGCCGTGATCAACTCCCGCTGCCGCAATCACGTGATAGATTTTCTTGGCGACAAGGGGTTCCTTCATCTCTTCTGCCCTGTGCCCCACTGTGTGCACAACCTCAGGCGAAAAGCGATTAAGGGCAATCTCCCAAAGAGAACCTGGCGGTTTCGGCGCGGCGGTGTCCCTCATCATGACATCCACCAGGTAGTCGAAGGCTTCGAAGGAGTCGCCGTCCTCTGATGGCGTCAGCAAGCTGCTAGTGGCATGGAGTGGTTGCAGCGCCCAGTGGAGGGCTTCCTCAATCGGCTCAGGGCGCAAGCGCGCACCGCCCCGGGCCTGAAGGTAATCTGAGTGTGCCTCTTCGAGAATGGCACGTGATATAGGACTTGTTACACCAATGCGCTTGAAATCGACCGCCGCTGCTACGAGCGCAGCGCCGCGAGGATTCACCCCCGGGGCCCAAGCACTCTTCCAGTCAATATAGAGCTGCGGCCCGGCCGTTAGATACTCAGCAACCCCAACCTCGTCCGAATGGTGCAGTGCATCGTGGATTCGTGGGTCACTTATCCGAGATGCTCGCGAGATCTCTTCGCTGCTCCACCGTCGCTCAACGTGAATTGTGTGCGCGCGAGAGATAACGGCGCGAGCATTTCGCAGCAACTGGGCATTCGGGGCATTCGGGCCTGTTGCATACCGAGGAGATATCAGATTCAGTTGCTCGGCGCGAATCGTTCCCAAGATTACTGATTTCTGTCGAAGAGCTTCATCGAGCATCTTGCTGGGAAGAATTGGAGGAGTTAGAAATCGTTCCAGGTCATCCAACCAGATGACTTTTCGTTGATCCGCGAGAGCAAGTACACCCTCAGAGAATTCTTCTCCATTTTCCGGGGAGTGAATTAGAAAATCGGCATACTGCGCTTGAAGGATTTCGTAAGCGCAGCGACTCTTTCCGGCCGTAGAGTCCCCGATCAGTAGGACGAACCGGCCGGGGCGCAGCAGCGTTTCAAGGTCCTCATCGATATCCCGCCTGACATAGGCGGGCACCCTATTTCCCCCTGCAAGGGCGGCCGGGTGCACCCCAAATTCGATAGCGTCGTGACAGTCTCGCACCAAAGGGAGATCTGTGAGCGCTTCACGCCTGGCAGTCGCTTCAAGGCTCGCGACCGACCCGGGCTCGCGAGGGGAGTAGTAGATTTGCAACCCGTACTTCTGGTTAAACGACGTCCCATGATCATGGACGCTCGACCACTGCCGGGTCGAATCGGATGAACCGTCGTTCGGATCGTACTGCGAGGTCATTTGGCCTCATATGTCTGCGTTCCAAACCCCTGCTGGAACACGACAGAATTTCCTTTGGCCGTAGCGGACTGTTTTACTGTCCGCTGCTCTGCCCGCCGCGCTTGCCCCTCAATGCCGTCCACGATTTTCGTCACTTCCTGCATTGCAGCAGGGTTCGCCATCAACGCAAGCCTCAGGCGCTCTATGAGTTCAGCGCGGGTACGTTCCGCCACGTCGCTCGACTCCGAGGCCACAATTAGAGTCCGACAATACTCCAAATAGGTGGCAGTACTGTCTTCCTCCGCGGAGTTACGCGACAAGCTCTTGGCGAAACGCGCTTTCACTGCGCTCCATCCATCTGTCAGCATGGTGGTGAGCAGAGCCTGCGCTGCGGGCGTTGCAACCTGAAGCACTTCCAGCTCATTCATGTCCCCCCCAGGGCAGTTGACGTTCTATCAGCCTACTACGCGGCAGCACACGGATAGGGCCTTCTAGCCTCGCGCTTTCACGAGTGGGCCTGTCCGAGTCTTGATCAAATAAATGGAGAGTGCTGCTGACCTGCAACGATGGGACTTGTCGAGGGTCCTGTCAGCTGCAAGGAAAGAAGCACGGAGCCTTTTCCAACCTGGCTGTAGGCGACGCGGGTTGGACGTGCGCGGCTGTACGAAGCAGTGAAGCTCCTGGTAGACGGGTTTCACGACCAAGATCACCCGTTGTCCACCAGGAGCTTCGTCGTGCCTGTCTACCGGTCCGCGATCGACCTGTCCAGTTCGGCCCTGCGGCTGCTGTCCCGCCACCTGGCCCAGCGACGGCACCAGTTGAAGACGCGCTGGCGACGGCTGTCGCCGGGCCGGCAGGCCCTGCTCGCCCTCGCTCATCTGCGCTGCGGCGACACCTACCAGCGCCTGGCCGCCGCTTTCGGAGTCGGCGTCGCCACCGCCTACCGCTACGTCCGTGAGGCCGTCGACGTCCTCGCCGCCCTGGCCCCAACCCTGGAACAGGCCGTCGAGCCAGCCACCTCCAAGGCGTTCGTCATCCTGGACGGCACCCTGCTGCCCATCGACTGCGTCGCCGCCGACCGCCCCTACTATTCAGGCAAGCACAAGAGGCACGGCATGAACGTGCAGGTCCTCACCGACCCGTTCGGCCGGCCGCTGTGGGCTTCGCCAGCCCTTCCCGGTGCGGTCTACGACATCAAGGCCGCCCGCACCCACGGCATCATCGACGCCCTCACCGCTGCCGGCATCCGCTGCTGGGCCGACAAGGGCTACCAGGGAGCCCGCGGCACCATCCGCGTCCCGTACCGGGGCCGATGGACCAAGCTCTCCGCAGGCCAGAAGGCCGCGAACCTCTCGCATGCGAAGATCCGCGCGGTGGGCGAGCAGGCTATGGCCACCCTCAAGGGCTGGCGGCTCCTGCGCAAGCTCCGCTGCAGCCCGAGCCGCATCACCGACGTCGTCAAAGCCGTTCTCACCCTCCACCTCAACGCGTCAGCATGAGGTTGAAAAAGGCTCACTCTCCAGGTGAGCAAGCGTAGCGGGTTGTATCCGCGTGTCCGCGTCCGGGGCGACGGTGAGGAGACGGTCTCGCAGGCCGGCGGGGTGCTGTTGGTGGAGACCGCCAGCCGGACCGGGCTGGACGGCGCGTTGTCGACCGCCCTGGAACCGTGGCATATGCCGCGGGCGGTGCACGATCCCGGCAAGGTCCTGCTAGACCTTGCCCTGGCCGTCGCGCTCGGCGGCGACTGCCTGTCCGACATCGGCATGCTGCGGGCCGAGCCCGACGTGTTCGGCCCGGTGGCGTCCGACCCGACGGTGTCCCGGCTGGTCGACGCCCTCGCCGCAGCCGGTCCCCGCGCGCTCGGGGCCATCCGCCGGGCACGGTCCGAAGTCCGAGCACGGGTGTGGAAATTGGCCGGTCAGGCCGCCCCGGACTCCGGTGGCGAGGTGATCGTGGACATCGACGGCGTGCTGGTTCTGGCCCACTCCGAGAAAGAGGACGCCGCCGCGACATGGAAGAAGACCTTCGGTCACCACCCGCTGGTCGCGTTCGTCGACCACGGCCCAGGCGGCTCGGGTGAGCCGGTCGCGGGCCTGCTGCGGCCCGGGAACGCGGGCAGCAACACCGCTGCCGACCACATCACCGTCACCCGCCAAGCGCTGGCCCAACTCCCCAAGCAGTTCCGGCGCGGACGGCGGACGCTGATCCGCACCGACTCCGCTGGGGGCACCCACAAGTTCCTGAACTGGCTCACCCGGCGCGGGCGGTGGCTGTCCTACTCGGTCGGGATGGCCATCACTGACGCCGTCCATCAGGCCGTTCTCCTGGTTCCGGACTCGGCCTGGACGCCGGCCGTCGAACCGGACGGACGGCCAGGTGCGCGACGGCGCGTGGGTCGCCGAACTGGCAGGCGATGTCCTCAAGGGCTGGCCGCCGCGCATGCGGCTGGTCGTCCGCAAGGAACGGCCCCACCCCGGCGCAGTTGCGCTTCACCGACGCTGACGGGATGCGGCTGACCTGCTTCGCGACGAGCACGACCGGGACCGCGATCGCGACCCTGGAGCTGCGGCACCGCCAGCGGGCGCGGGCAGAGGACCGGATCCGTGCGGCCCGCGACACCGGCCTGCGGAACCTGCCCCTGCACGACACCGCCCAGAACCAGGTCTGGCTGGAGATCGTCCAGCTCGCCCTGGACCTGCTCGCCTGGATGCCGATGCTCGCGCTCACCGGCGAAGCCCGCAGGTGGGAACCCAAGCGATTGCGGCTGCGACTGTTTTCCCCCGCGGCCCGGCTCGTCGCCTCCGGCCGCCGACTCTGGCTCCGACTGTCCCGCCACCGGCCCTGGGCTCCGGTCATCACCGCCGCATTCGAACGCCTCCAGAACCTGCCGAACCTCGGCTGACCAGCAACGACACCAAGTCCCGACGAGCCAAAACGGCCTGCCAGGAGAACCGGCAGACCGTCACGAAAGATCGAGGCTAGAGGCAATACCAGTGACTTAAGGATCCCGACTGGTAAGGTGCCTGTCCAGGAGGTGCTGGGATGCCACGGCCTGGGCAGGTCAAGCCGGAGACGGATGAGCGGTTGTCGGATCGGATCGCGATCGGGCTGCTGACGCGTACGTTCCCGCCGGATGTGGTGGACCGGATCGTGGAGTCGTGCGGGAAGTCCGGGAAGCGCAACCGGCTGCTGCCGCCACGAGTGGTGGTCTACTTCGTCCTGGCGATGTGCCTGTTCTCCGGACAGGGCTATGAAGAGGTCGCGAGGCTGCTGACCGAGGGCCTCGCGTGGGCCAGGCGCTGGTCGGGGTCGTGGCAGGTACCGACGACCGCGGCGATCTCCCGGGCGCGGGTCAAGCTCGGGCCGGAGCCGCTGAAGGCGCTGTTCGAGCAGACTGCCAAGCCCATGGCAAACGAGTCTACCGCTGGTGCATGGTACGGACGTTGGCGTCTCATGGCGGTCGACGGGACCACGTTCGATGTGCCGGACAGCGAGGAGAACGACGCGCGGTTTGGCCGTCCGAAGACCCACCGGGGCGAGCGGACCGCCTTCCCCCAGGTGCGGGTGGTGGCACTCGCCGAGTGCGGCACCCACGCCATCACCCGCGCGGCCCTGGGGCCGTTCATCACGGCGGAGTCCGTGCTCGCGCGGGAGCTGTTCGACGCTGTCGGCCCGGGTGACCTGCTGATGGCCGACCGGGGCTTCGCCGGCCTGGACCAGTGGCGGGCCGCCTCGGCCGGCGGCGCCGACCTGCTGTGGCGCATCAAAGCCACCGCCGTCCTGCCCGTGCGCGAGGAACTCCCCGACGGGTCGTACCTGTCGGACATCGTGGCCGCTCGCGACCACCGCAAGCGCACCGATCCCACCGTGGTGCGGGTCATCGAGTACACCCTGGATGACCCCGGCCGCCCGCAGTATCCGGCACCGTACCGGCTGATCACCACGATCCTCGACCACGAGGAGGCACCCGCATCGGAACTGGCGGCCCTGTATCAAGAGCGCTGGGAGATCGAGACAACGCTGGACGAGCTGAAGACCCACCAGCGCGGCCCCGCCACCGTCCTGCGGTCCCGCTCGCCCGACGGCGTCGAGCAGGAGGTCTGGGCCCACCTCCTGGTCCACCACGCGATTCGCCAGCTCATGCATACCGCCGCGCAGGACCTCGGCTCCGACCCGGACCGGCTGTCCTTCACCCGCTCCCTCCGCCTCGTGCGCCGACAGGTGACCGCGCAGGCGGCCTTTTCCCCCTGATCGCCTGGCCACAGCCATTGCCGAAGGTCTCCGCGAGATAGCCCGCCACCTGCTGCCCCGGCGGCGCCGACGCTCCAACGCCCGGGTCGTCAAACGCAAGATGTCCAACTTCGCCGTCAAGCGAGCCGAGCACCGGCTCTGGCCACAACCAACCCGACAACCCGCCGAAGCCGTGGCCATCGCCCCGCACTACAAAACCGCCCCGATCAACCCACCGACCAAGGTGCCACGCACATGGGACTCTTAAGTCACTGGTATTGAGGCTAGAGGCAATACCAGTGACTTAAGGATCCCGACTGGTAAGGTGCCTGTCCAGGAGGTGCTGGGATGCCACGGCCTGGGCAGGTCAAGCCGGAGACGGATGAGCGGTTGTCGGATCGGATCGCGATCGGGCTGCTGACGCGTACGTTCCCGCCGGATGTGGTGGACCGGATCGTGGAGTCGTGCGGGAAGTCCGGGAAGCGCAACCGGCTGCTGCCGCCACGAGTGGTGGTCTACTTCGTCCTGGCGATGTGCCTGTTCTCCGGACAGGGCTATGAAGAGGTCGCGAGGCTGCTGACCGAGGGCCTCGCGTGGGCCAGGCGCTGGTCGGGGTCGTGGCAGGTACCGACGACCGCGGCGATCTCCCGGGCGCGGGTCAAGCTCGGGCCGGAGCCGCTGAAGGCGCTGTTCGAGCAGACTGCCAAGCCCATGGCAAACGAGTCTACCGCTGGTGCATGGTACGGACGTTGGCGTCTCATGGCGGTCGACGGGACCACGTTCGATGTGCCGGACAGCGAGGAGAACGACGCGCGGTTTGGCCGTCCGAAGACCCACCGGGGCGAGCGGACCGCCTTCCCCCAGGTGCGGGTGGTGGCACTCGCCGAGTGCGGCACCCACGCCATCACCCGCGCGGCCCTGGGGCCGTTCATCACGGCGGAGTCCGTGCTCGCGCGGGAGCTGTTCGACGCTGTCGGCCCGGGTGACCTGCTGATGGCCGACCGGGGCTTCGCCGGCCTGGACCAGTGGCGGGCCGCCTCGGCCGGCGGCGCCGACCTGCTGTGGCGCATCAAAGCCACCGCCGTCCTGCCCGTGCGCGAGGAACTCCCCGACGGGTCGTACCTGTCGGACATCGTGGCCGCTCGCGACCACCGCAAGCGCACCGATCCCACCGTGGTGCGGGTCATCGAGTACACCCTGGATGACCCCGGCCGCCCGCAGTATCCGGCACCGTACCGGCTGATCACCACGATCCTCGACCACGAGGAGGCACCCGCATCGGAACTGGCGGCCCTGTATCAAGAGCGCTGGGAGATCGAGACAACGCTGGACGAGCTGAAGACCCACCAGCGCGGCCCCGCCACCGTCCTGCGGTCCCGCTCGCCCGACGGCGTCGAGCAGGAGGTCTGGGCCCACCTCCTGGTCCACCACGCGATTCGCCAGCTCATGCATACCGCCGCGCAGGACCTCGGCTCCGACCCGGACCGGCTGTCCTTCACCCGCTCCCTCCGCCTCGTGCGCCGACAGGTGACCGCGCAGGCGGCCTTTTCCCCCTGATCGCCTGGCCACAGCCATTGCCGAAGGTCTCCGCGAGATAGCCCGCCACCTGCTGCCCCGGCGGCGCCGACGCTCCAACGCCCGGGTCGTCAAACGCAAGATGTCCAACTTCGCCGTCAAGCGAGCCGAGCACCGGCTCTGGCCACAACCAACCCGACAACCCGCCGAAGCCGTGGCCATCGCCCCGCACTACAAAACCGCCCCGATCAACCCACCGACCAAGGTGCCACGCACATGGGACTCTTAAGTCACTGGTATTGAGGCTAGAGGTCGCTAGCCGAACCACCGTTCGCCAGCTCAAGAGTGCACTCCACGGCGTCGATCCTGATCACGCGGCCCCGATCGACGCGGGCACCATCGCAAAGCGACCGGAGTCCACCCCCACAGGGACTCAGCAGCGAGTGTGGGTACCACAGAAGCCTCAATGCCTTTGGGCAGGCGCCGGAAAGGCCGAGGCACGAGAGCTGGGTCAATCCGCTGAAAGCTTGCCCCGCTTTCGGGACGCCGGGGATGGCGAGGGCCGCCTCAGGTGTTCGGGGTGTGTTGGTCACGCAGGTCGGCTCAGAAACCGGCGCGAGTGGGCGCAGATCTGGGAGACGACGGCTCGGTTGGTAAGTGCCAGTCGCCGGTGCGGGCGGCCGGAGCCTTCGGGCCGGGGTCCACACGTCATCGCCGCCGGAGAGCTTTCACGCGTGATTGCCGCAGCTCGGGCAGCGGCTATCTGGGCGGTAGACCGCCCAGGTCTTCGGGGTCTCGGACACGTGGACTGCCTTCAATTCAGGAAGGCGTTCAGCCCAGAGCTTGAAGATCCACAATGCCAAGTTCTCAGCTGACGGGGAACACACCCCCCCCCATCGCTTCATTCAGGTGCCGGTGGTCGAGGGTGTCGTCCATCCATTTCTTGAACGCATCGAGGTCTCGATAATCGCGGACAAATCCGACGTCGTCGAGTGCCTCCTCGGGCGCGGCCAGTTCGAGCTTGAGGATGTAGTTGTGTCCGTGCATGCGCGCGCAGGGATGCCAGGTCGGCAGGCGGTCCAGGACATGGCTCGCCGAGAAGGCGAACTCCTTAGTGATGGTCAGCATGACGGCTGGATACCAATGCCCTTCAGGATGGCGTCGTTAAGTGACGTGTGGAGGAAAGTCTCGCGTGCCTGGTCGCCGTCGACGCCGTCGGCCTTGCGAAGGACCTCGGTGCGCGCCCGGTCGATCAGCCCCTGTGCCCGCTCAAGGTTCCCCGCGGCACCGTGGGCGACGGCGGCGTAGTAGAAAACCTCCTCCGTACGCAGGGCAGGCATGTCCCCGACACTGTCCAGCAGATCCAGCGCACCGTCCGCATGCGCGACGGCCTCCCCCAGCTGCCCCCGCTCCCGATGGACTCGGCTAAGCAGAATCCGGGCGGCGATCTCACTGCGGACCATCCCGGTCTGCCGCGTCTCCACGCAAGTGTCCTGAGCGAGCTTCTCCGACTGCGCCAACAGTTCATCCGCTTCACGGGGCACCGCCTGAGGCGCCTGGTCGAGCAACGTCTGCGCGTACAGATTCCGGACGATGGGGACGAGGTTGAGCAGCCAGGTCTCCTCGGTCTCCCGCCAGGCGGCCTCGATCAGCTCCAGGCCCTCTGCGCGCTCTTCCAGTTCCGCGGAAAGCAGTTGCGCGAGCAGAGCGGTGTTGTAAGCGTGCCATCCGCTGGGACCGCCGCGGCGTTCCTCGATCTCGCGGGCCTCTGCGAGCGCCAGGCGTGCCTTCTCGGGGGCTCCCATCGTCGTGTGGACCTGAGCGAGGTAGTTGAGCGCTATGGGCAGCTCGGTGCTGGGGGCCGTCTCGCGAAGTCGGCTCGCGCAGGCCTCCAAGCGCCCCAGTGCCTCTGAGAGGTGGCCGGTGTCGTACAGGCTGATCGCCAGCTGCATCTGGGCGAGATTCCGAGCGTGCTGGAGGACCGGGTCGTTCCCGGAGCCCAGAGCGGGATCGGTGGCATACATGTGCTCGACCTCGCGCAGCAGGGCGAGTCCGGCGCCCAGATCCCTTTTCGACAGCTGCCGCCCGTACTCGACCTTGGCGACATAAACCGCCACGGACTCGCCAGCGGCCTCGGCCCGCTCGACGGCCTCACGGAGCTTGTTCAGGGACGGCACCAGCCCCCGTGTGGCCATCAGCGTCTTACCACGGAGCAGGGCAGTACGGGCAAGCAAGGCGGGATCCCCACACCGCTGCGCGGCCTGTTCCGCCTCGGCGGCCAGGGCGTCGATGTCCGGTCCGCCGGCGGGCTGGTGGTTGCCGCGCCAGCGGACTTCGGTCAGGGACAGCAGCAGCTCGATCGCGGCGATGAGCTTCCGGTCGCGGCTGAAGTCGCCCTCTGGCAAGGCTCGCGCCAGCTCGATGGCTCGGCTGCAGTGCTCCTCGGCCTCGACGAAGGAGAGTCCTTCCAGCGCAGCGGTCCGGGCCAGGCCGGTGTACGCGTCCGTTGCCGCAGCGCGATCCTCGGGGCCGCCGCGTGCGAGGTGGTATGCGACTTCCAGGTGCCGGGCGCTTGGCTCCTGTCCAGGCAGGGCGACCTCAAGCGCATGGGCAACCCGGGAGTGCCTGGTCCGCTTCTGCTGCCCCGTCTGCAGGTCGTAGAGGGCCTGGCAGACCAGGCGGTGCTCGAAGCGGTAGCAGTCGGCCTGCTCTCCCTCCGCCCACGCGGGCGGCGTCTCCTCCGGCCGGATCAGGCCGAGCTCCGTCCCGATCCAGCGCAGCCGTTCCAGGACCGGCTCGTGTGGCTGATCGCAGGCCTCGGCGACCACCCGGGAGACGAACACCGGGCCCTGAACGGCCGCGGCCAGCAGCAGCTCCCGGTCCGGCCCTGCCAGCGCGGACAGGCGCTTCTCGACGGTCTTCCTCAGGCTCTCCGATGGCTTCCAGGTATCGCCGTTGTCCGAGTGCCAATCGTCCAGACACAAGGACAAGAACATGGGATGCCCGAGTGTCAGTTCCTGGAGGCGCGAGGGGAGGTCGGCGGGTGCGTCCGGGTGTCGCCACCGCACCAGCTCCGCGACCGCGTCTGCTGGCAATCCCGACAGGGAACGGCGCACAGCTACACGGTCCTTGACCCACTCGTCGAGAAGCTCGGCCACGGGGTCCACTGCGGCACCCGCCGGGGCGTAGGTGACGACGACCGACATCTGGCTGTCCTCCAAGCTACGTACCAGGCGATCGAGGACCATCAGGCTGCTGGGGTCGACGTTCTGCAGGTCGTCGACGACGAGCACCACGGGCTCAGCGGCTCGCCCGAGGTCCAAGATCGCCTCCGCGACTCGCAGCGCCGCACCAAGCTGGATCGGCATCACGCTGTCCAACGGCACCGAGCCCGTCGTCACCGCGGCCTGCACGATCTCCCGGCCCGCGGTCCAGACCGCTCCCAGCCCGGGCACGACCGCCGACAGGACCTGCGGCGCCGACGCGACCGCGCTGGGGCCGGCCTGGCGCAAGGCTCGCCGCCACCAAGGCAAGGGTTGGGGTTGGCCGCTGCCGACCAGTTGGTGCAATAGATCGGCGACCGGATAGAAGCTGAGGCTCTGACCGATCTGCGCATAGCAGCGGGTCTGTGCCACCCGACACGCCACCGGAGCCACCGCCCGCTGCGTCGTCCGACGCGCGAACTCCGAGATCAGAGCGCTCTTACCGATGCCCGTCTCACCCTCAATGATCACGCAGCGGGCAGCCCCATCAGTACCACCCAGGAGGCGCTCAAGATGCGCCATCTCATCGACCCGGTCAACGAACCCTGTCTGCATGCGTTCCCCGTTAGCTCGCAGCTACTACTGGACATGACAGCCACACACACGGCCACGATAGCCAAGAGAAGTGACCCTCTTGGCCACAATGCTCTTGTGACGGTTGTCGTTCCGACCGTGAGGGGATGGTCGAACGGGGCGTCGGAGTCGAGGACGACACCGAACACTGACGCTCTCAGCCGGAGAGATCGCAGGAGATCTGTGCCCCTATGCAGATGCTGGGGCAGACCGGTACGGTCGAGGACGTTCTGATCAATCTGACCAGTCAGTACCACCTGCCCCGGCGGCTGATGTCCCGCAGCGGGGCGGGGTTCTTCTCGTCCTGGGGCTGAACCGGGACTGCTCGAACTTGGCTATGGCACGGGTTGGGGCGAGTCGAGTCCGGCCTGACCTCTAGCACTGCTCCGGGCCGTCGGAGGGGTCAAGAGTGTCCCCGGCCGAGCGCCTGTCGAGCAATTGGTCGATGCACTGGCGTAGACGCTCGGCTTCGTTGTGATGGCCTCGTTCCCGGGCGTCGGGCAGCAATCGGGCGGCGAAAGCGATCTCATCGTCAACGGTGCTCCGGGAAACGTCAGCCCTTGGTGGTCGGATGGCAGCGGGCCGGTGGGCGTGCCGACGCCGCCAACGCGGCCGCCACGCTCTCACGCGCACCCCCTGCCCGCGCGTTGGCAAGCATCCTCGTCTGCATGGTGCGTCTTCTGGACGCCGGTCCATACCCCGGATATGCAGTGGGACGGTGCGGCTGGTGCCCGGTTTGGCCTGGTAGCACGCGGGCGCGTCGCGGCGCGCGGGTGTCGCATGCGCGCAGGGCGGGGGGCACAGGTCGTTGCCCGCGTAGGACAGGTTGAAGCTTTTGTTGGTCAGCGGGAAGTCGGGGACGATCGTGTCGGCCAGCGCGACGGGCAGGGCGGGCCAGTTGAAGAACGACGGGTCGACGGGCTTCACCCGCGTCAGAGTGCTGTCCGGAGCGAGTTCGATCCGGGTCGCGATGGTGCCGCGCCAGCCCTCGACCAGTCCACTGCCGTGCCCGGGTCCCTCCTCGGCGAGCGGAACGGTGAAGCTGCCCGGTTCCAGACGGCGGGTCAGCTGGTCGATCAGGTAGAGGGAGATGTCGATCTCCTTCGCCCGGATCTGGAATCGGGCCAGCACATCCCCGGTCTCCGTCGTCGGGACGTGGAGGGCGGGGCCGAGGTCGAGGGCGGGGTGCATAATGCGGGCGTCGAGGGCCAGACCACTGGCTCGTGCGACGTAGCCGAGACAGCCCAGATCGCGGGCAGCCTCGGCTGGTAGCGCGGCGGTGCCGGTGAAGCGGTCCTTGACGACGGGGTGGCCGAGGGCAAGTTGGACCAGGTCGCCGATGTCCTCGCCGATCGCCCGCATCTCGGCGGGTGTCGGCAGGGCGAGCAGGCGTGCGCCGCCAGGGAGCACGCCGCCACGCAGCAGCCGGTGGCCGGTGATCTGTTGGTTCAGGCGCAGGAGTTGTTCGCGGATGCGCTGGGCGTGAGCGTTGAAGACGCCGTGGCCGACGTCGTGTCAAAGGGGGCTCCGCGCAGGCGGTCAGAACCGCTCGGATCTGGGCGAACCTGGTCGCCCGGCTGGCGGAGGTGGTGCGGGAGGTGAAGCACTCGGCCGCTCGCGCGGCGGCTTCACCACCAAGCTCCACCTGAGCGCCGACGGCCACTGCCGCATCCTGTCGCTGGTCATCACACCTGGGCAAAGCGCCGACTGCACCCAGTTCGAGGAGGTGATGCGGCGAATCCGCGTGCCGCGTCTGGCCACCGGACGGCCGCGCACGAAGCCGGACAGCGCCGACAAGGGCTACAGCAACCGCCCAACCCGTGCCTACCTGCGCGGACGCGGGATCCGGCACGTGATCGCGGAGAAGTCGGACCAGGCGGCCAACCGTGTCCGGCGCGGGAGCGCCGGGGGTCGGCCGCCCGGCTTCGACACAGAGCGGTACAAGAAACGCAACACCGTCGAGCGGGCCATCAACAAGGTGAAGAACTTCCGCGCCGTCGCGACCAGGTACGACAAGCGTGCCTACATCTTCCTCGGCACAGTCACCACAGCAGCCCTCGTCGTCTGGCTCCGCTCGTGAGCGCTGGCCGGGCTCAGTTGTCTTCGGGCAGGTGGAAGTAGACCGTCCCCGACCGCCAAGGTCCATGCTGCGTCATCTCCGACTCGATGACGACATCCTGAACCTCGACAGGACCCAACGCTTCGATCGAATCGGCCATCCTCCGCAAGAGCGTCGGCACGCTGTCACAGCCCGGACCGGCGGGATTGGCCTGGGAGAAATGGCGAATGGTCCAGGACTCCGGAGTGCTCGTCATGGGCCAGATCGTAAGACCCGCCCCTGTCTGGCCAGAGTCGGCGGTGGGGACCCTGGCGATCGCGACTGCAGATCCCAGTCCAGCCCGTGATCGCCAGGACAGTGCCTAGTCCTCTTCGGCCCCCCTTGTCCTCGCGCCGGTGGCCACATGGTGGCTGCACCGGGGCGCTCAGCTTCAGAAGCGCACGGTCATCTGCTCCTGTGGGGTTGCGGTCCGAGCTGCCGGCGGGCCCCACGTGTTCAGTCGACCCGATCGTCGGCCGTTGTTGTAAGTCGCCCTGATCACCTGATCCACCCCCTGAGTTACGGTGCAACCGGTCGCTGATCGGAATCCTCGTCCCTTGCCCAGGAGACTTGCGGGCCCGCCGTCATAGCTGGCGAGCTTTTTGACCATCGAGACCGTGCTCAGGTTAGGGCTGTCATTCAACACGGACGCGAGCCCCAGCAGAATAGGGGCAGTGACGGACTCCTGCGAGTGCCCCCACGCCTGGGTCACGATAGAGAGGGTCACGCGGAGGGTCGTTCCAGGTGGATTAGTAGAGCGATAGATCGAGCTAAGCGCGGCTACCGCAGCGATATTGTTCGTGCTGCCATTGTCGGAAACCGACCAGTTGAACTCAGAGGCAATTCGAGTGATCTCTACTGCTTCAGGACGCCGGGCGGTGACCTCAGCAATGAACTTGTAGATGGGCGCAACCTTGCGATTGTCATTCAAGCCAAGAAAGAGCTCGGCCTCCTCGGCAAGGGACAATCCGCGAAATACCTTCATGCTGATGGCCTCGTCGCCACGCCCCGCGGCCTTGCAGAGCTCTCCGCGATTCTGCCCGTCCAGCCAGACGAACGAGCCATCTTCTCGCATAGAAACTGTGGGCACTCCGATTCGCTTCTCGTCGAATCCTTCCCGGAGCTTCCTTTGGACCCAAGCGCGATCAACGGGCCGCGTATTGACCCGCGAGTCAGTCGTGACTCCATTAGGGGGAATCATTTCGATGCTGGATGTGAGCAGCCGTGTAGTCATCACGCCTCCTGAAGCTTCTTTAGAAATTGACGAAGGAACTGCATGTCGGTTTTGATCTCCCGGCTCAGGTAATCAGCGTCTTCCCTGGGGATCTCAGTGGCTCCTAGGCTCGCCAACCCGGCGCACGCCCCGGAAATTGCGTCTACCCCGCGCCTGAATTCCACGGCGCTGGCTCGTCGGGGGATGCCAGCCAGGCCGACGGATACCTGCCTCGACCTGGTCGGAGTGTTGCTGGAGAGCCGTTCCGGCCGCGGCTTGATCACCTCTGAGAGCAAGTGGGGACACTCCCCTCTCTTCCACATCCCGTGCAGGATTTTCACGGCTTGGCTGGCGCTCACGCCCTCAACTGGGTGATCGATCGCCTCCAGCATTAGACGCACTATTCTTCTTGCCAGGAGGGCGTCGACATCCGGGGTAGGCTCCCATTCTCTTGCCCTTCCCAGAGTTGATCTCACGCGCCATAGAATTGCCGATGTCAGGCCGATTGCTGGGCCTGTGACCGAGTCATGGGTGAAATTGCCGATCGCTTCCGACGGCTTCGGAAGCTGATTTAGCAGGATCCCAAGATTGATTCGCTCGCGAGCATTAAGCGGGAGTGAATACTGTCGATCCGGGGCGTCAAGATGCTGCTTGACCTCATTGCACGCATCCGTGACGTCGTCGGGGAGCGCTGCCATTACCGTGAGACCAGAGGCCTTTAGGCGGCACGCCGCATACCTCCTGTAGCCGCTAATGATCATCAAGTTGAGCGGGTTTAGGAGCAGTGGCTCCCTGAGGCCGTTCTTCTTGATCGATTCTGCAAGCTCGACAATGTTGCCGACGTCGATCCTAATGGGAGTCCCGACCTGGATTTCATCCAGTCTGATGCGTCTATACTTCAATGCTACTTTCCTGACCGGCCGATCCTCTGAGTGCTGTAGCGAAGGCTAGATCGACCGCCAGGATAGATGCAAGGTGCGTCCACGAATGGACTGAAAGCGATATGACTAATGGGGCAATTGAGGCATGTCTTTGAAGGGTTGTCGAAGCCGGGAAAAACGTATCGCCATCCCCGTCCCGTTTGCGCTTCTTTGTAAGCCCCCGTCGTTGGCCGTGATCTTGTTCTCTGCCCGGCCGTCGGCTCAGTTGCTCACATGGGATGCACGTTCAGTCCCCGGCCTGCCAGGCCCGCCGGTGGGCCGAACGAACCGGTCGGCGTACCGACGCAGTTGGTCGTCGGCCAGCTCGACTTTTGGGTCTGCCTGGTTAGCCGGCAACAAACAGCTCTCACTCCCAAGGTGTCGGTTGTCTACCGGATCCGCGGTCCTTGCTCGTTTGGGCGCTGGATCGGAGGCTGCTGGACGGTGGGTTGCTGGGACTGCTGCGGTCGCTGGTCGGTTCGCGCCGCCGCTGGCGGCTGCTGAGGTACCTGGCGCATCGGTCTCGTGCCGCGGGTCGACGGGCCGTTGCCAGCTTGTACCTGCTCACGGTGGGCTGCGCGTTCGGCGGCGCGGCCTGCTCGGCGGCGCTCGGCAAGAGTTGGCTGGGTCGCCTGGGGAGGTTCAGTATCGGTTGATGTCGGGGTGTCGGAGGCGGCCGGGTGGCTCTCTGGGGTGAGGTGGCCGCACTCGATCATCACGGTGGTGAGCGGGTCGGCGATGGTGGCATGGCGCAGCGCCGTGTCGTCGGTGACCGGGGTGTGCCGGAGCCACGTTGCGCCGGTGCGGGTGGCGATGTCGTTGATGACGGCCTGCTGCTGCTCGGGCGTAAGGGTCTGGAAGACGTCGGCCGCGAAGGTGGCGCGAGTGGCACCTTCAGGGGTCAGCGTCACGTCTCCCGACGCAGCGCTGGCGCGCGTCAACTGTTGGGCGGCGAGGGCTGATGCGGCGGCTGTCCAGTAGGCGGCGTGTCCGGTGCGGCCTTGTTCGATGTAGGGGCCAGCGGGTTGGGCGGGATTGTTGTCGGTGACCTGGTACTGGTCACGGTAGGCGGCGATGGTGGCCAGGTGCCGGGTCCAGGTGACGTGGACGGACGGGTCCGTGGGGGGCTCGCCCAGGTTCCGGCTCCAGTCGGGTCGGTCGGTGGTGATGCGCTCGGCGAGGGCGGTCATCCGGTCGGAGATGAGCTGGGCGCGGTCGTCGAGGTAGGTGCGGTGTGCCGGGTCCATGGCTGTGTTCGGCTGCGGCGCGGTCACCCAGGCGGGCAGGTCCTGGCGCACCCGGCCGGTTGCGTTGTGGAGCGTGCGGGCCTGCTGGAGCAGTCGCTCAAGCTGGTGCTCCCCCACGGTGTTGGTGAGGGCGTGGGTGAGGTCCATGCCGTTGTTCTCAAGGGCCTTGAGGGTCCAAGCAAGGGTGCGCCACTGCTCGCTGTGACGGTCCGTAGCGCGCTGATCGATGCCAGGTGCCGGGGCGTTGGCCAGGTGGCTGTTGATGCGCCAGGCCAGGAGCTGGCTAATGCTGTCCGCGCCGTTAAGCGTGCGGGCGTCGGCGACCTGGCGCAGCAGTTGGTCGGGACTGTGTCCGGCGGTCTCGGCGCGGCGAAGGGCCGCGGTCAGGGCGGGCCAGGCGGCCTCGTGACGTGTCTGTTCAGCGAGGTGGTCGCCCAGGGCGTGGTGGGCGGCGGCCTGGTGGCGCAGGGCGGCTGGGATGCGGTGCTCGGCAGCGGGGACGCTTTGTTGGACGAGGAGTTGACGGGCCTGGGTGGTGAGGTCGTGGACCGGGTTGTCGCCGTTGGCGGTGTTCGGGTGGGCGGCGTCCAGCAGGGTGATGGTGGCGTGTCCGGCTCGGTGGGCTGCGGCGAGGACGGCGGCGAGTTGTGGCCAGTCGCGGTGTCCGGTGACTTCGGTCGCGGTGGTTCCGGTGAGCTGTGCGACAGCATCGGCGTACCGGTCCAAGTCCTGTGCCGGGACGTATGGGTGGCCTGCGGACGTCGTGCCGGAGACGGCGACGGTGCGCAGCGCAGCGGGCGTCGTCACTGCCGTCTCCGCGCTCAAGACGACAGAGTCGAGGCCCAGGAGTTGGGCGTAGCGGGTGGCGTCGGCCGTGGTGGGCCGATGCAGGTGGGCGGCGGGCTGGTGGTCTTCGGTGTGCTGGTTGATGCGCCAGGCCAGCAGCTGGGCCGGCGAGTCGGCCAAGTTCAGGTCGCCTTGGCGGGCGGCTGCGGCAAGCAGTTGCTCGGCCTGCCAGCCCTGGCCTTGGGCAGCGCGAAGTGCCCGGGTGACCGCACTGAAGGCGGGGTCCGCGGTGATGGTCTGGCCGAGGTCCGGGCCCAAAATCGCTGTGGTGAGCTGGGTGTAATGGTGGCGGGTGAGGGTGTCGGTGGCGTGGTCGTAGCGCGGGACCAGGGTGGACAGCGAGACGGCCTCCTCCTGGCTCTCGGCGATGGCTTCGGCTGCGGTGCGGTCGGCGCCTTCGCGGGCCAGCACGCGCTCCAGTACCTCGCGGGCGGCGTAGGTGTCGGGGTCGTGCCGGGTCGCATCCAACTGCTCATCGGTGTCGAACGCGAGCAGCTCGTGGGTGACGGTGTAGGCGGTCGTCTTCTCGCGGGCGCGGGACATCTGCACGTACAGCTGTTCGCGCGTCATGTCTTCGGTCACCAGGGGGTGGGCGGTGTCCACGGTGCCGCCCTGGGAGCGCATGACCGTGGACGCGTACAGCAGTTGCACGCTGGCGGCGACGTAGTCGGCGGGCAGCGTCACCCGTCCCCGGTGGCCCATGTGGCGGACCTTCAGCGAACCGTCGGCCCGCCGCGCCAAGACCTCCCAGGCGTCGCCGTTCTTCACCCAGTCACGGCCCCGGTTGGTGGTGATCGTCCGGCTGTTGTCGCGGGTGACGATCCAGTCCCCGCGGCCCGCGCAGTTGCCGTCCTCCAGCAGCACGCCATCCTGCTCGACCTGTCCGGCGGCGACGCGGTCTTCGCGGGCGCGAGCGGACAGGGCTGTGACATCCGCGTTGGTGGCGGTGCTGATCAAGGTGGTCTTGCCCGCCAGCATGTCGGCCTTCCACCCGGCGTAGGCGGCATCGAGCATCGCCAGGCGCGACCCGCCGACGATCCGCCCGTGCTGCTGGTAGAAGTCCAGGCCCGCGCTGTCACCGACACGGAGTTGGAGGGTGGCGGCGGCCTCGTCCTTGTCCGCGAAGCGGTGCAGTTCGGTCAACTCGTAGGCGCCGACCTCGTGGTGGAGCCGGCGCAGGATGCCGCCCGATTCGACGGAGGACAGCTGGCGGTAGTCGCCCAGCAGGCGCACGACCGCGCCCCGCGCGGCGGCGAACTTCACCAGCTGGTCGATGTTCGCGGTGCCCGCCATCCCAGCCTCGTCCAGCAACACCACGTCCCCCGGACGCAGAGCGAAAGACGCGCGGCTGCGCGGCACCAGAGCGCCGCTCTGGAGCGCCGTCGCGGCGGGGCCGGTGGTGTACTCCCACAGGGACTTGTGCAGGTTCTCCGCGGGCCGTTTCAGGTCCTTGGCCAGGACGGCAGCGGCAGCCGCGGAGGTCGCCAGCGGGACGACGCGCTGCCCGGCCTGGGCAGCGGTATGGACGTACGCCTGCATCGCGGTGGTCTTCCCCGAGCCGCCCGGGCCAAGCCCCAGGACGACCATGCGCGGGTCGGTGGCGAAGCCCTGGACCAGGGCGCGCTGCCCGGCGTCCAGGGTGCGGTGGCGGCTCTCGAAGCCGTCGATCGCCGCGGCGGTGAAGGGGCCAGACAGTCCGACCGCGGTCACGGTCTTGGCCGCATCCACGATGCGCTGCTCGGTGTCGAGGACGGCTTGGGAGGTGTAGCGGATCGCGGCGTGCTGCTCGAACACCGAGCTGCCATCCGAGCGCTGAAGCTCCGCCGGTTCGGTGATCAGGGCCGGGGCGGTGACCTGGACGCTGTGCTTCGCAGAGACGGCCGCGGTGATGATCGCCTCGGTGAAGGCGTCGTGCTGCTGCCTGTCGGCAGGGCCAAGTTCGCGGACCAGGCGCTCCGCCTCGGCACGCACGTTCCACACGGTCCAGGTCGAGCGCTCCTGCGCCACAGTGGCGACGGCGCGCTCGGCCAGGGCCTCGAAGTCGACCCCCGACGGGTCGTTCTTCACGGCTGACTGGGGGCGCTGGGCGGTGCCCGGCACGGCCGCCATCAGCTGCCCGACGGCGTGTGGGCCGTGGGCCTCGGTGAGGCTGCGCGTCCAGTCAGCGCGCATCTCCTGAACGGAGCGGGCGGCCTTCTTGCTCTCGCGGGTATCGAGGTTGGCCTGCCGCGCCAGTTTGTGCGCGGTGCCCTTTGACGGGTCGCGCCCGTGATCGGCACGGTAGGCGCGGAGCAGTTGCTCGTAGCGCGCCTCGATCTCGGTGCGGCGCGAGGAGAAGTGCGTGATGAACTCCGCTGGAACCCCTGCGACCTCGCGGACCGGGGCCTTCTTCCCCAAGGTTTGGCGAGCTTCGAAGGTGACGCCGAGCCGCGCGCTGAGCTCGGTCTCGAAGCGGGTGTTGTAGTGCTCGGAGGCTGCGACCGTGGTCGCGTATAGGGCGCGGGCGTCCAGCGAACGCCACTTCCCGTCCGCCCCCGTCACCTTCGACGAGACCGCGACGTGGGTGTGCAGATTGGGGTCGCCCGCGCGGGAGTCGAAGTGGTCGAACGCCGCCGCGATCAGGCCCTTCGTCTCGATCTGCGCCTGCCCGATCGAGCCGGTGCGGGTGAACGCGGCGTGCTGCTCCAGCAGCTCCATCGCTGAATCCCGTGCGGCCTCGTGGGCCTGGCGCACAGCGCTGCGGACTTCCTCGCGCTCGTCCAACGCCCACAGCAACGCGGCGGACTTCACCGGCGCGAACACCACGTCGAAGCCCGCGACCGCCGCGCGCTGCCGGGCCGACTCGTCGCGCTGAATCTTCTTCAACTCACCGTCGGTGGGCTCGCGCCGAGCCTGCTTGCGCAGGACCTCCAGCCGCTCCCCCACGCGCTGCTCGAACGGTGCCAGCGCCTTGTACTCCGGGAACGGGCGACCGAGCGTGGCGGCCTTCACCGCCGCTGCGGCGACCTTGGTCCGCTGCGCTTCGTCCATGCCAGCCGTGACGTGTTCGGCAAGGTAGGCGGCGATGATCCGCTGCGCGTTCGGGTGCTGCCCAAGGCCGTAGAGGTGCTTCATCTGGTCCTCGGTCACCGTCTGCCCGGCCAGGTCCAGCAGCGGCGCTCCCCTGCCCATCCAGACGCCGGGAGGGTTGCCCTTGGCGGTGTAGTAGTCGGCTGCCGCCTGGCCGCGCTGACGCTGCACGTCGCCGCCCGCGACCTGCCGTGTCAGGTAGGTGTAGCCCGCCCCGCTGGTGAGCTTGTGGATGGTCATCAACGCGACCACCCGCTGCCCGAAACATTCGCGATACAGCGACGGGGCGACGCTATTCGCGCCGCCTTTTCCACTGCTCCCGATCGTGTCATCAGGGGCAGCTTATATCCGCGCAGCGGGCCATGCTCAGAATATCTGCAAGAGGTGTCTGGATGACCTCAGAGATGGAGCAACGCTGCTGGTCAGACAATGTCAATCGGAGGCTCGGCGAGGTTTTTTCTTCGAGAGATGTCTCGACGTTTCTCAAAACTTCTCATCGTTTCCCAAAGGGCAATCCGAAGGCTTTTCTCACCTGGCAGGATGCGGCTATGGTGCTGCGCATGAGTGGACGAATTGCAGCGTCGCGGTCAGCCGCGGCGAAAGCGGCACAGGCAGCCAAGGCACAGCGAGACGCGCAGCGCTTGGAGCACGAGAAGCGGGTCGAGTCCGCCCTCACGGACTACTACGAGGAGACAGCACGAGCACGCGCTCTGAGGCAGCAAGCTGCGGCTCGTGCGGAGAAGCTCCTCGCGGACGCGGAAGTAGCAGCCGCAGTACCAGAAGCGGCGGCGCAACGGGCGCTGGTGGATCTATCAGCGCTGGGCGAGCGGCGTGATCAGATCGCTGACCTGACGGGCCTCACGTTGGCGGAGGTGCGAGCGACGCTCGCTGGCGCGGCAGCCGCGTCGACACCGTCGTCTCGGGCGGCAGCTGATCGCGCTCCGAGTCCGGTATCGCCAAAAGATGGAACGACTCAGCGAGAGCAAGCGCGCGCGGCTCCGACGACATCCGGGTGAGCGCACCCAGCGGAGTGAGCATCCTCGCCCTGCGGCTATGAAGGACAGATGCCCGACACCGGTAGTACCGGTGTCGGACATCTCGCTTTCCCGCCGCGATGGCTACGCCGAACGTCGCGGAACCTAAGTGGTCGAGTTCGTAAGTCCTTCGGGGGTTGACTCGGTTCCGGAGTCGTGCGCCTGGCCAACTAGAATTCCTGCGCTGGGGGCGGCGTGTTGTGGCCGGGGCGGACGATGCCGTGTTCGTAGGCGTGGACGGCGATCTGGACGCGGTCGCGCAGGTCGAGTTTGGCGAGGATGCGGGCGATGTGGCTTTTGACGGTGGCTTCGCTGAGGTAGAGCTTCGCGGCGATCTCGGCGTTGGACATTCCCTGGGACACGAGCCGGACGACGCCGAGTTCGCGTTCGCTCAGCCGCCCCGCTGCGCCATCGGTGGGGGTGCCCGGGGCGGGTCTGCTGCAGAAGTCCTCGATCAGTCGCCGGGTGACGGCGGGGGCGAGGAGGGTTTCCCCCGAGGCCACGGCGCGGACGGCGCCGACGAGCTGCTCGCGGGTGGCGTCCTTGAGTAGGAAGCCGCTCGCGCCGGCCTTGAGTGCGTGGTAGACGTATTCGTCCAGGTTGAACGTGGTCAGCATGAGGATCCGGGCTCGTGAGCCGCTTTCGATGAGCCGGGTGGTCGCTTCGATGCCGTTCATGGTGGGCATGCGGACGTCCATGAGGATCACGTCGGGGTCCAGCCGGCGCGCGTGGGCGAGAGCCTGGGTGCCGTCGCCGGCTTCTCCGGCGACAGCCAGGTCCGGTTCGGCTTCCAGGAGCATCCGCAGGCCCTCGCGGACGAGGTCCTGGTCGTCGACGATCAGAACGTTGATCACGGTGGTCCGTCCTGCAGGGGGAGCCGCACCCGCACGGCGAAGCCGCCGCCGGGGTGCGGTCCGGTACTCAGTTCGCCGCCGAATATGGCGACCCGTTCGCGCATGCCGGTCAGGCCGTGTCCGCCCGCCGGCGTCGGGTTGGGTGGCTGGTGGGATCCGCTGTCGGTGACCTCGATGGTGACTGCCTCGTGGGCGCAGGTGATCGCCACCTCGGCGTGGGTGGCGTCGGCGTGCTTGAGGACGTTGGTCAGCGCCTCCTGGACGATGCGGTAGACCGACACGTCCACGGCCGCTGGCACGTCTGTGTGGTCGCCGGTGATGATCAGGCTCACCGGCAGGCCGGCGGCGCGGACGCTGGTGGCGAGCCCGTCGAGTTCGCCGATGCCCGGCTGCGGGGCGAATCCGGTGTCCGGGTTGGCCTCGCGCAGGACGCCGAGCAGGCGGCGTGTCTCCTTCAGCGCCTGTCGTCCACTGTTCTCGATCTTCTCCAGAGTCGACTCGGCTGACGCGCCCGAGGCGCGGGCACCGGAGGCCTGCAGCACGATCACACTGAGGTGATGGGCGACGATGTCGTGCAGCTCCCGCGCGATCCGTGTCCGTTCGGCGGCTCTGACCTGCTCCGCTTTTCGCTCCAGTTCCGCGTTGCGTTCGGCCAGCGCGGTCTGCTGCCTGCGCGCGCGGACAAGCACACCCGCGAGCCAGAACACCACGAGCGGTGCGGCTCCCAGGCCCACGCCGACCCCGCCGAGACCGATCAGCGCGATGACCGGGACAGTGCCGACCAACCCGATCACAGCATCGCGGAAGCCCGCGTGAGCCCCGAGGGCATACGCGCCGCAGAACAGGACGAACAGCAAGTACAGGCCCTGCGGCGGATGCCCGCCGACCAGAGTCAGCAGCGCGATGCCCGCCCAGATCGCCGCCCACATCAACAACGGGGCGCGACGGCGCAGCAACAGCGGGGCGCCGAGGGCCAGCGGCAGGAGTACGCGCAGCCACGCCGGGCCGTGGATCGTGCCGATCGGCCCGGACACTCCCCACGCGGCGACGGCGGCCAGCACGGCTGCGGTGACCGCTACCCCGGCATCGAGGAACCGGTCCAGGTCACCGTCCACGACGCGCCGAACAGCCTGCATACCCCGAACGTACCGGCTGACCAGGCCGTCTGCTTCATCCCTGCGGCGAGACGGATTCATCCTTGCGGATGAACGCCTTGGTCCGGGCGACCGCAGACGCATCCGATGGCGCCCGGAGACGCTGGCATCAGCCGACAACCCCGAAAAGGACCCGAGAGATGACCAGCGTTTCCCAACAAGGCGCCGCCGCGCCCCCACCGGCCGGTGAACCCGGCCAGTGGGCCGTCGAGGTGCACGGACTGACCAAGCGCTTCGGCGCCCGCACAGCAGTCGATGCCGTCGACCTGCTCGTCCCACGGGGAGTGGCCTTCGGCTATCTGGGGCCGAACGGCGCTGGCAAGACCACCTTGATCCGATCCCTGCTCGGACTGACCCGCCCCGACAGCGGAACGATCTCACTGCTCGGCATCCCCGTCCCGCAGCAGCGCGGTCGCGCCCTGGCCCGCGTGGGCGCGATCGTCGACGAACCCCGCTTCCACGGCCACCTGACCGGCCGCGAGAACCTGAAGATCCTGGCCGCCGCGAGAGGCGGGGGCGCCGACCGGCAGATCGGGCCGGCCCTGGAGCGCACCCGGCTGGCCGGCCGTGCCGACGACAAGGTCTCCTCCTACTCCATGGGCATGCGCCAGCGCCTGGGCCTTGCCGCCTGCCTGCTCGCCGACCCGCAGCTGCTCATCCTCGACGAGCCGATGAACGGCCTGGACCCGGCCGGCATGCACGAGACGCGCGAACTCATCCGCTCCCTGGTCGACGAAGGGCGCACGGTCGTGCTCTCCTCGCATCTGCTCGACGAGGTCGAGCGCACCTGCGACCAGGTCGCCATCGTCGACCGCGGCAAGGTCATCCACCAAGGCCCCATCGGCGAGCTCATGGCGGGAACCGAGGACCTGGTCGAGGTGGAGTGCTTCGATCCCGCCGCGGCGGCACGCGCCCTCGAAGGCACCCAGATCGCCTCCCGCATCACCATCACCGACAACGGGCTGAACATCATCCTCAGCGCCGGACCGGTGCGCCGGCGCGCGGCCGAGATCAACCGCCGCCTCGTCGAGGCCGGCATCGCCGTCCACGAAGTCCGGCCGGTCCACACCAGTCTCGAGCAGTGGTTCCTGTCCGTCACCAGCCGCCTTGGGGAAGACTCATGACCCCGCTCGACTCCACCGCCGTCCACCGCGACTCGTGGCTGCCGCCCATGCCGCTGATCGGCGCCAAGATCCTTGAACTGCGCAAGCGGACGGTCCTGATGACCGTCACCGTGGCGTTCACCGTGGCCCTGCCCGTCGTCTTCTACGGCATCAGGCTCATCTACCACCTGAGCGACCCCACGCACTACGGGCCGGCCGGAGACCCGGGGGCCCTGGCGACCGCCGGCACGCTGATGAGCGAGTTCGGTTTCATCGTGGCCGTCGCGTTCGGCGCCACCGCCGCGACGGGCGACCTGAGCGACGGCATGTTCCGCCACCTCGTCATCACCGGCCGGTCCAGGATCGCCCTCTACCTCGCCCGCATCCCGGCCGGCCTGGCCCTCCTGCTCTCACTCGCAGCCGTCGGCTGCACGCTGGCGGCGCTTGCGACCGCGTACCTGGGCAGCCCTCACAGCCCCGGCGCGCCCGCTCCCTCGGCCGGCGCACTGGCAGGCGCCGGGCTGTGGCTGGAGCTCTACCTCATCGTCGGGTTCACGGTCGGCCACGGCCTTGCAGCGTTGATGGGCCAACGGACCGTGCCGGTGATCCTGCTCGTCGTGCTGCAGATCATCATCACTCCGGCACTGGCCGACCACGCGCTGCCCCACCTCGTCAACGTCGAGCGCCTCTTCGTCGGGGTCGCGATGGACCAACTGCAACCGTCGCTGCTGGCCGGCCCGCAAGTTCCAGCTTCCGCCCATGCCCACCTGGGCGATGGCCACCGTCATCGCCGGCTGGATCATCGGCTGGTCGGCGATCGGCGCCTGGAAGTCCGCCACCCGCGACGCCTGACCGGACCACCTCGCTCAACCAACGAAGGGAACACGCCCGTGGGACTCCTGCTCGGAAGCAACATCGGCCCCGCCCTCCCCGTCATCGTCATCCTGCTGGCCATCGGCGTCGTCCTCTATGTCCGACGTCACCGAGGCAAGAAGCCGCCGAACAGCAACGCATGACGCACCGTCCAAGATGACAACCTGGCCGCCCGCGCCCCGGGCGGCCAGGCCCAGCCCCGTGCCTCGCGTTCTTGCGCGAACACGAGATTCCAGGGGCTCGTTCGCCGCGAGCCCACACGCCTGATGACCTCCGGCGTCCCCGAGCAACCACGATCGGCCTGCCCGTCTTGCCCATTCCCGCTGCCCGCCAAATAGTCTTGCGCGCCGCTGAGCGCGAGCGAGTGAAGAAGATGGCCTACGGTCACAAGACCCAGCACCGGATGCGAATGCGCGCGCAGGTCGTCCTGCACGCCGCGCATGGGCGCTCCAACGCACGCATCGCGCGCGAGACCGGGCTGCACCTGGACACCGTGCGGACCTGGCGGGACCGGTTCGCCGAGCTGGGCGTACCGGGGCTGGCGGACCGCAGGCGCACCGGTCGCCCACCCGCCTTCAGCCCGTTGCAGGCTGCTCAGGTCAAGGCATTGGCCTGTCGGTTGCCCGCCGAGTCGGACATCCCGCTCTCGCGCTGGTCCGCGCCCGAGTTGGCCCGTGAGGTTGTCGCCCGCGAGATCGCCGGTGCGGTCTCAGCCTCCACCGTGCGGCGCTGGCTGCACCAGGACGCGATCAAGCCCTGGCAGCATCGGTCCTGGATCTTCATCACCGACCCCGACTTCCAGGTCAAGGCAGAGCAGGTGCTGGAGCTGTACGCACGCACCTGGGACGGCCAGCCCCTGGCCGCGGACGAGTACGTCATCAGCGCCGACGAGAAGACCTCGATCCAGGCCCGCTGCCGCTGTCACCCCACCCTGGCACCGGGACGGGCCCGGGCCATGCGGGTGAACCACACATATGGACGCGGCGGCGCCCTGGCCTACCTGGCGGCTTACGACGTCCACCGCGCGAAAGTGTTCGGCCGCTCTGAGAAAACCACCGGCATCGACCCCTTCACGAACCTGGTCGCCCAGGTCATGAGTCAGGAGCCCTACGCCAGCGCCAAGCGCGTGTTCTGGATCGTCGACAACGGCTCTTCCCACCGCGGCCACAAGGCCGCCGACCGATTGTCGGCTGCCTTCCCGAACGCGGTCATGGTGCACACCCCGATCCACGCCTCCTGGCTGAACCAAGTGGAGATCTACTTCTCCGTGGTGCAACGCAAGGTCGTCTCGCCCAACGATTTCATCGATCTCGCCCAGGTCAGGGACCGGCTCCGAGCCTTCGAAGACCGCTACAACGCCACGGCACAGCCGTTCCAGTGGAAGTTCACCACCTCCGATCTGCACGCACTGCTGGACAGACTCGACCGGCACATCACCGGTCAAGGGGAAGAATTCTCCGGCGCCCTCGCGGCTTGATCAACCCCCGAAAGACTTACGAAGTCGACCACTAAGTCAGCGTGTCAGCGGCCAGTCCTCGGGAGGGATCGGGGGTTCGCGTCGGTAGTCGCGCTCGGCTTCGTCAGTGCCGCAGGTGGTGCAGATCAGGATCTCCCGGCTCACGGTGACACGGGAGCGGGCGGGGTTCGTGCCGAGCGCGCCCATGCAGCGTGGGCAGTGGGTGTGGGTCACGGTCAGCCCTCTGCTTCCGGGTTTTCGCGTGCGGATTTGAGGATGAGCGTCCAGACCGTCCGGGAGTAATCGCGCTCGGTCTGGGACTGGAGCAACGGGATCAACTCGGCGTTCGCCAGGCCGGGGTGCTGTGCGAGGGCTTCGCGCGCAAGGGTGAGCCGCGGGTCTCCCTGGTAGGGGTAGGCGAGGGCTTTCCGGCCCTTGGGCCGGCCCCCGGCGTGGCCGCGCCCAGGCCGCTCGGAGACGTACGCCCATAGGCGCCAGCGCTTCCAGCGCGGTCGCCGTCGGGTGGGGAGTTCGTCCCAGCCGTCCGGCTCGGGCCATCCGGCAGGCGGGTTCTTGACGTAGCCCGAGACGGTGCTGCTGTCGGCGAACCCACAGATGCGCGCCGCCTCGGCAGGTGCTACTTCTTCGTCGGGGTCTCCGTCGAACCGGGGCTCGTTCGTGGTTGCGGCGATGGCGCGCTGCCGCTGGAACTCTCGGTGCCAGGGAACCCAGACGGCTCCGTCCCAGTGCATGACGCCGTTGATCGTCTCAGCGGGTGGGTGGCCGTTGTTCTCCCGGTCGGTCCACAGGTTCTGGAGGGTGGACTCGCTGATGCCGTGGGTGCGGCTCAGGTCGGCGCGTGAATAGAGCGTGCGGCCGTTCTCGCGGTGCACGGGGGTGCTCCTGTTCGTCCTCGGTCGGTGGGGGCCTGTGCGGCTACTGCCGTGCTGTCGGGCCTGCGCCTACGGTCCAGCTGGCGGCCCCTTCCTCGGTGATGCGCTGGCAGTGCGCGACCTCGTCCGGTTGGACGGCGGCGGCCCAGTCCGCCCGGCCCGGGTTTGCGGGCGGGAGGTTGAGCACGAGGTGGCCGTCGGCGGGTGAGTTGTCGTCCACGACGACGAAGGTCTCATGCTCGTCCGTGCCGAGGCTGTTACCTGGCCGGAGCGTGACGTGGTCGCCGGGTCGGGGGTTTCGCTGCTGTGGATCAAATACCATGGTGTGGTCTTTCTCTGGTGAGAGGACAACCGATGGCCAGCGCCGTTGCCCATGTGCGCTGGCCATCACCTATTTTCGCCAACGGCTGGGGTGCGGCCGACCGGCCCGCCGTCCCGTCGCCTGCTCGCGCGACCGGGCGCGCTACTCGTTCCAGTTCCAGTCTCCGTTCTTCACGCTGTGGATGAGGGGGTCAGCGAGGAACTGCTGCTCCTGGTGGTGGCCGTGGAACCGGGTGCCGTAGGCGTCGCGGATCGCGCGGCGGGCGGCCTGGTGCTGGTCCTTGTCCCCGTCGTAGATGGTCCTGTCGAGCGCGGCGTAGCCGTGCCGTGCGAGGACGGCGGCGATTACGGCTCGGGTTTGCACTGGGCTGAGCACTGCCGGGTCGGCGGCTTCGGGTGCGGCGAGTAGCGCGCGGGCGAGTTCGGCGGCGCTGAGCCGCAGTTGTACCGGGACGGTGATCCGGGCGGTTCCGTCGCCGCTGAGCTGGGCGGCTCCGCGGCGGGCGGTGGTGCGCGTGGTGGTTGGCATGGTCGGGTGCCTTGTGGTCGGGAACGGGCTGGTGGGCGGCAACGGTGTCGCTGCCGCCCACCAGAGCAAGGGGTTAGAACAGGCGGTCGGCGCGGGCGGCGGCTCGCATCTTCTGGGCAGCCGCGGCGGCGGTGCGGCCGGGGACGGCGCTCCATTGGTCGACGGCGCGGCGGTGGGCGTGCGGATCCTGGTCGGCGTCGATCAGGGGGCCGGCGAGGTGTTCGGCGAGCATGCGCAGGGCGTCGGCTTCGCCGCGTCGGATGGCGGCGTGGTCGTAGTGGCGGTGGCTGGTGAAGCGGCCGTCTCCGGCGGCGACGCGGATTGCTCCGCGGGGCCAGCAGGCGAGCGTGACGGTGCGTCCGGGGCCGTCGAACAGGTGTGAGCCTTGGTGGATGCCGACATGTTCGATGTGGCAGGCGGCCCATTCGAGGATGTCGGCGGGGTCACTGGGCACGATGACGCTGTCGGGGCTGTAGCGGACGGTCACGACCGCTCCCTTCGGTTGCCGGTGGGGAAGGGGATGCCGGCGGCGAGGGCGGTGTGCAGGTCGAGGGCCGTGGCGTGGAACTCGATCAAGGCTCGGCGCTCGGTGTACGGGTCGTCGGCGGTGAGCCAGGCGCTGAGGGCTGCGGTCATCGCCTGATGGGTGTGGTCGGGGTCGGTGACCTTGCCGAGGGTGCCGCTGGTGTCCACGGCCCACATCTCGCCGCTGTCCAGATTGAGGTTCTGCGCGTGGAGGGTGTTCGGGCAGGTGTCGCACGCGAACACGGCGTCGGGGCGGGCTTGGAACTGTCCGGTGCCGCAGCTGCCGCAGGTGATCGTGCCCATGGGGCGATTGCGGGTGCTGAACGCGGTGAACAGGGCGTCGAGAGTGCGGGCGTGCGGGGAGCCCGGCCGGGTGGTGGGTTGCGGGTGGTCGGTGACGGACAGGGCGAGTTGCTCGGCAGCTTCGGAGAGTGCGCAGAGGGTGAGCCACTCGTTGGTGCCGGGGTCGTACTCGTCGCGCCAGTCGTTGATCTCGCGGACGAAGGTGAGCACGAGGTGGGCGTACGCCTGGATGCTGTTGCGCATGGGGATCTTCGGGTCCGTTCGGGGACGACGGCCCCGGGGGCGGCCGGGTGTGTTGGCGCCGCCCCCTGGGGTGGTGGGGTCAGGAGGAGGCGGGCTGGGTGGTGAGTTCGTCGGCGGTCGTGTGCCCGGTGACCTCGTGGTAGGGCAGAGTCCAGGTCCAGCCGTTGGCAGCGTCCGTCGCGCGGACGACCTTGCGGCCGATGCCGTTGTGGATGTGCGGGATCGTCAACGACTTGGTGTTGACGCGCAGCACCTCGTACCAGGTGCCGCCGTAGCGGGCGAACTGTCCGCGCTGGAAGTCCGCCCTGCCCCAGATCTTCACGCCGTCGGCCTCGGCTTCGGCGATGACGGCTTCCCAGTGCTGGATCTCTTCGGTCAGTTCGTCGTGCCGGATGGCGAGTTCGGCGATGGTGTCGGGGTCGGTGTGGTCACGGTGGTAGCCCTTGGCCGGATCGCCGCGCCGCCACTTCTCGACGGCGCGCAGGTCGGCGCGGAGTTTGTCGAGGCGGCGCAGGGTGCGGCCGGGGTTGTTGCGGTGCCGCTCGTAGGATTCGGCGGCCTGATGCCGGCCCGACCAGTACCCCGCCTTGTTGGCTTCGGCGATGCTGGTCCGGGCGGCGCGTTCCATACGCTCTTGGTCACGGCGGGCGCGGGCTTCGGAGTGGTGGCCGACGAGGATCGGTTGTCCGAGCGGGATACCGTCCGCGATACGCTTCCCTGCTTCCCATGCGGCCTCCGACCGGGCGGCGGCGTTGCCCGCGTATCCGGCGAACCGCTCGGCGCGGGCCTCGGCGCGCTCGACCCGATCGCGTTCGGCCTCGGCGAAGGTGCGGCGGTCGGCCTCACGGATCGTCACGGTGACGGTGAACCCCTCCGTCCGCAGGCGCTCGGCCAAGGCTTCGAGCATGGGCTTCGAGGTGCGCTTGTCTCGGCTGTTGGGCAGGTACCAGCAACCGAGCGTGCGGGAGTAGCGGGCAGGCTGGGTGTAGCCGGTGGAGTAGTCGCGGGTCCTGAGGACCTCGGCACTGCCTTCGCCCTTGCGGGTGCCGTGGATCAGGGTTCCGTCGCTGCGGGTGTGGATGATCTCGATGGTCATGGTGGTGCTGGTCTTTCTGGTGAGAGTGGCGTTTCGTCCGGCCGTAGGCCCGGAGGTCCGCGTCCCGACGGCGGGTGCCCACCGGCGCGGGACGCGAGGGACGAGCGGGCCGCGGTCGCCGCGCCCAGCGCGGCGACAGGGGCAGCCGTGCCCCCGCGGGGCACGTCCGCTTCCGGGGCCGGCCAGATCCCGGCGCGGCCTGGCGGCAGGTGTCGGCGGAGGGGTTGCCCTCCCTCCACCGACACCGAAGGGTCAGACGGTCTGTCAGGCTGCGGCTTGGCCCGCCCCGGCGAGTTCGCGGGCGTCGGCGGTCACGGCGGCGGCGATCAGGCGGCCAGCCTCGACGGCGCGGACGGCCGCCCCGTAGACCGGGGGCTTCTTGCCGTCGGTGAGGATGCCCGCGAGCGGGGGCATGACGGCCGGGCCGGGGTTGATCCCGAGGATGAGCGCGGCGACGTGCGCGGCCGACGTCACTTCGGCTTCGTGCTGGCCGGTGGCGATGGACTCGGCGGCCGGGATGCGCCTCCACGCGTGCCCGTAGAGCAGGATCCGCACCGCATCGTCCGGGGCCTCCTGCTGGAACGCGATGCCGCTGGACGCCTCGGGGTCCTCGTTGTACTTCTTGCGGTACTGGGTCACCAGCACATCGCGCAGCACCTCGGCCGCGAACACCTCGGGGGCGGGCGGGGTGAACGCGTCGCCGTCGGTCTGGGAGAGGTCGAAGACCGGCCCGGCTTTGAAGCCGGACACCCGCTGCTGGGTGCTCTCGGCAGGCGCGTCGGCCGGGCGGCCGGTCTCGGCGGCGGTGCCCTCGCCCTGCTCGGCGTCAACGCGGCGCTTGATGGGGGTCCAGATCCGCAGCGAGCGCGAGCCCTTGGCCGGGCCCCGGCCGACCTTGCGCCAGTCGGCGGCGGCCTTGACGCAGGTCGCCTGCGGGCACTGGGCGGTGATAGCGATCGCGTTGCCGGTGCTGCGGTCGGGCAGGATCGCGGCGGTGCGCATCACGGCCGCCCAGAACTCCGGGTCGGTGGTCATCGCCGCGTAGGCGCGGTCCATGATCGATTCCAGCTCGGCGCGCATCTGCGCTCCGTACGCCGCGCGCTCTTCCGGGGTCATCGTGTTGCGGGCCATGACTTGTCCTTCTGGTGAGAGGTGGCGCCGGGCCGACCGGCCTGGCGGCGGTGTCGATCGGGGGTTGCCCTCCCCTTCCGATGTCATTAATTAAACCATGTTATTGGATGCGTAGCAACCCTCTACCCGTGGGCATCCTCGCCCTGGCGGGCAGCCTGGTGCACGTCGGTGATCTCCTTCTCGATGGCCGCCAGGCATGCGGGCACGTGCACTGTGTCGACCTCGGCGAGGGTGCGCCATGCCCGCTCGATGGCCACCATGAGTGCGAGGGTGCCGAGTTGGGCGGCGGTGAGCGTCCATCGGCCGTGGTCGGTGATGTCTCCGGCCCGGAGCATGGCCTGTGCGTTGGTGTGGTGCTCGGCGAAGCTGTCGTCGGGGTCGGTAGTGCCCTTGACGGCGATCCGCAGGAGGTTGCGGACGTGGGTGGCCTGGCCGGTGCAGGTAGGCGTGATGGTGAACAGGTCAGCGCCCATGGGGAGTTCTCCTCGCGGGGTGCGCGACTGGGGGTGACGTGGGGCCGGGCGGCGGGTTCCGCCCGGCCAGCGGCGGGGGTTAAGCGGCGACGGGCTGCGGCTGGCTGATCCGGCACCGGGTGAGCACGGTCTGAACGGTGCCGCTGTGGCTGCCGTGCTCCTTCACGGTGCCGGTCACCTCGACCTGGTCGCCCCGCGCGGGGAGCTTGGCGGCGCTGCTGAACCAAACAAAGACATTGCCGTTGACGTCCTGGAACTTGATCAGGTTCCGGCTCTGGACGCGGTAGCCGTAGTGCCGGTCTTCCAGCGGGATGACGGCGGTCACGGTCGCCGGGACGGTGTGGCGCTGGCCGATGATGCCCTGCGCGGTGGACTGCTCGGCGGCGCACTCGGCTTCGGCGCGCTCCTGGTCCCTGCGCCATCCGGCGATCGCGGACACCAGTACGGAGAGATGGCGCGGGGATACGGTCTCGACCCTCGCCAGCTGACCAATCTTGTGGCGGTACGCGTCGTCGTCGCCGTAGCCCTGGGCGGCCCATGCGCGGATCGCCTCGCCGGTGGTGCGGGCGTCCGGGTCGGCATCCAGCGCG
The DNA here is from genome assembly GCF_041262505.1 of Streptacidiphilus sp. MAP5-3. NCBI lineage: Bacteria > Bacillati > Actinomycetota > Actinomycetes > Kitasatosporales > Streptomycetaceae > Streptacidiphilus > Streptacidiphilus sp. MAP5-3. The sequence continues at coordinate 291,453 of NZ_JBGCCL010000004.1, forward strand.
GCTTTCCACTCCTGCGGGGCCTTGGCGTTGAAGAAGTAGTCTTCGACGGCGTGGGCCGTGGGCATCACGCGTCGCCACTCGTCGGCGCGGCTGTAGTAGCGGCCGTCCGCCGCGACGACGGCGGCCGCCACCCGCAGCACCTCGGCCACCGGCACCCGCAGATCGGCGGGCACCCCGCCGTCCTTCTCGTCCCAATCGGAATCCTTGATGGCCTGGATGCGCCATAGCGCAAGAAGTCCCTTGATCGGCAGTCCGGTGTACGGCTCCACGCAGGTGCTGCCCAACTGCCGGAACTCGCCGCTGTCGTGGCGCACGAGGTAGGTGGCGGTGCGGTGGCGCGCGGCGCGGCAGCCGTGGCAGAGATTCGCGACCGCGCGGTAGCCGTTCGCGGCGGCGGCCTGCTCGTCGCTGAGCCCGGGGAACAGGCTGATGATCATCTCGCCTTCCTCCTCGTGGTCCAGGCGGGCGAGCACGGTCCATCCCTGGTGGCGCGGGACAGCTCCGGTCAACTGCACGGTGACGGTGGGGCGCTGGCCGATGACTCCGCCGGAGAAGGGGTCGGTGTAGTCGCTAAGGAACGGTGCGGTGACGCTCATCTGGTAGCCGGTTAGCCCATGCAGGGCCGCGCGAGCATTGGTGGCCTCGACCATTTGCCGGACCCGGCGCTCGGCGGTGGCGGGGACGCTGAAGCTGATACCTGCACTCATGATTCTCGCTCGATCTTCTGTGGTGAGAGGGGCCGCCGGGCCGGTCGGCCCGGCGGCGGGAGTGCCGGTCGAGGGGTTGCCCTCCCCCGTCCGACATAATGAATTAAACCATGTTTTATGCGGTGAGGCAACGGTCCTTGCCGGGGAAGTCCAGCGCGCCTCGGTCGCGGAGGTAGGCGGCGAACAGGGCGGCTACGTAGCTGTCGGTGGTGCCGTAGGTGCGGCGGCAGTCCAGTGCTCCGATGCGCTGGCGGCGGTGGTAGACCGGGAACGGTTGACCGAGGGCGGGGATGGCCAGTGCGAACAGTCCGCGCGGGGTGTCCACGCGCAGCAGGACGGCGGCGGCCTCGGCGTCGTAGGCGGCGGACCAGTGGGCGGGGGTGATGCCGAACTCGGCGAAACCGGCCGCGATCGCGCGGGCCTGCATGGTGTCGGCGGCGGTGGCGGTGTACTCGTCGGCCGGGGCGCGGAAGCATCCGCAGACGTCCTCGGCCGCATCGTGGGTGGCATAGCGGGGCATCGGGGCTCCTCGGAGGGGCTGCCGGGGGCAAGCGCGGTGCCTGCCCCCGGCGTCCGGGCGGTCTTAGGCTGCGGCTTCGGCGTCGTCGCCCTGGCCGTCGTCGTCGGCCTCCGGCTCCGCGTCGTCGGTGAACTGCGGTCGGGCGTCCGGGTCGTAGGCCACGTCATCCATGACGGCCCGCTCGACGGGGCTCGGGGTGTAGCCCAGTGCCTCAAGGATGGTCAGCCACTTGGCGGTTGGCCTGCGGATCTCGGCGCAGCGCATGTGATCGGTGCGCCAGGCGTAGCGGCCCGCGCTGCGCTCGCGGACGGCGGCAATGGCGGCGAACTGGAGCTGCACGGCGCGGCGCGGGTCCTTGCTGACCTGGTCGGTGAAACCGCTGCGGTGGGCGTGCTGCTTCGGCGGGAGTCCCAGCAGGGCGGCGAGGATCTCCGTCGTGCGGTCGCTGTTCAGGCTGCCGCCCACGTCCCACGTACCGTCAAGCAGGGCGGTGCTGATGTGGCCTGTGAGCGCGGTGGCGGTGTCCTTGGGGAGCGTGCGGCGCTTGATCAGGTCGCTGATCCACCGGCGGCGGCGGGTCTCGGCGGCATCCCAATGCAGGTTCCCGACCTTGACGGCGGCTCGCGCCTTCTTCTCCGCTTCCTGGTCCTCGTCGCCGCTAACCTTGCCGGTAGCGGTTCCGGGCTCGGCGTGGCCGTACAGGACCGGCGCGGAACAGTAGGGCGTGAGCTTGGAGTCGTCGTCGCTGTCCAGCACCCAGATCTGGCCCTTGCATCCGGCGTGCTCCTGGGGGCCGATGCGCTCGCCCTCGGTGGTGCGCAGTCGCCACACCGGGGTTGCGCGGTCCGACAGTTCGGGCCGCTCGCGGATCTGCTGGCCCGCCTCCTGGAGCTCGGCGCGGTGGGCCTCGGCCTGCTCGCGGGTCTCCCGCTTGGCGCGCTGAATGCTGATCTGCCACTCGATGGAGCTTTCGGGACGGTAGTTGTCGGCGGCTGCGGTGATCGCCGCCACCGCGTCCGGGTCATCGGCGAACTCGCCGAGCGCGGCCAGCTGCTCGAACGTCCACGCGTAGGAACTGGCTTCCAACGACTGCTTGAGCGTTGCGTCGGAACGGGACTTCACCAGCGCTTTCACGTCCCGGCGCTTGACGCCTGCGGCCGTGGCGATGCTGCGCACGTCCGCGCCTGCCTCGGCGGCCGTGAACATCGCGGCCATCGTCTCGGCCTGGGTCAGTCCCCGGCGGTGCTGCGCGCTAGTGATCATGCCGAGGATCTGCCCGGCCTCGTCCTGCTCCTCGTCCCACTCGTAGGGCAGGTGGGTCAGCCCCGCCAGCGGCGCGGCGAACAGGCGACGGTTGCCGTCGTTGACCTGGATCACGCCATCGGGCATGCGCTGGATCTTGATCAGGTCCCGGCAGCCGAACTCCTGGAGCGACGGGACGAGTTCCTCAAAGTCCAGTTCGTCGCGGACGTTCTTCGGGTGCGGGGTGAGCGCGTCGATCCGGATCACCGGACGCGGCGTGTAGGGGACGGACTCCAGTCCCAGCGCGCTAGCGGCGGCCAGTCGCTCGAACCCGTCGATGATCTGCGGGGCCTCGGCGCTGCCGCGCACGATGTAGAGCGGTTCGGCGATGCCTTCGGCCTCGATGCTGGCCAGCAGCTCGGCGGGCATCTCGGTCTCGCGGACGTTTCCGGGGTGGGCCAGCAGCTCGGCGACCGCGATGGTCGGCCACGGCGCAGGGGTGACCTGGATGCCGGCTTGGGCCTCGACAGTGGTGGCGCTCATGTTCGTGAGTCTTTCTCGGTGAGAGGGGCCGCCGGGCCGATCGGCCCGGGGGCGGGGTGCCGGTCGGGGGTTGCCCTCCCCTTCCGGCACCATTAATTAAACCATGTTTTGGAGCTGATGGGCAAGCAGGGAGATGTAATCGTCGTCACATTGGACCAGGCGGGCGGCCTCGCGGAACGCGGCGGCGCACTCCTCGGCGGTGCGGCCGGGCTGATCGCCCCACTCCCACAGCACGGATTGCCTGCATGAGGTCGCGCTCATCCGCAGCATGCGCCAACGGACCGGATTGATCGGCGTGCCGTTCACAAGGTCGCTGATAGCCTTCAGCGCGCGGGCGTGGCCGTGCCGGAACGCCTCCCACTGCGTTTCGTCGGTGACACTGCGCGCGGGGCGGGCGGCACATACGCCCCTGTCCCACGCATGCAGGGTGCCGCACGGGGCGGTGTCGCCCATGCGACCGGGCTGCCACAGATGCTCGCCCCCCTGATAGAGGCCGACGCGTTCGATATGGCGGGCGGCGGCGTTGAGTATGCGGACGGCGGGGCTCTGGGCCATTGGGAGTTCCCTTCAAGGTGGCCGGGGGCGGGCAGACGGTCCGCCCCCGGTTGGTCGGACGGACGGTCAGGCGGAGAGGACCCTGGCCGCGCTGCGGCCGATGCGGCGGCCTCCGATGTCGGCACTGCCCCCTGCCGCCCAACCGCTGCCGTATCCGTTGCCGGTCATGGTGGTCCGGCTCGTGCGAACCCTCGGGTAGGCGGTGCGGAACGCGCTCTCCACGGCGGACTGACGGTCAGCCAGCACGAGAGCGACGCTGCGGCCGGTGGCGGTCGTCTCGCCGCGCGCCTCCTCGCGTGCTCCGCGCTCGGCCTCCTCAAGGCGGCGGCCGACGCGCCCGACGAACCCCAGTTGCCACGACCTGCGCCACGCCCGCACTCCCTGCCCGGCCGGGACGTGCTGAGCCGCGAGCCCGCTGGCCATCTGAAGCAGCAACGAGGTGTAGAGCAGTTCCACGCGGTCGAGATCACCGGCATAGCCGAAGACGTGCAGCACGCGCCCCGATCCGCTGCCACGCGGCATGAAGATGGCCTTGCAGTCCAGGGCGCGGGCGATCACGTTGACCAGGCTCGCGCGCTCCATCGCCCACGGGGCCTCGCAGGTGATCCGACGGTCCGTCGGGGTGCCGGTACCCTTCGCCGCGTCCACCATGGCCTGCTCGATGCCGTACTTGGCCATCATCGCGAACGCGCGATTGCGGGCAAGCTCGGCTTCGGCCTCGGGAGTCGTGGGGTGCTCGGCGCGGGCAAGGAGCGCGCGGATGGTGGCCAGCTTGGCGTTCGCCTGGTCGGTCATGTCGTTCTGGTCCTTCGTGGTGAGAGGCTCCGCCGGGCGGCCCGGCGGTGGGAGCGTCTTCCGGGGGTTGCCCTCCCCTTCCAACATCATTAATTAAACCATGTTTTTAGCTGCCCGTCCACCCCTGACCTGCGATTTCTCGGCAGAACTGGCGGCGGAAACGGACTCGGGCGTCAGCCCACAACGGGCCTCGGCGGGGGTTCCCTCCTCGGTCGGACGGCCCTGCCCCAGCGTGCCGTGGGGCAGGGGTGGAAGGTGGAGCGCCCGGAAGCCGGGAAGTACGCAGCGACGCAGGAGCGGAGTAGTTCGCGGACCCGGACGTACGACCTTCTACCCCTGCGGCGCGGTGCGCCCTGCTGTGTCGTCCGACCGAGGAGGGAACCCCCCACCTCCAACCCCAGCCACGACGGCGGGAGCGCCGAGACACTGCCCGCTCCCCCTCCGAGAGAGGACCCGCCGGAGGCACAGGTGCCGTTGCGGATGAGGTTGACGAGTCGAGATGCCGGCAAAGGGGAGGATGGATCCATCCCACCCGTCTGATTCACACAGCGTTGGGCTTATGGGACAGGGCTCCAAGACCACGGTCGTGGGCCGTGCTTGCCTTGAAGGCATTCCAGGCGGTAGACGGCCTGGGCGTGGGCAGTTGGGTGCTGCACTGCTGTCTGCGCCGCGAAGCAGACGAGCCGCAGCTCGCGGGCGCCGCGCAGAGCTGGGTAGCCAGGCCAGTCCGTGACGTCGAATCCGTAGGCGCGGCAGTAGCTTCGGTAGCTGCCAGTGCTGACGGTGCCGGATGTCTGGAAGGCGACCGCAGTACTGGCAAGGTCCCACTCCCGGGGGCCGATGGCAGTCCGCTCGAAGTCCAGCAGGAGAGCGTTGCCGTTGGGAGTGACGGCGACGTTCCCAGCCCAAGCGTCACCGTGGACGACTACTTCGGCCGAAGCGCTCGGTAGTTCCTCCCAGGCTTGGCGCAGTTCCGCCAGCCGTTGATGCAGCCAGGCTTGCTGGCTTGCGTCGAGGTCAGTTTGACCAATCCGCTCATCCAAGCGGACGAACGGGTCCGTGTGCCCGAGAGTGAGGCCGTCAGGAACGGGGAGTGCGTGGAGTCGTCGGAGTAGGGCTGCTAGTTCGGCCACGGTCCCTGGGCGGTGTGGCCCAAGGTCGAGCCACCAGGTCACGGCTCGGCCGCTGACCTCCAATGCCTGTTCGAGATCCTCGGCGGGCTTCACCGCGGGGATGCCGTTGACCGCGAGCCAAGAGGCGACCCTCACCTCGCGGGCGGCTGCACTTTGCTGACCGTCCCTCGCAATCCGGGCAATGAGGCCAAGGGAGGGCAGGCGCCACATCGCGTTCTCGCCAAGTCTTATCAGCTCAGCCTGGTCAGAGTGCCTGAGCAGGCCGACCGCTTCGCATGCTTCACGAAGGTGTTCCCGGCTGGCTTCCACCGCCATGATCGCCGGGGCCATCACCGGCCGACCGCCGCTGCAATCCGTTCCCGGATGGCGGCGGTGCCGGGGGCTCCGCGCCGAGCGGCAAGGGTGGCGAATTCGCTGAGGTCGGCTGCTGCGCGGTGGCTGCGCACCTGGCCGACATCATCCAGGGCTTGGTGGGCCACGGTCATCGCCTCCTGCGGATCGCCGGTCACCAGCAGGAGGGTAGCGAGTCGGCTGATCGACATGGCGCGGCTCCGCCGATAGGCGTCGGGATGCCCGGCCACTGCTGTACGCAAGCGGTCAGCGGCCCGGTCCGGCGACAACATGCCGGCGATGGCGAGATCCCGAAGGGCGTGGCCAGTGTCTCCGTGGTGCTGGGGCGCGTCGTAGTAGGCCAGCCATGCTGGCTCGTCCTGGCTCCAGGCGGAGTCGAAGAGGCGGTCAGAGGCATCCACGGCAGAGAGGGATGGCTTGGCTTGACCGAGGAGGGCGTAGGCCCGAGCGCGGCAGTTGTGGAGGGCAGCCTGAGCACGGGGCGGAATGCGATCGGGCCGTACCAGGCCCACTTCGGCGAAGGTGAGGCCCTGATCCGGTCGGCCCAGCCAAATGGCCTGCCGCGCCCGCCAGTTCATGACACTGGCTCGCAGAGTCCAGTCATCAGCCTCTTCGGAACAGGCAGTGGCCAGGGCAAACAACGTCTTGGCTTGCTCGTGGTGGAATCCGTCAAATTGGTTGGAACCCAGCGTCAGAGCCAGTCGGCCCGCAGCTGCGAGGAGCTGTGGACGGATTCGGGGAGAGCAGTCGCCTGCGCGCTCCACGCTCTGCTGGAGAAGGTCAAAGGAGGAGGTCTGGAAGATCGCGCCAGAGCTGCCGTGTAGATTTCCCCACTCGCGCAGCTGTGTCGCCGTCTCTTCGACGCGCCGGACGTCAGCTGCACTGATCCTTGCTCCGAATCCCTGCTCTTCGCCGAGCGAGGCGAGCCCTGCGGCCAGGCCGAGGGCGCCTGGTGCGCCCGACGTACGGCGATGCACGGGGTGCGACTCCTTGATCGATCGGCTCATGGCCAGGATGCCGCCCGCCGCCGTGGGGGCGACTCGCTTGGGCTGATTGTCCGCTTGGCGTCGTCGTCTGTCCGCTTCAGACTTGGCAAAGGGCTGAAATCGGGCCAAGACACCGCCAGTGTTGAGGAATTTGTCCATTAAGCCTGCGTGCTCAGCCGAGCAGAGGCGGTCGCCCTTCTCGATCTTCTCAACCGCGTCCGTACTGAGCCCAACGTTGCGCCCCAGGTCTGCTGCGCTGAGCCCACGCGCCTCACGCCAATACCGGATCTCCGCACCGAGCCAGTCAGTGGCTGATCTGGTCGGTTCCAGTGGTCTCCGTGGATACGGCACGGTCTCCTCCTCCCGGCACTCCTGTCCCTGTCCGGGGCCCGGCTGTGCTCTGTCCATTACATCGCGTCAAGTTCCGGGCGATGGTCGTCTTTCGGAATCACCGGCTCGCTGATCAAGTTCCTGGGCCGCAGGGATCTCTCGGAGCCGGTGGAGCCGGGCCCGCATTTCGTCGACGGCGCCGGTGACCTTTACCGAGCGGATGCCTTCGGCGGTGTCGAGGAAGTCGCTCCAGGTGGCCAGGGCCGCGTCGGTGTCGTCACGGCGGAGGTGGACCTGGCCGAGGTCGGCCAGCACGATTGCGCGGGTCCGGCGCCGGTCCAGGCCGTGAATGGCGAGCGCATGGTGGAGGTGGTCCTGCGCGGCATCCAGGTCCCCGAGCTGGGCCAGGATCATGCCGGTCTCGTGCGCCCAGCGGCCCACCGAATAGTGGGCAGCCCAGGACTCCCCAGGTGTCTTCGGTGCGTTCTCGATCGCCGACTCCGAAGCCATCAGCGCTTCCCTCGCGGTTCGGCGGTCGCCGTCCAGTGCGGAGGCGTTGGCCAGTGTTGCCTGGTAGTAGGCCACCGCTCGCGGGTCCTGGATCGAGGTGGCGTAGTGCACGCACTCCTCCGATAGTCGGACGGCTGCGGCCCGGTGTCCGAGGTCAATCGCCTGCACCGCCATGCCGCGCAGGGCGGTCGCGGAGAGTTCGGGGTCGCCGGCCTCGGCGGCGAGGCGAAACGAGTGTGCGTAGTACTGCTGGGCCAGGCCCTGGTTGCCCTCATCACCCGCCATCCACCCGGCCAAGTGGACCAGTTGGGAGGTCGCGGCGAACAGGTCGCGGCCGGTCGCCTCGGAGTAGTTGCCGTTCAGCCACGGGGCGACGTCTTGAGCGAGATAGCGCACGGCCAGGTGGCGGGCGTGTCCGCCACCGAGCTCGGAGGCGGCGTCACCCAGCACGGAGGTCATCTGGCGGATCGCCAGCACTTCGCCGTGGCCGACGTTGACCGGGGCTCCGGACGCGGCTGCGCGGGTGCGGCGGGTGATCGCGTCCAGGTCCGGCAAGGCGAGAGCTGCCAGCGCGTACGCGCCGGTGGCGGCGAGGAACTGCCGTCGCTCCAAGTCCATGCCTCCCAACTGGACGACTGACGCCACGGTATCGCCGGACAGGTCGTGATCGGCACCAAGATCAGGCGCCGCCTGAGGGTCCGGCTCCGGCTCCTCGTCGAGATCGAGGACCTGGATCAGCCACGGCTTCCAGTAGTCGGGGACCCGGGTCCCGCGCTCCCATCGATACACCGATCCGCGATCAAGGCCCTCATGACCTCGGCCTTCGGCGATGCCGAGCTTGCGGGCTAACTGCGGCTGGCTCCATCCCCGGGCGATCCGGGCGGCTCGGATCCGCTCTCCGAACGTCAAATCCGATGGCATGGCACCCCCGCTCCCTGGCCTACACGGGCCTACACCTGGCCTACAGCCTGGCAGCTCCTTTCGGCCAGCATCAGGCCGTTGACTAACTATCAGCCATGCGAGGCGCTACGGACCGGCGCTTTCGCCAACTCGTCCCCCCGCCTGGCCTGGCCAATCGCACTCCCCTATGTCGGCCGGAGGCCCGCTGCTATGCCCGCGCACCAGATCGAGTTCCTCCTGACCCGTCGGCCCCGCCTCGTCGCCGTCGCCCGCCACCGCGTAGCCACCCACGTCCAGTCCTGGGGCCAGCCGCTGGACGATGAGCTGAGAGGCACCCTGGACCTGCTGGTCAGCGAGCTGGTTACCAACGCGGTCGTCCACACGACCGGCGCGATGATCACCGTTCAGGTCCGCCTGGAGGAACAGAGGCTGCGGGTCGAGGTGGAGGACGACAATGCGACAGCGCCACCCTGGCCCGCGGACGGCGATCGGGCGGCCTGGGACGCCGAACAGGGCCGAGGGCTCCAGCTGGTGGCCGTGCTCGCTGCCCGATATGGCTGGTACCCCTCGCCGCGAGGCAAGCGGGTCTGGTTCGAGCTCAGCCTGAATAAGCCTTCGCCTGTCCGACGTCGGGAAGCATCGATTCGCCGGGCTGCCCGGAAGGTACGCCGCATCGTTCCTTGGTCCATAGCCACCCTGCCGTTGGCGGGCCAGGCTGCCTGACCGCCGCACTCTCGCCCGCGCTCCGGCCTCATAGACGTGCTCGACTCAGGCCACCCTGACCGTTTGCACCGTCTCGTGGCAGGGAGGCGTGCATAGCAGCCTTCTTCGCCCGCTTCACTTCGTCGAATGGTCTGTCCGCTTCAAGTCGGTCCGTGTCCGCTTGCGACCGTGATCTTCCCTCGTTTCCGCTGGTGCCGCCGCTACGCCGGGCTACTCAAGCGGACACCGGAACTGGTCCGCTTTGATGCCGGACACCTTTCGCTCGTGTGGTTGCTTAATGAAACGCAGACGTCGAAGCCAAGCCAGCACAGTGGTTCTCCGACAACCCGTCAGCAGCGATCCCGGAAGGTCTGACAATGTGCCAGCACACCCCCTCGTGCCCCAGCCCGGACAGCGCCGACCGGCAGGCCGCCGCTGTCGTAGCCAGCCACCCCGCCCAAGGCTGGGCCCGGCTGTGCAACGGCGTACTCGTCTTCGACGACACCGGCGAGGTGCTGCCGGACGGGAAGGGCGTCGCCCCTCATCGTCCGCCTACAGCGGTAGCCGCCTGACCGTCCGCACAAATCCGGGGCGTGCCTACAGCAGTCGCAATTGGAGATCGTGCTCCGACTCCGTTCGGCCGCGCGCCGACCACCGCTCCGAACCTGCCCGGCTCAAGGAGACACGGGAATGCCCAGCACACCGCCCAGCGGAACCATCCAGCTCACCGACAAAGCTGTGCCATTACCAGATTTCGTTCGCCGACTCCTCGGACAGACCCGAGCACCCGACGACATCCCTCGGATCGCACAGGAAGAGGCCGCCGACTGGCTGCTCCCGCTCACCGAGGCACTGCTGTCCTGGCTAAGGGAGAGAGAATCAGACGCCCCATGCGGAGTGTTCCTCGGCCACCACTGCGCCCACATCCCTCTCCCCAGCGCGGACGGAAAGGGGCTTTTTCTCCGGGTCCCGTTGCGGAGCACGTGGACGGCCTGGCCGATCGATACCACCACTGTCGTCCTGGTCGTAGCGGGCGAGGTCGACGTCGAGGTGTACCCGAACCAGGAGGACCTGCGCATGGGTCATCCGCAGTACGCGCGCAGCTTCGGTCCCGAAGAGGTCTTCGCGACGCACGTGGGCACCGTGTGCGCGCTACGGAGCCGCTCAACCTCCTTGCAAGTCCTTGCGACTCCTCGACCCGGGCGTGACTCCACCGGAATCCGGCCGCTGCCCAACGCGTCAGCTCTCTATGAACAGGCTGAACGGTCCCTTGAACGGATCCTGGACGGTGCCCGATGAGCTGGCTCGACAAAGTGCACCTGCGGGACTGCAGCACGCTTCGGGAGATGCAGCACATCAGCCGCTCCGTTCTTGACCGGCTCGCCGGGGACCGCGGTCTGTTGTCGCAGCTCGTCAACGAGATTCCAGATGACCCGAAGCGGCTGGCAAAAAGCCGCGTCACCCTCCTTCTCAACCGGCTGTCGCTCTTCCAGGCCGCTGACGACGGCTTTGAGATCCGGATGAACCTGAACCCGCGGGTCGACAACCAGCTCGTCCCCCACGATCACTGCTACCCCTTCGCGACCCGCATCCTGTACGGCGGGTACGTGCACGTCGTGCGGCGCCGGACGAACGGCTGGACCGGCGAGTTCAGCGGCGAGGACATCGAGCCTGCGATGGTGACCATCGAGCGGCCAGGCAGCGCCTACACGCTTGGGCACGTGATGGTGCACCAGGCGATCATGCAGCCAGACACGGTGACGCTGTTCATCCGCGGGCCACGTCGCAAAACGACGTCGCACGCGGTGACCGAACTGATGCCGCCCAAGGAGTCCTGGCCGGCAGCTGGCGGGGGCCCTGCGAGCGAGTCCCGGTCCGCGACCCTCACGGAGTACCAGGACATGCGTCGGTACCTCCTCGAACGCTCCCTTATCGACTGACCTTTCCCGCAGCGGCCCACATGGGACCCCGAAGGCACGAGAGGCTACGGAGCACCACACGTGCGACACGAGGAGCACCCCATGAGGACCGTCCTGACGACCGATCACCCCGCCTGGCAGGAAGCCGACGAAGCACGGGTACGCGCCGTGCGGACCGAGTCGGGGACGTGGGTGATCACCTTCGACCACGACGGGCTGCACACGGCCTGCGCGCACGGCACCGAGGACGTGAAGCCTGAGTTCGTCACCACCGATCCCGACCACCTGCCGACAGCGGCCCCGACGGCGTTGCGCGCCGGACTGCTCGACCTCGGCGCGACTCAGCGCCTGGCGAACCCCTGGCTATGGGACGCCATCACCACCGCGATCCTGCGGCAGGTCGTCCGCGCGGACCAGGCCCGCAAGCTGTACCGGGCCTGGTGCCGCGCCTACGGCACCGCGCTGGAGGGACCGGGCGCGGACCTGGGTCTCGCGCCCACGCCGGAGCAGGTCCTCGACCTGAGCGATGAACAGTTCGCTGCCGTCGGCGCAAAGTTCCACCGCAGTGCGCTCCAGGCGTCCGCCCGCCACTACCTGAGGGAGTCCGACCGCTGGAGCCGCCTTGAAGCCGACGACCTGATCGCGGCCCTGACCAGCGTGCCCCGAATCGGCCCGTGGACGGCGGCGGCTGCCGCGTGCGACTACACCGGCGACTTCGCCAGCTACCCGCACGACGACCTCGCCGTCCGGACCTGGGCCGCCAAGATCGCCCCGTCCTACCCGTGGCCCGACAAGAAGGACAAGACGTTCGGGCCGCTGTGGACCGGCTGGGCCGGCACCGACCGCACCGCCCTGCACACCCTGACACTCGCTACTCTCACCTGGGGGAGCAATGCCGGAGCAACCCGAGCCCCGAACGGATCTGATCGCCGGGGCTGACCCCACCCGCCTCCTAGACGCGGTGTTCGTCAACGCGCCCCTGCGCGACTACGAGAAGCGCCCGCGCGTGAACGACTACACGCTGCCCGTGCTGGGGATGGCCTACATCGCCACCTACGCGCGGCAGCAGGGCCTGAACGTGGGCCTGCTGGACGCCGAGGCCCACGGGCTGAGCGTGCGTGAAGCAGTCGACGCGGTGAACACGGCCCGGCCGCGCTGGGTCGGGATGAACCTGCTGGCCCCCACCTACGAGCTGTCCGCGCGGATCGCCTCCGAGGTCTCCGGCCCCGACCGGGCCCGGCTGATAGTGGGCGGCCACCACGCCAAGGCCATGCCGAACGAGATCCTCGCGGACGAGCGCTTCAAGCACGTTGAGGCCCTAGTCGTCGGCGAAGGAGAGACCCGCGTCGCCGCGCTGCTGGGAGGCTGCCCGCGCGAGCAGCTGCCCCGGATCCTGTGGGACCAGCAGACCGGGGCGCCGGCGGTGAACATGGGGATGCCGGGGCAGCGCCGTTCGGCGGAGCCGATCCGCATGGAGACGGACCACTGGCTCAGCCCGGACGTGGACAAGCTGACTTTGGACCGCGACTTCTTACCCCAGGACCCCTACGTGGCCAGTGACGGCCGGACCGAGTGCAACATCGTCGGCTCGCGGGGCTGCCCCTACGACTGCGGCTTCTGCGGCGCGGCCGTCAGCAAGAACGGCGACCTCAAGATCCGCACCCGCAGCCCGGAACACGTCCTCTCCGAGCTGTTCGACCTGCAGACCCGTTTCGGGGCCACCGCGTTCCGCTTCGTCGACGACCTCTTCCTCGGAGCTGAGCGAATCATCCGCCAGTTCATGGACCCGTTCGCCCAGGAGCGGATCGGCGACCGCTTCGTGTGGGACGCCACGGGGCGGATCAACGTCCTGCACCGCGCGGAGGATTCCGTGCTGGACCGGTTGGCTGATAACGGTCTGCGGGAAGTCGCGCTGGGAATCGAGTCCGGCAGCGACCGCGTCCTGGCGGCGATGGACAAGCGCATCACCTGCGACATGACCCTCAGCGTGGCTCGCCGGCTCATGGAGCGCGGCATCGGCGTGAAGGGTTACTTCATCCTCGGCTACCCCGGCGAGACCGCTGACGACCTCGCCGCCACCATGCGGCACGTCCGGGACCTGTGGCACACCTCCGACCGTGCTGTCGGGACCTTCCGGGCCAGCGCGTTCGAGTTCCGCCCCTATCCCGGAACTCCGATCTACGACCGGCTCGTGGCCCAGGGCCACGACCCTCAGACCCTGATGGACTACGGCGCTGTCGACCTCACCGACCAGGGTGCCGACGAGAGCATGCGCCAGCGCGACGAGTTCAACTTCAGCGTGGGCATCCAGTTCACCGATACGCCGCTGTCTGAGCTGCGCCGCCACCTCGCCGAGCTGACCCGCGAGCAGCACCAGCGCAACGCCCAGGTGGTGGCGCGGTGACCGGCTTCTTCCTCACCGTGGACGGCCCCAACGGCACCGGCAAGTCCACGCTCGCCCCGACCCTGGCCGCGCTGCTCGCCACCCAGGGGCGCCGGGTCTATAGCACTGCCGAGCCCTCGCGAGGCCCGATCGGTGTGTTCACCCGGCAGGTCGTCGACAACGTGAAGGGCAACGCCCTGGCCTGCCTCGTCGCCGCCGACCGCTATCAGCACCTGACCACCGAGGTGCTGCCGCAGCTCGCCGACGGCGCCACCGTCGTCTGCGACCGCTACATCGCCTCCAGCCTCGTCCTACAGCGCCTGGACGAGGTACCGCTCGACTTCATCACCGGCATCAACTCGGCCGCGCGCGCCCCCGACCTGGCCGTCTTCCTGACCGCCACGCCGCAGATCCTCACCGAGCGAATAGCCGCGCGGGGCGCACTCGACCGGTTCGACCGCGACCCGGCCCTCCTTGCCCGCGAGGTGGAGCTGTACCGGGAGGCCGCCGTGATGTTCAACGCCCGCAAGATCCCCGTCCTCGTCCTGGACGCCAGCTCTGCTTGCCCCAGTGATATGGCCCACCAGGTCGCCCAGACCGTGGCCACCATGACGGCCACACGTTCCACCGTCACCTGCTGAGAGAGAAGAACCACCATGACCGATACCTGGTCGACCATCGACACCCTCGTCGCGTGGCTGGACGCCAACGCCGGCGACCGCCCGCAGGACATGGAGCGGCTGCTGCGGATCAACAAGATCACCGAGGAGGTCGGCGAGGTCGCCCAGGCCGCCGCGGGCGCGCTTGGGACCAACCCCCGCAAAGGCAACAGCCACACCTGGACCGACGTCGAGAACGAACTGGTCGACGTAATCCTCACCGCGATGGTCGCCCTGCGCACCGTCAACCCCCAGGCGCAGACCGTCTTCGAAGAGCGCGTGGAAAAGGTCGCCGCCCGCTCATTGGCCAGCGGCAAGTCACCGTCCTGATCCGACCAACCCGGCTGCGCAGGGAGGCCTGAACAGTCCCGTTTCGCGGGCCTCCAACCTCCTGGTCGCATCCCATCAGCCCGCTGTCCGGCCTTGCCTCCCCCGTCGGAGCCGGGCAGCGGCACCACCCAGCGTCAGCCTCAACCAAACCGGAGACCGCTCGTGACCACGTCCGGCAATCACCCTCCACCTCGGCGCGCTTCCGGCATCAAGAGCTACCAAGCACAGGCAAGCCCTGGACAACCTCTCAGCGATGCCGTGGTCACCGACCCCACTTCCTTGGCGCCAGGCCGACTATTCGATACTCGCGAGGTCTGGACGAGCGGGCCGACCGACCTGGCTCAGGCGACCTCGCGGGAGCTGCGCACCGACCGGCCGCACTCCGCCCGGGTCTACAACTACTGGCTCGACGGCAAGGACAACTTCCCAGCGGATCGTGAGGTGGCCGAGAGGGTTGTCGCTCAGTGGCCCGGCGTGCGCACGTCCGCCCGAGAGAACCGCAAATTCCTCCACCGCGCGGTGCGTCTGCTGGCGCGGCGGGGGATCCGCCAGTTCCTGGACGTGGGCACCGGTCTGCCGCTGGCCCCCAACACCCATGAGATCGCTCAACGGGTCGATCCGGATGCCCGGGTCGTCTACGTGGACAACGACCCGATGGTCTTGGCCCATGCCCGGGCGCTGCTCACCGGGAACGGGCCTGGTGCGATCCGCTACGTCGAGGAGGACCTGCTGCACCCGGAGACGGTTCTCTCCCGCGCCGCTCAGGTCCTGGACTTGCGCCAGCCGGTGGCGGTGCTGATGCTGGCGGTCCTCCACTTCGTGCCTGCCCCGGAGGAGGTCCGGGCGCTGGTGGCCAGCTATCTGGGACCGCTGCCCAGTGGCAGCGCGGTCGTGATCTCCCATGGCTGCGCGGACAATCTGGCCCCCGAAACCGCCCAGAACGTCGCTCAGTTGTACAGGCAGAGCGGCATCGAGGGCGCGTGGGCGAGCAACCAGGAGATCTCCGAGCTGTTCGGCCAGGTAGAGCTGCTGGATCCCGGGGTTGTCCCCGTCTCCCGATGGCGGCGGCAAGAGGGCCACTGTCCACCGGACGGCGACATCGCCCTGTTCGGCGGCATAGGGGTCAAGCCCTGACCGTACAGGGCGAAGGCAGCGCGGCAGCTCCGGTTCTCCCTCCGCAGCTCCGATGCCGGTGGCCTTCCAAGGTCCGCTGTTGCCATTCGGGGCCTGAGCAGAGTCGATGGCCCTGGCTGCGTAGGTGAGCTGTGAGAGCGCTTGTCGGCGAGTGGTGAGAGCGCTGGGGTGTTTCCAGCGCTCTTCATGTTGGTGAGAAACGAAAGCACCTGACGTGGCTGCGTCGGTTTCTCAGTCTTCGGGGTAGTACTCGTAGATTCCCGCCTCGTTGAGCCGTTCGTCTTCGCGCCAGTGCAGGAACCGTGGCGGGCGGGTCTCGTTGATGCTGATGGCGTCGTCGTATTGGTTCGTCACAAGGTTGATCAGGAACTCGGCCATGCCGCAGGGGTAGAGCGTCCAGTCTGATTTGGTGTGACGGCCGCAGACGAGGACGGGCCACTGGTCAGGGTCGTCTCCGGTGGTGACCCAGAAGAGGATGTCGGGGCCGGGGGTGCGGCCCCAGATCATGATGTCGTTGGGGTTGACCTCCGGGCGCCAGCGCTCTGGGGTGTGGTGCCAGGTGGCCTGGGCTCCGGGGGTATCCTCGGCGATGCTTCCCTGCGCAAAGAGGCGGTTCGGGGCCTCGACCGGGCGGAGGATGTAGGTGACCGCGTTGATGCCGCCGGATCCGTAGGTCTCCATGAAGGACTTGTAGTCCGCGGGCAGGCGGGTCCCGAGCTCTTGCTCAGCTGCCGCCCAGTCGATCTGCTCGTCGACGCCGGTGTCGGTCGGCATGATCCGTGACAGTGCCTCGATCGCGGGGTGCATCGCCATGTCCTGCCCTTTCGCTTGGTCGGATGACCCTAGCGCTGGTCAGGCCGTCTGATCCTGTCGGGCTCGGGTGGTGGCGAGTCGGTAGGAGTCGATGCCGGTCTCGATGATGTTGCCGCCGAAGGTGAGGCGGTCGACGATGGCCGCGCAGAGCCGCGGGTCGGTGAAGGTCTTGGTCCAGCCCCCGAACGACTCGTTCGAGGCGATCGCGACACTGTTCTTCTCCTCCCTCTCCGTCAAAACCTGGAAGAGCAGCTCGGCCCCGCGGCGGTCGAGTTCCATGTAGCCCAGTTCGTCGACCTATGCGGATATCGGCATAGGTGGACGAGGCGGGCTACATCCCGTTCGACCAGGACGCCGCGAACCTGTTCTTCCAGCTCATAGCCTCGCGCTACGAGCAGGGCTCCGTGATGGTGACCTCGAACCTGCCCTTCGGGCGCTGGGGAGAGACGTTCTCCGACGACGTGGTCGCCGCCGCGATGATCGACCGGCTGGTCCACCACGCGGAGGTTCTCACTCTGACCGGAGACTCCTACCGGACCCGCCAGCGGCGCGAGTTGCTGGCAAAGGAGAACCGCGCTCATCACGGCTGAACTACCAGCTCATGTCCCGGGCGACTTCGCTCTGAGCCGCGGCGATGTCCTCAGCGGTCGCCCCGGTCACATCGACGTCAGCGGCCCACTCCAGTCGTGACAGCAGATCGGCCAGGGCCTGCTTCTGGGCCGGGTGGGTGACCGGCACCGAGTCGAGATCCGTCGTCATCAGCCAGTCGAACAACACGATGGCATCCGCCCGCCACAGGCTCACCGACACGGTCGGGAGATCGTCTTCCATCCGCCCATGATGCCGGGCCGACGGAGCTACCTGACCGAACCGCACGACCCAGGGGGTCAACTCTGCGGGACTGGTGGGTGTTCAGTTCTGCGGTTCTGGATCACTTTTGGTGCTCGGGCCACGGAGCGTCACCGGAGTCGAGACCATGAACGGTCGTGACTGACGCTCTACTTCAGGACCTCTGGTTCCACCACGCCGACGACGTCGCGCTCAACTCGATCACCATCACACCCCGCCACGTGACCCTCCACGCCACCGTGACCAGCAGCGCGGGATCAGTGTGCAGACGGGCCGAGAGCGTGGGCATCGACGCCAGCCAGGCGAAGGATCCGGGCGAGGCGTTCAATCTCGGGGCCGGTGCCCGCATAGCGGCCTGACTTGATGTCGCACATGATCGCTTTCGCTTCCGGCAGGGTGGCACCCGTCTCACTGCGGATGATCTTCATGACGGCCACCGAGGGCAGATCCCCGCCGGTGATCTCCAGCCGGGCAGACCCATGCTCGGCCAGCAAGCGGGTACGGAGGTCAGCAGGAAGATCATCGCGTCCACATATCGAGGCAGGACCACAGCCTGAGCAGTTGCTCTCGATGCCCCAGTGCAGCCGGTGCCCCACGAGGGTCTGGCCGCCCGAACAGGGAACGTTCCGGCCGCAGGCGGGACAGGCGCCTGCGAAGCACACGTCCTGGCCGATGATCTCCTCGTCCATTCGATGCCCCTCAACCGTCCGGCGCCTTCGGCGCCGAGACTACGTGACGAGCTTCCTCGGCTCGCGCCTGGAGGTGCTGCCGTCGAAGTCATGTCATGCGGCGTTGAGGACGCGTTTGCGCAGGAGGTCGAAGCCGGCTCGGCCGAACATCTGCCGTTTGAGCATTTTTATCTTGTTGTTGTGACCCTCGACCGCTCCGGAACTATAGTCCAGGGTCAGCCCGGCGACGACGGCGTAGAGGTCCTGGAGGAGCCCGGCGGCGAAGGTGTGCAGGGCGGGGATCGCGTCAGCGTGAACAGCGGCGATCCACCCCTTGAGTTGACGCCCGCGGCGGTTGTTCATCAGCTCGGCGAAGGCACGGACATGCCGGGACGTGGCGGCCAGCGCCGGGACGCGGGCGAGAATCTCCTTCAACCGCTGAGCGTCGTCGGCGTCGAGGCGGTCGGGGTGACGGGTGAGCCAGCCGGTCACGTCGCGGACCGAGGGCTTACGGCGGGGCGGGTCCTGGCCCGGGAACGCGAGGCGGAGCCGGTGGACGTACTTACGGACGATCTGTTCCTTGCCGGGGTAGCCACGCTGGACGATCTCCTCGAACAGGCGGCGGGCATTGGTGCAGCCCTGCGCGAAGCGCTGGTCAAGGTGCGGCTTGAACGGGTCGAGGATGCTGGCCCGGCCGGTCCAACGCCCCACTAGCAGCTCGTCCGTGCCGGTTGCCTGCGCGTAGCGGCGGACGGTGTTGCGGGCCAGCCCCAACTGGCGGGCGATCGTCTTCAGGCCGACCCCCGCGGCCAGGAGCGCGTGGACGGCGGCATGTTGCTCGCGAACGCGCTAGGCCAGGCGTCCCGTGCTCAGCGGTCGAGCCGACTGTGGCGGCAACGGCGCGGCCGGCAGTTCCGCGGGCTCGGGTTCGGGTGCTGGCTCCGGAAGCAGGGCACGGTGCTGGACCACGGTCTTCTCGACGGCCTCGGCGAGGTTCCTCCAGAGGTGGTAGCGGTCTGCGACGTGGATCGCGTCGGGTGCTCCGAGACGACCGGCTTCGCCGAAGGAGGCCGAGCGGTCGCGGCAGATCACTTCGACGCCGGGGTGGGCGGATAGCCAGGCGGACACGGTCTCGATGGTGCGGTCGGGCAGGAGGTCGACCACGCGCCGGGTTTCGATGTCGACCAGGACGGTGGCGTAGACGTGGCCCTTACGCAGCGCGAACTCGTCGATGCCCAGGACCCGCGGCGTGGCTGGCGAGCTCTCCGGGACGGCGCGGATCAGCCGCAGCAGCGTCGACCGGCTCACCGGCGCGGCCAGCGCGTCCGAGAGCCGCGCCCCGGCGCGGCCGGCCAGCATCAGGGCCACCCGCTGCAGGGACGCTTGCAAGCCCTGGCTCCGTCGACCGTGGCGGAAGGTCAGCCCGGATACCTGCTCGACGAACGTGGACTTCGAGCAGGCCGCCTCGCAGCAACGGAACCGGCGGACCTGTAACTCGATCAGGACGCGTCGCCCGGCCGCCGCGGCCTCGTCGAGCCGGCGGGTGTAGGGGCTGTGCACCCGGGACGAAGCCGTGCCGCACGCCGGACAGGCCGCCGCGCTGCTGGTCACGGTGGCGTGGAGGGTCACGCGGCGGGGTGTGATGGTGATCGAGTTGAGCGCGACGTCGTCGGCGTGGTGGAACCAGAGGTCCTGAAGTAGAGCGTCAGTCACGACCGTTCATGGTCTCGACTCCGGTGACGCTCCGTGGCCCGAGCACCAAAAGTGATCCAGAACCAGTTCTGCGAGAGCGTTGACAGGCCCAGCCTACGAGCCCGGCCAGGTTCCGGGACCTCATCTGCGCAGCCGCCCGAGTGGCCGTTCCCCCGATCACGCGGGTGCGCCGCCGGCCGCGTGGGGGGAAAGCCTCGTGAGCCCTCCGCCAGCATCCCTCTAGACATGAAACTGGACAGGTGAGCTTGCTCCGTCCCCCTGGGGGCTGGCTTGGCGCCGAGGGTGCGGAATAACGCCGTCTTTCACACATCCACGATGTGTATGTGGCGGCCGAGGGCCGCGATTGTCCACTAGGCGGAGATGGCGAGCCTGATAGAGCACGGGCCAAGTCGTGGGCGCCGTGGCGGGCACGCCGAGACCGCAAGCGGGAGAAGCGTCCGACGAACGCCTCGGAGCTGACAGGCGGGGGCGGTTGTGGCTGGTAGGCGGGGGTTGTCAGTGGCTGGGTGTAGGACGGTGCAGTCAGCGGATCCACGACTGCACCGTCCTGCCCCGGCTTCCCCCGCGAGTGCGGGGCGTCGCCAGTGGCGTTGTGCTCTACCCGACTCAATGCGGGCCACCCCCGCATGGTGCGGAGTGGTTCCACCTTAGTTGCAGTGCACGCACATTGACGGGCTGTCAAGTATTGACGGGCGGACTTGAGTTCGTTCCAACCCAATGCTTATGGTTCCACCACACCGACAGTCACGGACTGACTCCAGAACGTGATAACTGTCGTGTTTCTGCACGTCAATGACTTAGGAGAGGAGGAAGTCAGCGTGCCCGAAGACCGATACGACCTGACGGTCCGACCGTGGATCCCGGCCACCGCACGCGCCGATCTCGATCACGACCAGCTCGCCGAGTTACACCGGCTCACCGACACGACCGCGCGCCCCGGCCAGACCATCCGGCTGTCACTCACCCAACTTCTCGACTCCGCACACCTGCTGGAGCACCTGGCCAACCTCGACCCCGGCGCGGAAACCGCCCTGCTGCGCATCCTCATCGCGGTCACCGCCCGCGTCACCGGCCTGGACACCGACACCTCCGGCGACTGGGGCGACTGCCGCTGGGACGTCCTGGAGGCGGGCAAGCTCGACCCGACCCGTATCCGGGCCTACCTCGATGCGCACGAAGGCCGCTGGGTGCTCTACGACCCCGTGCGGCCATGGCTGCAGGACCCGCGCATGCGCGACGAGTGCACCGGAAGCTCGGGTACCGGACGGCTCGTCATGACCGTCCCGTCCGGCAACAACCACCTGTGGTGGCCCATCGACAAGGACGCCGCGGCCAAGGCGTCCGCGGTGCCCTCTCAGACCGCCGTGCTCAGCCTGCTCACCTGGCTGTACAGCGGCCCGTCCGGCACCGCGTCCAACCGCCAGCACCCCACCATGCCCAAGGCGAGCAAATCCATGGTGGCCGGCCCCGTGCGGTCGGCCGTCAGCTGGTTCCCCCTCGGCAGCAACCTGTTCGAGACCCTCGCCATCGCCATCCCCGCCCCCGACACCTGGCCCACCAACCCCGGCCCCGACCTGGCCCCGTGGGAGACCGACCAGCTGCCCGACCCGATGCGACCCGCCGCGCCGACCGGCATCGTCAGCCTCCTCACCGCCCGCTACGCCCACGGCATCCTGCTCCAGCCCAACAAGGACATGAGCGCCGTCACCGACACCTGGATCACGTGGGGCTGGCAGGGCACCATCCCCGACGCCGAGGACCCCTACCTGATCTACCGGCAGGAGAACGGACCAGTCCGCGCCAGCATCAGCCGTGCGTTCTGGCGCGACCTCGACGCCCTCCTCCTCAAGACCAGGCCCGGCGTGAACCCCGCCCGCCGCCCCGCCGCGTTCCAGGCGATCGCGGACCTGCCTACCGAGACGACCGCGCGCCTGCGGGTCCGTGCGCTGGGCCTGGACCAGGACGGCCAGGTCAACAACACCGCCTGGTATAGCGCCACCACACCGCCGGTCCTCGGGCATTTGGAAGAGACCGACCCCGACGGCGCGGCGGTGATCAGTACCGCCCGTGCCCACGCCGAAGCGGTCGCCGCCCGCATGCGGTCGGCGCTGCGCCAGGCGTGGCGCGAGGCCACCAACGCCTCCACCGACTGCCCGTGGACCGAACCCGCGACGTCCCTGTACTGGGCGCAGGCCGAGGCCGAGTTCTGGGCCGTGGTCAACGCCACTGGTGCCGAACGGCCCCGGCCCCGGTTCCAGCGCATCGCCACCGCCGTCTACGACGCCACGACCGCCGAGACCGCGTCCACCACACGCGGCATGCACGCCGTCGAGTTGGCCCGCGCCGTCATGCTCGCCCTGCCCAAGGCCAGCAAGCAGCCGGCGAAGGCGTGACAGCACCGCACAACACAGAGGCGCTCCGCGCCCGCAGAGCGGCCCTGCCCCGCACGCCCACTGGGTGGCGCGGGCCACCAGCTCTGCCCGCCAAGGACGCCCATCCCCCCTCTAGCTGGAGAGACATGTCTACTGAGTCCCCTCCTGCCAGCGCGGTCGTTGACCGGCTGGCCGTGCAGCGCGGGTTCGTGCTGCACGTGCACCAGAAGTGCGGCGACCCCGGCGGCCGGGCCGCTATCCGGTCGGCCCTGACGGACCTTGCCCGTCCGTACCGGGCGTACGAGTACGTGCTGGCTCGCATCCCCCGGCAGGCATCCCACGCGAGCGAACGGGCCCACCTGCTGGTGGCCGCCCTCTACGCGGAGCAAGCCCCGAACCCGCGCCTGGGCGAAGAGGCCGCCCCGCCACGGCAGTTGACTCGCCCGGACCCCGCCGACGGGTGGCGCAACCTCGGCTGGTCGTTGAACCGTGCCGTCGACACGAAGGTGATGCAGGCCAAGACCGCGCAAGACCGCTTGTCGCTGCTGGCCCGCCAGGACACGGCAGGCATCGAGGCGCAGACCGCCGCGCTGGTGCGGTTCCTGCGCGGCCAGGACGTGCCCGTCACCTGGCCGACACTGCTGCACGACCTCATCCGGTGGGACCGCTGGCCCGAGGACACCGCCCGCGCCTGGATGCGCAGCTACTACCAGACCACCACCGAACCCTCCAAGGAGAACTGACCATGAGCCTGTACCTGGACCTGAGCGTGATCCAGTCCTACCCGCTGTCCTGCCTGAACCGTGACGACCTCAACACCCCCAAGTCCGCCACGTTCGGCGGGGTGACGCGCGGGCGGGTGTCGTCGCAGTCCACCAAGCGCCACAACCGCGTGGCCGTGGAGTCCCGGCTGGGCGAGCAGGCGATCCGCACCCGCCGCCTGCCGGAGGTCGTATCGGCGGAGCTGCAACGCCGCATCCCCGACGCCGGATGGACGGACCGCGCCGGGCGGATGATCGTGCTGGCCTGCGGGGTCGACGGCGTGAAGATCGAGGCCAAGACCAACGACACGAACAGCATGCTCCTCGTGCCGAAGTCCGCTGTAGGCGCGCTGGCGGACCTAGCCGTGGAGCACCGTGCGCTGATCGAAGTCGCGACCACGGCAGCGGAGGAGAAGAAGGCGCAGGAGAAGCTCAACAAGGCTGCCGGCCAGGCCGTGCTGGAGATCCTGCGGGGACGCACCAGCTCGATCGCGGCATTCGGCCGGATGCTCGCCAACGAGCCCGGCAGCCTGGTCGACGGTGCCATCCAGGTCGCCCACCAGGTCACCACGCACGCGACAGCCGTGCAGAGCGATTTCTTCACGGCCGTCGACGACATCACCCACGGGCAACAGGACGAGTCGGGCTCGGCGCACATGGGCACCGTGCAGCTGACCTCCGGCACGTTCTACCGGTTTGCGAGCGTCAACCTGCCCGAGCTGACCCGGAACCTGGACCAGGACGCTGAGGCCGCACAGCAGCTCGCAGTTCAGTTCGCGCGGGCGTTCGCCACCACCACGCCCACGGCACGCAAGAACGGCACCGCACCGTTCACCGCACCGGCCCTCGTCTACGCCGTGCTGCGCACGGACACGCCGGTCAACCTGTGCGACGCGTTCGAGAAGCCCGTCACAGCCCCTAACGGGTCCGGCTGGCTCGAACCCAGCATCACCGCATTCGACCGCCACGTAGAGGCCACCAACGCGTTCTACGGCACCGAGCCCATCGCCTTCGCGGCACACACCAACATCACCACCGTCGAGACCGACCACCTCGGCGAACGCACAGAAGGCCTCGGTGGGCTGACGTCGCGGCTGACCGACTCGCTGGCCAAGGCGACGATCTGATGGGCGGACTCCTCCTCCACCTGGCAAGCCCCATCCAGTCCTGGGGTGCCCCGTCCCAGTTCTCCACCCGGCTGACGCACCCACACCCCACCCGGTCCGCCCTCACCGGCCTGCTCGCCTGCGCCCTCGGCCGGGACCGGGACCAACCCGTCGACGACCTCGCCGAACTGGCCTACACCGTGCGCGTGGACCGGCCAGGCCGCCAACTGCGCGACTACCACACCGTGGGCGGCGGCTACCCGCGCGAGCGCACAGTCATCACGGCCGAGGGCAAGCGGCGCAAGGAGGCCACCGCCACGCTGGTGTCGCACCGGTGGTACCTGTCCGACGCGGCGTTCACCGTCGCGGTGACCGGCCCCGACACCACCATCGCCCTCGCCGCGCAAGCCTTGCGCTCCCCCGTCTGGCACCCCTACCTGGGACGCAGGTCCTGCCCGCCGTCCGCCCCACTGCTGATCACCACCCACCCCGACCCCGTCGCCGCACTCGACCTCGTCCCGCTCCACCGCACCCCTGACCAACAGGCCGAGGTGGTGCAGGTCGGGTTCATCCACGAGGCAGAACCCGGCTCGGGCATGCCGCCCTCACGGGTGGTCGAGGACGTACCCGCCCCAGACCGCTCGCGGAACTTCGGCAGCCGCGCCCTCTGGGAGGAACAACGCGCCCTCCCGGCCGAGCTGTGCGCGGGCTACGGCACCCACTACCTGACCGAGATCACCGCCTACCGGGACCGGCTCCGCGTCACCGCCTGACACCTGCTGCCCGCCCCCGCCCCTCGCGGGGGGCCACCCCTCACAAGCCCGACTCCACCCCTGGAGAGACGATGACCACCACCGCCACGGCCACCGCTCACCTTGCCCGCCTGTGCATCAACCCCCGCTCCCGCGAGGCAATGCGGGACCTGCGGGACGCCCAGGCCATGCACCAGCGACTCATGGACTTCTACCCCGACGTCCTGCGCCACGGCGAACAGGCACGCTCCGCCCTCGGCGTGCTGCACCGCGTCGAGCGGAGCCAGACCGACACGACGATCCTCGTGCAGTCCGTGCTGGCCCCGGATACCAGCCGCCTCCCTGACGACTACCTGACCCGCCCAGCCGACACCCGCGACCTCACCCCCGTCCTCGACTGGGTCGCCGACGGCCGCACCCTGCGCTACCGGATCGACGTCGCCCCGACCCGCTCCGTCCTCAACGAGGAGCGGTACCCCGAAGGCCACCCGCGGTCCGGCCAGCGGCGCCGGGGCCGCCGCGTCCCCATCAGCGGGGAACCGGCCATCGCCTGGTGGGAACGGCAGGCACAGCGAGCAGGCCTGGACGTGCAACTCGTCATCGACACCCCACAGACCCCCGCCATCGGCTACCGCGATACAGGACGGCTCCAGCACTCCCTGACCCGCTTCGAAGGCATCGCCACCGTCACCGACACCACCGCGCTACGGACAGCCCTGCTGGGAGGCATCGGCCAAGGACGCGCATACGGCGCAGGCCTGCTGTCCATCGCACCCGCCTAGATCACGACTTGGCAAACTACCAACAACACCCCAGGTCAGGAAGCATCGGCTCCGCACGCGCGGAGGTGACCCGAACCCCGGAGCCGATGACGTCCTTAACGGGTAATCGGCTCCGCACGCGCAGAGGTGACCCAGTGGCCGTCCCAGAGGGGTCCAGCAGATCAGCATCGGCTCCGAACGCGCGGAGGTGACCCGGTCCTGCGTACTCAAGACGAGCGGTTCTCCGCATCGGCTCCGCACGCGCGGAGGTGACCCGGTCGGCGTCGCCTTGAGCAACAGCCTGCAGAAATCGGCTCCGCACGCGCGGAGGTGACCCGGCCCTGCTCGCGAGCCCGGAGGTCAGCAAGGAATCGGCTCCGCACGCGCGGAGGTGACCCGTAGTACTGGTCGGCTCCCCAGGCGACGGTCGGACCCGAACCGTCGCAAGACGAACGGCACCGCACAGGAATCGGCTCCGCACCCGCGGAGGTAACCCCAGCGGCGCAGTACGCCGCGCAGGAAAGTCGGCGATTGGCTCGGCACGCGGAGCATTCTTCTGCACCCAATCCTTGAGGAGTTCTGTGTCCAACGCATTGGACCCCCGTGTGTGGGGCAAGCTCAGGGGACTTGTTGGCCCTTATCCCCTGATCTGTCACCTGGTGGATACCGCGATGATCGCGGGCGCGTTGTGGGATGTGTACCTGTCGCCGGGGCAGCGGCGGACAATCGCCGAAGGCTGGGCGGTCGACGAGCAGCTGGCACGGCAGCTGGTGATGTTCTGGGCCGGGCTGCACGACACGGGAAAGTGCACCCCTCCGTTCCAAGCCAGCGCAGCGGGCGCGGACGTGGGCCTGCTGCGCGAAGTGGGGTTCGAGGCTGCGACTGGCTGGATGCACGAGGGTGGTCCTCGGCACGAACGCGCCTCGCATCTACTGCTGCCTCAACTGCTGGCCGAGCTCGGGTATCCCTCGCATGATCGGCCGTTGCGGTCCGTCGCGCACCAGGTCGCCCAGATCCTCGGCGGTCACCACGGCACGTACGGGGTGGCGTTGTGCCCGGTGGAGGCGAAGGACCCGGCAGGCACTGTCCCAGCTTTGGGCGCGGCGCAGGGGTGGGTAGGCCAGCGGCGCGCGCACGTCCGGGCGGTTTGGGAAGTGTGCGGAAGCCCGGCTGCGCCTCAGCAACTCGCGCCGCCGGGTGCCTGCTTGGAGGTGACGGGGCTGATCGTGCTGGCGGACTGGCTCGCGTCCAACACCAGGCAGATCGCGGGCCGCCTGGCCATGTGGGACAGGGACATTGTCCGGCACGCGGCGGAGCTTCGCCGGCGCGCGCGGTGGATCGTGGAGCACGCCGGCCTGGTCACACCGCGCTGGCGCAGCGCCGCGACGTTCGCGGAATTGTTCCCCCACATCCGGAAACCGCACGCCCTCCAGGCGGACATCTCCAGCCGACTGCCGGAGCTCGTGGACGGGCCGGGGATGGTACTGGTGACGGCCCCGACCGGCGACGGCAAGACCGAGTCCGCGCTTTTGGCCGCGCGGCTGCTCGGCCAAGTATCAGGCGCGCCAGGGTTGGCGGTACTGCTGCCGACGATGGCGACCACGACGGCGATGTGGCGGCGCGTCGAAGCGTTCACCGCCCGGCAGGCTGTCACGGCGACGCCTGTCACGCTCCTGCACTCCATGGCCTGGCTGACCGCGGACTACGACCCGGAGCAGGACGAGATCGTCGCGGACGGGTGCGTGTCGACGGAGGCCACGGAGTGGCTGCGGGGCCGACACCGGGGCCTGATCGCCGGGGTCGCGGTCGGCACGTGGGACCAGGCCGCGATGGCAGCGCTGCCTCTCCGCTTCAACGTCCTTCGCTGGCTGGGCCTGTCGGGCAAAACCCTGATCGTGGATGAGGCCCACTCGTACGACGCCTACGGGCACGCCCTGACATGCCGCCTGCTGGAGTGGTGCGGGCACCTGCGCATCCCCGTCGTGGTGCTCTCAGCAACGCTGGCCGGACGCACCGCAAGGCAGTTGACGGACGCGTACCGGCGCGGCGCGGGCCACACCGCGCCGAGCAGCGTGGTACCCGCCTATCCGGGCTGGACGCACGTCTCCGCAACCACGGGCGAGGTGACGGCCAGCCCGGTGCTGCCGACCAGCCGTGCCCGCGACATCACCGTCAACACCCTCCCGCACCGCGACCAGCGCGGGCGCACCCAGCAGATCGTCACGGCACTGCAGCCCCTCGCGGACAGCGGGGATGGTTGCGCGGCAGTGGTGTGCAACACCGTCGCCACCGCCCAGGCCACCCGCCGCGCGATCCAGGCTGCCTACCCCTGCGTGCGGACGGTACTGCTGCACGCTCGCATGCCAGCCTGGCAGCGCGACCAGATCACCAACCTGGTTGAACAGTGGGCGGGTTGCGGACCCGACCCCGCCAACCCCCAACCCCGGCCCGCATTCCCGTTCGTCGTCGTGGCCACCCAGGTCATCGAACAGTCCCTGGACGTGGACTTCGACGTTCTCCTGTCCGACCTCGCGCCCATCGCGCTGCCTTTGCAACGGGTCGGCCGCTGCCATCGCCATTCCCGCCCCCACCGCCCGGCGTGGGCGCGGGAACCGGTGCTCCACGTCCTCACACCCACCGGCGCGCTTCCGCCCCGCGAATGGGGCGAGGTCTACGACGCATCCCTGCTACGCCGCACCCGTGACCAACTCGCCCGACTCACCGGGCCGATCGCGATCCCCGGCGATGTAACCCAGCTCATTGAGGAGGTCTACGGAGCCGCCTTCGAGCAGGCCATCCTCCAAGCGGACGACAGCTGGCGCCTAGCCACCGAACAGGCCATGTCCGCCGTCGCCGACATGGCCATGATTCCCCCGCCCCAACGCGTGAAGGACCTGCACCCGCTGACCGACCTCACCGACCCCGACCTCGCCTCCACACGGCTCGGCGCGGACACCATCCGTGTCCTACCCGTCCACCCCACCCCCGACGGCCTGGTCTACAACACCGCCACCGGCCCCGAGCCACTACCGGCACGCCCGGACCGCGACCAAACCCGCAGCATCATCGCGTCCACCATCCAGGTACACGCCGACTGGACACGCGGACGCGGCCCCGACACCAACCCGCCCACCCCCTGGGCCAACACCCCAGCCCTACGGGACATCGCCCTCACCCCCCACGGCCCCGCCAATACACCGTGGACCGCACCATCCGGCCACCGCATCCACCTCCACCCCGACGACGGCCTCATCCGCGAACGCTAAGAGCGCTGCCAGGCCACACCGATAAACTCACCACCACCCACCGATCATTGATAACAAAATGGCAAAGCTCCCCATCTCCACAGGTAGCGAAGGGTCTGCTCCGCACCCGCGGAGGTTGCCCGTTGTTCAAGGGGGGCCGTCTCCAGTCGGGAACGGTCTGCTCCGCACCCGCGGAGGTTGCCCGCCGTAGCGGCGGGCGAAGCCGGGCGAGCGGGTCTGCTCCGCACATGCGGAGGTAGCCCGGTTGCCTACGAGCGCGTGGCGGACTGTGACCCGTGTGCTCCGCGCCTGCGGAGGTCGCCCGTCAACGGCACCAGGGACACGTTCGTCGCCGTCGTCCGCTCCGCACACGGGGAGGCAACCCGTCATGTGCGACCGGTGCGTGTGGACCGGGGGCGTCCACTTCGCACGCGCGGAAGTAACCCGGAGCAGTACATCGCCCTACTCGACTCGATCATGTCCGCTTCGCACACGCGGAGGTAGCCCGACGGCGACCTGCCGGCCGAGCGCCACTTGCCGGTCCGCTCCGCGCCCGCGGAGGTCGCCCGGAGTCGCGGATCTGGATCGCCGCTCCGCTGAGGTCTGTTCCGCGCCCGCAGAGGTAGCCCGGCGTACGGCGAGGCGTACGCGGCGGCGGAAAGGTCCGCTCCGCGAATGCGGAGGTAGCCCGGACCAGGCGTCCTGGACCGACGGAGGGATCAGGTCCGCTCCGCACACGCGGCGGTAGCCCGTGGGAGGTCCAGGTCGTGGCCACCTTCGAGCAGTGCGCTCTGCACATGCGGAGGTGACCCGGAACAGGCGCGAAACGTCTTCGGCACAGCGAAATTCGCTCCGCACACGCGGAGGTCGCCCGCTGCCCCAGCCGATCACCACCAGGTCCGCTTCGCACAAACGGAGGTAACCCGTACCTCATCAAGATCGGCACCCGGGCGGGGATGTCCGCTCCGCACATGCGAAGGTAGCCCGTGGGCGCCCCGGCGTCGAACCCGTGGTTGGACATCCGCTCCGCACACGCGAAGGTCGCCCGCCGTCGTAGTCGTTAGCGTTCGCCGACCCGTTGTTTGCTCCGCACCCGCGGAGGTTGCCCGTCGGTGAGGAGCAAGCTGATCTCGTCGGACTGGTCCGCTCCGCACAGGCGGAGGTAGCCCGAACGTCCCACGGCGCGGGGAGACCTAGGTGTGGTCCGCTCCGCACCCGCGGAGGTCGCCCGTCGTCCTTCGCGCTCTCGAAGTACGCGCCGCTGTCCGCTCCACACACACGGAGGTAGCCCGTCCCACGCGCTCGTGGAGATGCCCGGGGATCGGTCGGCTCTGCGCATGCGGAGGTAGCCCGACGTTCCCAGCTTCGTCCAGGTCCATGAGGACGTTCGCTCCGCACACGCGGAGGTAGCCCGCGTCCTGTTCCAGTTGTCGCGCAGCTCCGAACCGTCCGTTCCACCCCCAGCGGTTGGGGGTGGCCCGGAATACAGTGCGGGCCACCCCGCACTCGGATCGGCCTCCGAGGTACGAGCGTTACTGACCTTCAAGGCGTGATCTCGTCGGAGGCTGCCGAGGGTTCGCCGCCGGCCACCTCCAACGGGGAGGTTGTCCAAGAGCTTCGGGCCGGCGTGCGCCCGGTGCAGCGGTGGCGCCGGTCTTGGGGGGACGCCGGTTGCTGTGCAAGTTGCACGGCGTGCAGGAGTGCGGCCTGTCCCGTCTAGGGCCGGGCTACCTGCCGTGGCTCACTCGGCCCGGTACCTCGGTCCCGGGATGTTCCTATCGTTCTGAAGTGCCCAAAGTCGCGCGAAAATCCCATCAGGACGCTCAACGAGGTCAGAAAAACGGCCCTGCTCGGCGATGCGCCCGTCCTGCATGCAGACGATCCGGTCCGCCACGGAGGCGTTGGCCAAGTTGTGGGTGACCAGGATGACCGGCCGGTCCCCGGCAGACTCGCGCAGGCCGGTGAAGATCCGGTGCTCGGCCTTCGGGTCGAGGTCGGAGGTCGGCTCGTCCAGGACCAGCAGACCCGACTTGACGTGTAGAGACCTCGCAACCGCGAGGCGTTGCCATTGTCCCGGGGAGAGGGCGACCCCGCCGAAGAACTCGCGGGCCAGCAGCGTATTCATACCGGACCGCAGGGAGTTGATGACCTCATCCGCCCCGGAAGCGCGGGCGGCGCGCCACACCGAGGCGTCGCCGTCGTCGTGCGGCTGCCCGAGGTTGATGTTTTCCCGCGCGGAGAGCGGCCAGCGAGCGAAGTTCTGTGGCACCACGGCGACGTACTGCCACAGCGCGTTGGGGTCCATCTCGCGCGTGTCCACACCGTCCCACTCCACTACTCCGGCGGTGGGCAGGTTCAGCCCGCACAGCAAGCGCATCAGGGTGGACTTGCCCGAGCCGTTCTCGCCGATCAGCGCGACGATCTCACCGGCCCTGATCTCCAGTGACACCTCGTGCAGCGTCTCCTTGTCCGAGGTGGGGTAGGTGAATGACACCTTCCTCGCCGACACCACTTTCGGGGCCTGCGGGGTGCGGCTTCCGCGGTTCATGCGCATGCCGGACGCTTCGGTGACGAAGTTCGACCAGTGGTCGAAGTAGAGGCCGTCGCGGAAGATCTGGGCCCCGTACCCGACGATGCCTTGCAGGCCGTGGGATGCCTGCTGGAGTGCGAACACAGCGGTGCCGGCGCTGGCGACGCCAATCTGACCGTCCGACAGCAGCAGTGCGAGGGCCAGCCATACGGCACCGGAGGTCAGCCCGGACGCGAGTGAGCCCAGGAGGCTGATCCTCGCCGACCGCCAGACCGCGAGGTTGGTCCGTCGTTCCACGTCTGTGGAGGCGGCGCTGTACTTGGTCAGCAGGAAGGGTGCGATGCTGTCGGAGCGGACCTGGTCAGCCTGCCACTTGTCGCCGAGGTACCAGCGCAGCAGGTTCATCACCCGCCGCTGGACCCGGGTATCGATCATCGACTCGTAGGAGACGCGCGCCGCGCGGACGGCCGCGAAGCCCTGCGGGATCGCCGCGATCACGGTCAGCGGCAGCAGCAGTGGGTGGATGACTGCCAGGACCACCGCCGCCGCGACCAGCGACGCGCCCGATGCGATGAGGTTCTGGGACTGGCCGATCATGTCGGCTGCGACGCTCGCGCCTTGGTCCGCCAGGTCCCAGCGGTCGTTGAAGCCGGGGTGGTCGTAAGCGGCAAGCTCAGCGCTCGTGGCAGCTTCGAGCTGCATGAACTGGGCTCGACGGGTTACCGCTGGAGAGATGCGGTTCGACAGCGAGTTGATCGCGATGCCCAGCAGCGCGCGCAGTCCGGCCATCGCCGCGAGCACTGCCACAGCGGGCATGGCCTGGCGCAGCCGCTGGGTGATGTGTCCGGAGGCGATGAGCGCGGTGATGGTCTGGTTCGTCGCCAGCAGCCCGAAGGCCGCCGAGATCGCGGAGACGAGCTGGCACAGCAGTAGCGCGACCACGGACCGGCGATCCACCTGCCAGGCCAGCGACAGGGCTTCGCGCACGAGCGCCGGAAGGCGGCGGGCCATGCCAGCCGTGGTCATCGACCGGGCGTTGCCCACACGGTCCTCTCCCTGCAGCACGAACGTCAGCGCCTCGTCCACCTCCTCTTGGATGTCGGGGCTGTCTGCGGCGGTGGTGTCCTGGCTCAAGTCCGCTCCGATCTCGATCAGATGGCGCCGGGCAGTCGGGCGGCCCGGCCGAAGGGGCTGGTCAGTGGTCGGTGTCGATGGTGTGGAGGAGAGCGGTGAAGTTGGTCAGGCCCGCCCTCGCCACCTCAGGGTCGTCCAGGTCGTACCAGCGGGCGTCCGCGATCTCCTCCGCCTGGAGCTTCGTCACGTCGGCGTCCGTGACGAACGCGTAGCGGAAATCGACGTGCAGGTGTGCCGGGTGGCCAGGAGCGGCCGGATAGTTTCCGGTGTCGATCTGCACGGGACTGTTGAGTAGGGGCCTGACCAGGTCGCGGGTGATGCCGGTTTCCTCGGTCAGCTCGCGCAGAGCTGCGTCCGTGAGCTGGCTGTCGTGGTGCTCGACGTGACCGCCCGGTTGCACCCACATGTCCAGTCCTTTGTGGTGGACCAGGAGGATCTTGCCCTCCCGATTGAACAAAACGGCTCCCGCGGTGGCGTGTTGACGCGGGTCGTTCCGGTCGCCGAGGTCGATCCCGCCCTGGATGAGAGCGAGGACCGGATCCAGCTTTTCGCGGTCGGATGGGTGGCGGTCCAGGTAGCGCCGGATCGTCTCCTCGATGTGCTGCCCGGTGGTTGTGCTGGTCATAAGCTGCTCCGCCGTGTCCGCCAGTTCGTCCGATGGCTCGCGAGCCGGTTGCACGCAGGTGCAGGCAGGGTCGCGTTCGTGCTGCCCGCTCGGGACGGTGGGCTGCCCGGTCTCCTGCGCCCGCGCGGACCTGATGCTGAGTGGGGCATCGCGACTTTCTGTGCGCACACTTCCTGGCTGGTGCCGGGCTGCGCTTTCATCCACTGCGTCGCTCCGCCCTGGTGTCGGTTGGCTGCGGCTCTCGCTCACGGGAGAGAAGCTGGGCGGTGAGCAGGATTGCGGCGAGGGTGCCGGCCTCGGCGATCCGTCCGTCCCCGCACATGGCAACGGCTTCTTCGAGGGGCGTCCAGTGCAGGGTCATGTCCTCTTCGCTGGCCTCGCGGTCGGGAGCGCCGAGGTGGAGGTCTCGGGCCAGGTAGAGGTGTTCAGTGGTCCGGGCATTGGCGGGCATGCGCCGCATATGTGTGAGTAGTTGGATTCTGCCGGCGGTGATGCCGGCTTCCTCGGCGAGTTCTCGCTCCGCTGCCTGTTCGGGCGCTTCGCCCTTCTCGCAACCGCCGCCGGGCAGCATGAGGAGGCGATGGCCGCATACGTAGACGTCCTCTTCTAGCAGGGCGATGCAGTGTTCGTCGTCGAGCGCGGCGATGCGCACTCCATCGGGCAGCTCGATGTACTTGTAGGAGCCCGCGGTGCCGTTGGGGCGCACGACTTCGTCCCGGTGCAGGCTGATCCGTCCAGGGTGGAGTTCTCGTGACGTGACGGTCGTCCAGCCCCGGATCACCGATGGTCCGTCCGCCGTACCTCGGATGGGGGCTGCTGCGGTTGGGTCCGGCTGCTGTGCCGGCGTCGTGGGGCTCATGTCTCGGGCACCGTGGGGAGAGGCTCGCGCCACAGCAGGGCATCGTCGCGGAAGGACTGGTGCACGGGCATGAGTTCGTTCGGGTCGTCGAGAGAGGTGAGGGTGACCGCGATGCTCGTCGCGCCGTCGTCGAGGGCGCAGACCTGGCTTCCGCAATCGAGGCAGCGTCCGCGCCTGGAGTCGGACCACGTGGCGTGCCAGGCCGGCTCGCCACCGGGGCCAGTCCAGGCGAACTCCGACAGTTCGAAACTGACCCACGTCATCTCCGTCGCGCCCGACAGGTGACGGCAATGTCGACATGAGCAGCTGTGCGGCCAGTCGGGACTTCCGGTGGCCAGGTAGCGGAGGCGGCCACACTGGCAGCCGCCTTCGCGCGGTGCCCGACCCGCAGACGGGTATTCCTGCCTGTCTTGCCGAGCGGTCTGCATCAGGGCAGCCCGGGAGGCGAGCGGGTACGCGTGCGCGGCGTTCGTGGACTGGTAAGCGTGGGGGAAGGCGGTGGCGAGCGCGTCGAGGCTGGGCTGGAACAGCGGGGAGGGCAGCGCTCCGATCGGGTGCCAGTCCCAACTTTCGATCAGATGCGGCTCCTTCGCCTGCGGGGTGCCGGTGAAGCGGCTGACGTAAGCAACGACGGTGGCGCGCGGCAGTTCGCCGCGCTCGTCCACCACCATGGCCAGGAGCTGCACGTCGCTTGGTGCGACGAGAAGCCCGGTCTCCTCTTCGACCTCCCGCGCCGCGGTCACCGTGAGGTGCTCCCCAGGGTGGGGCTTGCCGCCGATGAAAGCGAGCGAGTTCCAGGGATCTCGAATGCAGAACGAGACCAACACGCGTGGCCCCCCACGACTCAAGAGGCATGTGAGGCCAGTTGATGCTATGCCACCACATACCACCAGCGGCGCGAAGGCGTCTTCCAGGCGAGCACCGGACATCTGCGGAACTCTGGGGCTCTGCCCTCTCCAAGACCCCTCAATGCTCAGTGGATCCGGGCTCCGTACGCCGTCACGGCTCGCTTCGGAACCCACGGCTGTTTCAAGATCGGCAGCACGCGCGGCTCGCCTTGGTCCTGCTGCTCGCGCGAGGGTGTCCTCTTCTGGACACCCTCGCGCACCAGCGTCAATCGCGGGGGTTGCAGTACGCCTCGTAGGCTATGTCCGCGACATCACGAGTCTCGAACTCGCTGGGATAGCGGTGAGTTTCAGCAATGAGGGCCAACTGCCTCCCCATTGCCCTGAGCGTCTCCGGTTCCTCCTCGTCATTCTCGGTGACCTCGATCACTGACTTCAGGGCCTGTTCGGGGTCCATGAGCGCCAGCCGTCGAGCGCACTCCACCCGCTCCTTGAGCGGGGTGAGCCGGTCGGAGATCGATCGGGCCAGTTCGGTCTTTTCATCGGGATCCACAAATAACCCCTTCCTACTTCGACATCGGCTCGCCGAATATCTCGTTCAGCATATCCGTGGTTTCGTCGGTCACCGGGTCAGGTAGGCCGACCGTGTAATGGGAGCCGTTCTTTCCGGTCTTGATCACCGTAAATCCGGCGTCGAGCAGCTCCTGCACCGTGGTGACACGGTAGTCGCCACTCGCTTTAAACCCGGAAGGCAGTCCGCTCGACACCGAGATACCGAACGGGAAGTTGGCACCCGCCTCGGACGCGCCGTCCGCGGTAGCAGCAGCAGCGGCAGCGTTTTCCTGCAGCGCATCCGTCGTCTCCGGCCCGCTGCGGAATCGGTACAGCGTCATCTCACCGGGGGGCGCCGCCCCGTTCTTGCACTTGGCGTTGTGGACGAGCACATAAACGGACCCGGCCTCGACGTAGTACGTGTGCAACTGGGCAACGGTGAGGTTGAAACGATCGGCGGACCCGGGCGTGGCATGAACCGAAACCACGGTTACCTGACCGGGCGACGACGCCTCCAGGCTTTCACCGGCCTGGAGTTGGCCGGCGTCGACCCACAGGTGCTCCGTCGGGTCCCAGAACGGGTGCTCCGTTGTGGTCTTCAGAGCTGCCACCCTGCCGTGCGCATCGCGGGTTTCCACCGTGAGGAGATTGCTGTCGTCATGGATGAGAACGGCCTGGACCGTTCGACTTCCCTGCGGCTTTCCTGTCGTCGGGTCGGCGGACTTCACCCGGTCACCGACCTCGATGGAGGCGATCGGCTTGGATTTCCCGTCCGCCATGAGAACTCTGGTGTCCGGGGAGAAACTATTCATGCACTCGCCGGCGGTTATCTCGAACGTCTGCCCTGCTACAGACAGCCGCCCGACGGGCGTGAGGGCGATGCCGTGAGACTGCCCGTTGCAACCGCCGGTGAACCCGCATGTCCCGAACAGCAGCGTTGAATCGCCAGCTCCCGGTGAACCGGTTTCCATCCCCGCCGTTCTGAAGTGCTGATTCTGAAGGATGGCCTTGATCGTGCTGTCACAAAGGCCCGCATTCGAGTCGCATATGCCGTTCCAGATATCGGCATCGTCGAGAGGAGTGAGGTTCCGCGGGCCTCCTTCCAGCCAGCCGAAGTCCTTCTTGTACTGGATGGTCCAGAGCTTCTGGAGGTGAGCCACCAGGCCGGATCCGTCGTCCTGCACGAAGACGGTGGGGCTGATCCGCACGTAGACAGGGGGTGCTGCAGCAGCTTTCGCTGCTGCAGCGATCTCCGCCAACTGGTGTTCCAGGGCCTGAGCAGAGCCGGCACCGATGCCGTCCTCGTAGTACATCAGGCCTGCTGGATCGCTACCTGTCACAGGATCGTTGCCGGAGTAGTCGTAGCCCGACAGCTGGGTGGGGCCTGTGGTCTCCAGGATGGGGTCAGCGGAGATGAATCGGCCGTCGGCGGGGTCGTATTCGCGGGCCCCGAGGTTCTCCAGATTCGTGGCGGGGTCGGTTGTGCCGCCGACGTATCCGTCGTCGCCCGGCCATGTTGT
This sequence comes from Streptacidiphilus sp. MAP5-3, assembly GCF_041262505.1. Classification (NCBI taxonomy): domain Bacteria; kingdom Bacillati; phylum Actinomycetota; class Actinomycetes; order Kitasatosporales; family Streptomycetaceae; genus Streptacidiphilus; species Streptacidiphilus sp. MAP5-3. The sequence goes on from NZ_JBGCCL010000004.1 coordinate 328,257, forward strand.
GGGGGCAGTACCGCGAGTCTGGCCGAACGGCGTGTACTGGCGGCGGGTGGTTGCCTGTGTGGTCGAGTCGATGGCGAGTGTGTCTGTGCCCTGGCGGTTGGGGATCAGGTACTGAACGTCACCGGTGTTGGAGCGCTCCGCGATGACGGTGCCATTGGCGGTGTAGTAGCGGGTGGCGGTCAGGGCGCTGCCGGTCAAGGTCTCGACGATCTGTGTGTCGCCGAGGAACAAGGTGGCATTGCCCGGATCGGTCCGCAGGATCAGGTTGCCGCTGGTGGCGTACAGGTACGTCGTGCTGCCGGAAGCGGTGGTGTCGGAGGCGAGCTTTCCTTGGTCGTTCCAGACCATGCTCTGCTCACCGGCGGCACCGCCGCTGATGCTGCTGGTGTTCCCGGCGGCGTCGTAGGTGTAGTTGGCAGTGTCGGCACTGGCTGCCGGGCCGGTCGCGGTGGTGCTGGTCAGGGTGTGCGGCTGGTCCGTGGAGGACCCGCCAGCGGGGTAGTTGTAGGTGGTGGTGGTGTCGTTGGCGGTGTTGCCGCTGGTGTCGTAGTCGGTTTGAGTGGAGCGCTGTCCGTCGGCCGTGTAGGTCCACGACTGCCAGTACGGACTCGGACCGCCGACAGTGCTGCTGCTGCCCACAGCCGGGGTGGCGGCGCAGTTGTCGGTGGCGGTCCACGCCTGGCTCAGCTGCTGCTGGGCGGTGTAGGTGAAGCACTGGGTGTCGGTGACTCCACCGCCGTTCTGGCTATCGGTGGTGGAGGTCAGCAGCCCGGCGCCCTTGGAGACCGCATTGTTGCCGTAGGTGTAGGTGGTGTTGTCGACCACGGTCTTGCTGGTGGAGTCCGTGGTCTGGGCACCGGTGACGGCGTTGGTCTGAGGGTCGTAGGCGAGCGTCAGGTCGACCCAGTTGGTGGAGGGGCCCATGGTGTACTGGGCGACATGGCCGAACTCGTCGTAGCCGATCGCGGAGGCGTAGTCCCAAGAAGCTCCGCCGGTACCGGTCACACTCGTCTGCTGGCCGTAGTTGTCGTAGCCGTAGTCGATGTTTTCCGACGGCAGGCCGCCGGCGGCCGGGTCTTGCTGCGTGATCAGATTCCCGACGCTGTTGTACTCGTAACTGGTGGTGTAGCCGCCGGTCGGCGCTAGCGCTGCCTCATTGGTGGGAAGGTTCGCCAGCGTGATCTTGGTGGCAGCCGGCTCGGCGAAGCTGTCGTAGCCCAGCACCGCGCTGGTCTCGGAAGGGCTAGTCGTGCCCTTCTGGTAGGAGATCGTAGAGGTGGGGTAGCCCTTCTTCAGGGTGTCGTAGGTCCAGGCACCGATCTCGTCGCTGGTGCTCTGGCCGGCTCCGCCGGTCGTGTCGTAGGCGGCGGTCCTGCGACCGTCCAGGTCGTAGGTGTAGCTGGTCTGACCGCCGTCGCCGTTGGTGCTCGACAGGAGTTGTCCGGCGTTGTCATAGGTACTGCTGGTGCTACCCGTATCAGGGTCAGTAGCGGTGGTCTGCTGACCGAGGAGGTTGTAGCTCCAGGTCCAGGTGTTTCCCGCAGCGTCCGTCTCCCCGGCCTGCTGCCCGGCCGGAGTGTACGTGTAGTGAGTGTCGGAGTAATCGGACGCCGGGTCATTGACCGGGTCTGCCGGAACGCCCGCGTGGTACTGGTAGAGGTCGGTGGTGTGTCCTCGGGCGTCGGTGATCACCGTCTGAACCGTGCCCCCGGCCGGGGGAACGGTCGTGGTGAAGTTGCCGCCGTAGATGTAGGTGGTCTGCCAGGTCTGGGTGCCGAGTCCGTAAGCGGTGGCAGCGGTCTTTCGTCCGGCACCGTCGTAGCTGTAACCGGTCTCGGACGGTACCTGTCCATCCTGCGCCTGCACGAGCGTGGAGGTAGGGGCACCGGTGGTGTAGTACGGCGCGGTGGTCTTCGCGACCTGTCCCAACGTGTTGTAGACCGAGTCGGTCACATCCCGGCCACCGTCCTCGGTGGACGTCTGCGTCTCCCTCTGGCGCAGCATCGCGTCATACAGGGTTTCCGCGACCCGGTACGTGGTGCCGTCGTTGTTCAGTGCCGAGGTGGTGACCACGGATGGGGCGGAGTTGGAGACCGTGTAGCTGTACTTGCTGAGCGCAGCGGTGATGCCGGGCTTGAAGACCGCGGTCGTGCGACCGAGCGCGTCGTACTGGGCGGACGTGACGTAGCCGCCGGCGTCCGTGGTGGACGTGAGCAGACCGCGAAGCGGGTCGAAGTTGGAGACGGTGTCGTGTGCGAGCGGGTCCACCGTCGTGATGCTGGTGGGCGCGGCGCCAGTCGCAGGCGTGTAGGAGATGGTGGTCTTCCGCGCGTCCGGATCGGTGGTGGACGTCGGTCGGCCGTACTCGTCCCGAGTGGCGATCGTCGCCATGGTGGTCCAGGTCGGCGTGCTCCCCGTGTAGGCGGTCACGTCCTGGGTCATGGTGGCGTCGCCCACGGTGGGCGCAGCGCCGAATGTGCTGGAGCCGTCGTAGTACGTGCGGGTGTCTGAGACCGCGTCGGCCGGGAGGGTCGGCGTGGTCGGGCAGTTGACGGAGACGGTCTGGGTCTCGTCAGGGGTGTCGAGGATCCAGGCGCTGGTGTTGTCGTCGTACGTGGTGGTGGTGCACAGGTCGTCGGCCGAGGTGGAGACGTCGCCCAGGTCGTTGGTCTTGGTAACGCGACCATAGGAGTCGTGGGTGTAGTCCGTCTCGGTCTCACGCGTGGCACCGGACGCGAGCGGCGTGTAGACCTTGGTGTCGGCGGTGCCGGTGTGGAAGGCCTGCTGCGCCGGAAGCCCGGACACCGTGGTGGTGTGACTGGCCGTCGCGGCCGAGGTCCACGGGTCGTTGACGGTGTCGGTGACGACCTTGCCGCTGCCCGAGCCGTCGTAGACGACCGTCTCGTAGGGCATGCCCGCGTACTGGTTCGAGTCGGTGACGGCAGGGTCGCCGCGCGTGTCGGTGACGGTGACCGAGCGCTTGGCCCCGTTGGGAAGCGTGTCGCCGTCCATGCCACGGAAGTAGTAGCTGTCGGTCTCGGTGACCGGGTCAGGGCTGGTACCGGTCGTGACCTTCATGCCCTGGAAACCGCGCCACTGGTCCCACGTCCGGTTGTTGGACGGGGTGAGCGGGTTGTCGTCGTAATGCCACGCCGGGTTGCCGATCGGGGTGTACGTGGTGGCGATCGTGTCGTTGACGCCGCCACCGGTCGGGTCCTGCTCCGTCACACCCGTGACGATGTACTTGTTGAACCAGTCCTCGACCGGGCTCTGCTGCCCGGTCGGCGTCCAGTAGTCCGGATAGCACAGAGTGGTGTTCTGACTCGGGTCGCTCGGCGTCGACGTCCCGCACGCCGGCGCGGAGTAGCCAACGCTGATCACCTCACCGGATTCGGTGGTGATCGTGTTCAGACGGTAACGCGTGATCGGCGGGTAGCCATCGGAGAGGTTCACCCGGTTCGCCAGCGGCGTGCCCGAGAATGTCACCGGCGGCATCGGAATCGATGATGTCGAACCACCGGCGCTGGTGTCCTGCCCTGTGCGAATGATCGACGAGAGCCACAACGAGGGCGTCGTCGAATCCCCCGTCGCCGGGAATGAGTACGTCATCGCCCACGAGTCGACGTTCGTCTCCGTCGTCCCCACCAAGGCCTGCGTCTGGATGCCAGTCAGCTCGTTCTCCGACCAGAACGTCGGAGACTGGACTGAGCACGAGGCACCGCTGGCGCAGTACTGGTCATAGGGAACGTCCGGCCAGCTGGAGGCCGTTGAGGTTGTCAGTGTCGAAGTCGCGCAGCCGGTGGAGGAGGTGTTGCACCGGCCGTTGTAGGTGAACAGCACCTGCCCGGCAGGGCTGGTGCTGTACACCGATCCATCGCGCTGACCGTACTCGATCTTCGACAGGGAGACGTCGCGAGTGTAAGGAGTGGTCGCGGTTTTGCCCAGGTCAGCGGCGTAGTAGGCGGTGTCCGGAGTGTAGAAGTAGGACATCGTGTCGCCACGGGCGTCCTTGACGTAGTCGAGCATCCACCGGTAGGCCTCCTGGCACCAGGAGTTGGCGAACGTCGCGTTGTAGCAGCCCTGCCCGGACGCGGTCGAGTAGACCGGTTCGGTCAGCACCGAGTCAGTGGTCGCATCCCCGGCGGCCCAGCCCGGCAACTTGTTCAGGCCGAAGGTGTACTGGGTGCCGTCGGCAGTGGTGACCTGCCAGTACTCACCGTTCTGTGCACCGTTGGAGGCACCGGTCAGGTAGCTGACCTTCTCGTTGGTGTCGTTCTCCGGGTGGTAGACACCGGTGGTGTCGTCCTTGACCAGGGTGGTGGTCTGCCCGTTGAGCGACAGGGTCAGCTGATTGTCCGAGGACCAGCAGTTGTCCCAGGTCTGGGTGGCGCCCGCCGGGTTCTGGTGGCAGGACTGGTAGGAGCGCTCAACGAAGCCCTCGGCCATGGAGAACCCGTCACCCACCACTGAGGCCTGGTTGTTGGTCGACGAGGTCAGCCCGTCCAGCGACTGCGAGTCGTAGTCCAGGGACAGCTTCGGCCCGAGCCCGCCGGGGACGCTGGGGGTGCTGATGGGGTAGGACCAGGTGAACGCATCGGAGCTGCCACCAGCCTGCCAGGAACCTGACGGCTTGAGCGAGGTGGCGGTGAAATCGCCGCCGCCCCCGCCTGAGGAGGAGTCCGCTGCAAGAACCACCATCGGCGCAGCAACCGCCGCCCCCGCCATGGTCGCGGCCGCGTGCACCCCGGTAGACGGGGGCTTGACGCCCGCCGCAGCGGGGGGCAGGGCGATGTTCGCCGAAACCTGCTGGCTTTTCACCGCGTCGGTGCTGGCCAGCGGCGTCTGGATGCGACACGCCGGGAGTTGGGGAGTGGTCACGGCGCAGGCCGGCAGTTCGACCAGCCGCAGCCGTGAGGCCCAGTCCCCACCGAAGGCATCGGCGAAGCTACCGTAACCCAGGGTGACATGTGAGGCATGACGCTTGGTCGCGCGGAGGGTGAGCAGGACGCCGTTGATGCCGGCCGCGCGTGCCGCGGACTGGGGCAGTACCGACACCGTGTCGGTCGCACCCACTGTGCTGCTAAGCCAGACCGGGAGGGTGCCGGCCCGGTGGGCAGCCGTGTTGCCTGAGTTCACACGCGCGGAGTCAGTGTGGGCGCCCGAGGCGGAGGCGGCCTGGGCGGGAAAGCTCACCGAAGCGGTTCCGGTCGGCCAGGCGGGCCGGGGGATCTGCTGGCTCGCCAGTCTGCGCGCCGGGTGGTAGTGCGTTGCTACGGCGGTGACGGGTACGGGCTTCGTGTGGGGAAGCCCGGGTATGGGTCTTGCCTGGGCGAACGCGGGTGCCGTGAGCACGCTCGCACCTAGGACTGTGACGATGACGGCGGCGACGGGTTTGAGTCCCGCCCTCCAGCCGCCTGTGGCTGCTGCGCGTATGCGGCCTGGTGGTCTCACGTGTTTCTCGCTCCGCACTGTGATGGTTTGATCATGGGGCCGCATGAAGCTACCCCGCGCCCTTCACTGCGCAGTCATGAGCCGAACACTCCTTACCGTCTTCATGATTTGGACACATCAGTACATGTTCTGACCGGCCATGACATTCCTTCTCCGCTACGGAACATGGTCATCTAGCGCCTGTCTTGAGCATCCCTTTAAGTTCGGTGCAGCCGGCTTCGACCGGGGAACCTCAGAGAGAGCAAGGGAATGTTGAGACAGCGCACCAAGGTGGCGCGTCGCCGGAGCCATGCGGCTCTGGTCGCGTTGGTCACGTTGGGGGTGAGCGCGGCGGGTCTGGTTCCCGCGCACGCGTCAACTCCCAGTAATTCCAAGACACGCGAGTCGAGTGGTTCGACCCAGCCGGTGGCGGCAGGGAAGCCTTCGGACAAGGGCCTGACGCCGCTTCCGAGCGGTTTTGGTCTGACGGCGGCGGACCAGGTGCACATGAGCCAGGCCGCCGCTCAGGCCCGGCGCACAGGGACGGCGGTGACGGTCGATTCGCTGACGACGCCTACTACGGCTGTCCTGGCGGAGCCTTCGGGGAAGTTCCTGCTGTCGGCGAACCCCCTGCCAGTCCGTGTCGCACGCGACGGCGGCTTTGTCCCGGTGGACTTGAAGCTGACGCGGCGAAGTGACGGGATGTGGGCTCCTGGTGCGACGGCTTACGGGTCGGTCGAGTTCTCCAGTGGTGGTTCCGGTCCGCTGGCGGTGACGCGCTCGGGCGGTACCTCGCTCTCGTTGACGTGGCCAACGGCGCTTCCCTCGCCGGTGATCAAGGGGGCCACGGCAACCTACCCGTCGGTACTCCCCGGCGTCGACCTGGAGGTTTCCGCCACGCCGGACGGCGGTCTGAGCGATGTTCTAGTCATCCACTCCGCGAAGGCCGCGGCGAACCCCGCGCTAAAGGGGCTCCGTCTGGGCACGGTCGTGCACGGCGGCCGCCTCTCCTCCGCGGCCGACGGCGGACTGCAGCTGACCAACACCGCGGGGCAGGTGATCGCCGACGGGGCGACTCCGATGCAGTGGGACTCCAACATGGTTCTTCCTGCCTCCCGCACACCGCGTGGCGCCAAGGTCGCGGCTGACCCGTCCACGGCCGGGCAGCCAGGACTGGCCGCTCGTATGGCGCGCGTGGGAACCCGGGTGTCTTCGGGTTCGGTGACGCTGATACCGGACGCGGGCATGCTGGCGAGCCAGTCGACGGTGTGGCCGGTCTATGCGGACCCGTCGGTGAACTGGCACCCGGTCAGCTACGGGTCGCCAATGTTCGACGAGGTCAAGCAGGGCTGCTCCGGTGACTCGTTCACCAACAGCACCAGCAGTCTGGCGGACAACGGCTACCTGGGAGTCGGGTACAACGGCTGGCCGGAGGGCGCATGCAACACCGGTGACGAGCATGCCGTCTACCAGTGGAACCTGTCCAAGACGATCTGGGGCGCGGACATCAACAGCGCCGAGGTCGACACCCTGGACTACTACTCGGCCTCGTGCTCGGCGTCGGCGACGGTGAACCTGCACTGGTCCAAGGGCATGGGCTCGGGCACGGACTGGAGCAACCGCCCCGGCTACAACAGCTACTCGACCTCGGCGAATGTCGGCCCGTCCTACAACCCGCAATACTGCCCGAACCAGAGCCAGCCTTCCGCGGGCTTCAACGTGCTCCCTGCGATCCGCAGTGAGGCGGCGGCGCACGCGTCCACGTTCACGGTGACGCTGAGTGAGGACTCGGATGAGTCCTCGTGGAACGACCTGGGGTTCAAGCGGTTCACGCACAACCCGACGCTGCAGATCTTCTTCAACAACCCGCCGAACCCGCCGACCGCGAACACCATGTCGGCTGTGGCAGGCGCGGATGACGCCGCGTGCTCGACCACAGCTCCGGGTCCGTACATGGGCAAGACCATCGCCTCGACGCCGCCGTCGCTCAAGGCGAAGGTGACCGATCCGAACGGCGACAAGCTGCAGGCCACCTTCCAGTACTGGGTCAACGGCTCCTCCACCAGGTACACCGCCACCAGCGCGGACAACCTGGCCTCCGGCACGTACGCGAGCGTCTCCCTGCCGTCGAGCTTCGTGTCCTCGCTGACCAACGGTCAGACGGTGGACTGGCAGGTGATGATCACCGACGGAATGGACCCGACGACGTACGCGCAGTCGCCGACCTGCCACTTCACGGCCGAGCCCACTGCGCCGGACGACCCGACGGTGTCTTCGGTCAACAACACCTTCCCTAACACCGACCAGAACGACGGCGTCGTCGGCGCTGCGGCCGGCACTGCCGGGCAGTTTTCGGTGGCCGGAAACGGCACCACCGCCACCAAGTTCATTTACAGCCTTGACCAGTTGCCGGCCACCAGCAACCCGCCGGCCAGCGAGACCGTGACGGCGTCGAGCAACGCAGCCACTGTCACGGTCACGCCGCCGTCCCCGGGCCCGCACACCCTGTACGTGTACTCGGTGGACGCGGCAGGTGATGTCTCCGGTGACACCGCCTACCCGTTCCTGGCCGCCGGTCACGCCGCGAGCACCTGCACCAGCCTCTCGGCCTGTTACGACAACACCGCCATCACCCCGGACAGCAACATGTCGCTGGGTGGCGCGGACGGCGTGCACAGCTTCTCCGCAACGGACCTGACCAACGCCGGCTGGGGCAGCGGCGACAAGATCACCGTCGACGGCGCCACCTTCGCCCTGCCCGCCTACGGCAGTGGCCAGAAGGACAACGTGCTGGCCGCCAACCAGACCGTCACCTTCTCCGGCAGCGGCAACGCCCTGGTCTTCCTGGCCACCACCACCAACGCCACCATGTCCGACCCCGGTGCCATCTCCGGTGACGCGACCGCCCCCTACGTGCCCGCGGGCACCGGCGTGTCCGGCTCGTACTGCTTCACCGGCACCACCCCGGACGGTGTGTGCGCGGCAACGGGCACCGTCAACTACAGCAACGGCACCAGCACCCCGTTCACGCTGACCGTGCCGGACTGGATCGGCGGTCCGCAGTCCCTGTCGGCGGTTTCCCTGCCGCACTGGAACGACCCGTCGGGCCAGCTGACCCAGGGCGCAGGCCTGGGCCCGAAGATCTTCCCCTTTGCGGTGCCGGTCACCCAGGGCCTGACCATCTCCTCGGTCACCCTTCCGGATGTCGGCCAGGCCGTGGCGGGCGGCGAGAACGCGCTGCACATCTTCGGCATGGCCACCCGCAACACCACCGCAGGCACTCCGGAGTCCAACGGCACCTACGCCGCGGCGTCTTCGGGTCAGTCCTGGACCGGCGCGTGGGGCAACCCGAACGAGGGCAACTACAACCTCAACAACGGCAGCTACAGCAACCAGACCATCCGCATCGCGCTGCAGCCGTCCGTGTCCGGCTCGACTGTCCGCATCAAGCTGGACAACGGCCTGGGCACCAGCGCCCTGGACATCGGCCACGCCACCATCGCGCTCAGCTCGACCCCGAATGCGATCGGGGCCGTGCCGTCGGGGACTCCGACGACGCTGACCTTCAGCGGGAGCCAGAGCTACTGGATACCCCAGGGCGGCATGATCTACAGCGACCCGCTCAACTTCAACGTGACCGCGGGCCAGTACCTGCTGGTGTCCTACCAGCTCGTCAACTCCGTGCCGTACCTGGTGCAGCACTCCTACAGCAACGGCTCGTTCGAGTACATCACCAGCGTCGGCTCCGGGGACCTGACCACCAGCACCAGCGCCACGCCGTTCACCACGAACGCCGCGTCGTACGGCAGCTTCACCGACCTGGTGACCGGCCTGGACGTGCAGGGCAGCAACGTGCCCACCGAAGCGGTCCTCGGCGACAACCTCACCGACCCGTTCCAGCCCGGCACCACGCTGCCCAACTCCAACGGTTACCGCGTCTCCGACGCCCTCTCCTCCGCGATGCCCAGTACCGCGCAGCCGTTCGGCGTGCTGGCCGAGGGCATCGAGTCCAACCAGCTGATGAAGGACTATCCGGAGACCTACAACGGCACCACCATCGGCGGCCCGGCCGCGCTGTCGCGGATCGACCGCGACATCCTGGACCAGCCCGGCATCAACACCGTCGTCATCAGCGAGGGCCTGGAAGACCTCCTCGCCGGCGACACCAACAACGACCTCGAGGCCAACGGCTACACCGCCCTGGTCCAGCAGCTCCAGAACTGGGGCATCAACGTGGTGCTGACCTCGCTGACTCCGTGCGACGGGTTCACCGGCGACGGCGCCACCCCGAACGACCCCTGCACCCTGTCCACCGTCGACGCCAACCGCATGGACGTCAACGCGTTCCTCGGCGGCATGAACCTCGGCACTCCGTGGAGTTCCCCGGCGGTGTACTTCGCCGACTACGACGCGGCCGTCGCGGTCCCCGACCCGAACAACGCCGGGGTGGAGAAGCTCGCCTCCGGCGCCGACGGCGGCGACCACGTCAACCTCTCGCTGGCAGGCTACGGCGCACTCGGCAACACGATCCTGTCCCCCCAGGACACCTGGCAACTGAACGACGGCAACACCAGCAACACGGTCACCGTCGCCCAGGACACAGCAGACACCGACGGCGTCAACCAGGTCCTGACGCCGAACGCCATCAACAACCCCAACACCGGCAACAACCCGCTCAACCTCAGCGGCACCGGCGCCACCTGGACCAGCGACGCCACCCGCGGCGAAGTCCTGACCCTCGACGGCACCGCCGGCGACGCCACCACCAGCAACACCGGCGTCATCAACACCACCGCCAGCTACACCGTTTCCGTGTGGGTGAAACTGCCGTCCCTGCCCAACCACAACGTCACCATCGTCTCGGAGAACGGGACCAACGACAGCCCCTTCTACCTGCAGTACAACTACAACGGCGGAACACCCGGGTGGGGCATGAACACAACCACCTCCGACATCACTGGCCCGGCCTTCGCCGACGCCTTCGCCGCAGGGGCGACCGCCAACACCTGGACACACCTGGTCGGCGTGTACAACAACGCGACCAAGACGGCGCAGTTGTACGTCAACGGCCACCTCGCTGCCACCAAGGCTGGAGTCACCGCCTGGGCGGCGAGCGGCCCCCTGCTCGTCGGCGCCGCGCAGTACGACGCGACCATGACCGACTTCGTCCCCGGATCGGTCAGCGACGTCCAGGACTTCAACTACGCCCTGACGCCGAACCAGGTCACCGCCCTGTACCAGCAGATCCAGTAGCCATCACACCGTGACCACTGTGGTGCGGCCCGGCACGACGCCGGGCCGCACCACCCGTTCCAGCCCAGAGCAGAAAGGGCCTACTCTCATGTCCGGTTCCACTGGCCGTCACGCCAAGCCGCGCGCCTCCACCACCGCGCGTGCCGCGGCCACCACCGCGCTCGGCGCCGCGGCCGCCGCCTCCGCGCTGGGTTCGGCGACCGCCGCCCAGGCCGCCACCCCGGCGGGCACCACGCCGGTGTCCAGTTACACCGTCGTCTCCGGTGACACCCTCTCGGGGATCGCGTACAAGGACCACGTCCCTGGCGGCTACCAGGCCATCGCCAGCCTCAACCACATCGCCTCGCCGTACGTGCTCCACACCGGCGAGAAGCTCGTCCTGCCGGCCGGCTCCTACGTCGCCAACTCGGCCACACAATCTGCAGCCTCTCCGTTCCCCGTGCCGGTGAACGTGGGCAAGGCCACTCAGGTCATCACGGTCAAGGCCCGCAGCGGCTCCTACGCCACCGTGCAGCTGTGGCAGAAGACCGGCACGACCTGGAAGAGCATCTACACCACCATCTACGCCCGCGTCGGCGCCAACGGCATCACCAACGGCGCGACCCGCGTCCAGGGCACCGACACCACCCCCACCGGCACCTACACCATCACCCAGGGCTTCGGCGTTGGCGTCAACCCGGGCACGAAGATGCCCTACCACCAGGTCACGACGCACGACTGGTGGGTCGAGGACCCCACCTCCGCCTACTACAACCAGATGCGCACCGACACCCAGGGCGGCTTCCACCTCACCGAGCAAGGCGCGGACGGCAGCGAACACCTCATCAACTACCCCACCCAGTACCACAACGCCCTGGTCATCAACTTCAACATGGACCCCGCCGTCCACACGCGCGGCGCCGGCATCTTCCTCCACGACCTCGGCCCCGAGGCCGGACCCACCGCCGGCTGCGTCGCCGTCCCCGCCACGACGATGAACGACATCATGCACTGGATCGACCCCGCCCAGAACCCCGTCATCGCCATTGGCTGACACCCCCCGACGCCAGGGGCAGCGCCGCCGCGTGCTGCCCCTGAGCCAACGTGCCAAGGGAAGCAGCGCCGCGGCACCAGATGACAACTGACGCCCCGTACAACGGAGAACAGGAACACGTGAACACCCACCGGCCACACCGCCGAACCGTCCGGCTCACGCGGCACGGGAGCGCCCCGGACCAGGCGCGGCTCTGGTGCTCCGCGGCCGCGCTCGCTGGCGCGGTCGTCCTCTCCGTCCTCACCGGCCAACCCGCCCCGGCTACCGCGGCGGCCGCGACCCCCGCGTCCATGCGCCCCACCACGGCCACCGGCGGCAGCCTCCCCTTGCACTCCGCGCTTCCGCCGTCCCCGACTGCTGCCCCAGGCGCGGCGACAACCGCCTCGACAGCGGTGGCCGGCGCGGCCGGAGGCGCGACTGTCGCGGATGGCTCGCGGATTCCGCTGATCGTCTGGGACGCCTATCGGTCTGCCCAGCATTCCGTCGCTGCCAGTGATCCGGGCTGCCGCATGGAGTGGACCGTGCTCGCCGGCATCGGGCAGGTCGAATCCGGGCAGGCCGACAACGGGAACGTCACCGCGGACGGCACTACGAGGACCGCGATCCTCGGACCGCTGTTGGACGGAACGGGCGGTAACGCCGCGATCCCCGCCCCCGGGGGAGGCTGGGTCCGCGCGGTCGGCCCCATGCAGTTCCTGCCTTCCACCTGGGCTGTCTGGGGCGCGGACGGCAACGGCGACGGCATCGCCGATCCGAACAACATCTATGACGCTGCCCTCGCCGCCGGCCGCTACCTGTGCGCGGGCGGCCGGGATCTGGCGATAGCAGCGGACCTGGACGCGGCGATCCTGTCCTACAACGACTCCGCCAACTACCTGGCCACCGTCACCGCCTGGATCACCTACTACGCACACGCCTCGCAATCCGGCCAGCCGGCGGTGAGCGCGCCCGCGACCACCGCGCCGAGCGCGAGGCCGACCGGCACAGCGACCGCGGCGCCGTCGCGAACTCCCCAGTCCCCTGTCGCTCCGCGCCCCACCCGGACCTCCAGTCCCACTCCCGCCCCCACCGGCACGGCATCCGGCACCCCCACTGGCGCACCCACCGGGACGCCCACCGGCGCTCCTTCTCCGAGCGGCTCCGCGTCCGCGTGTCCGAGCCCCACCGGCTCCGGGCCCGTTCCCACCGGTACGAGCCCACTGTCGCCGACCCCTACCGCCAGCACCCCCAGCCCGAGCGCGCCGTCCGGCACCAGCACCCCCACAGCCACCGGCTCGCCGACGCAGACGCCGACTCCGGTCCCATGTGCTGGAACGTCGTCGCCCGCGCCAACCAGTAGCGCCGGCACCACCCCGCTGCCCGGGGCGCCATCCCCGTCCGGCACGCCCTGACTGCCCCGACCCTTCTCATTCCGGCCAGGTATCGTGCCGCAGCCGCGCACACTTCTTCGTTTTCATCACTGACTTTGCCCCCTGAGGAACCCTCCGTGCCCGCCCACAAAGCCACCCGCCGCTCCAGCCGATCCGCCAAGCGCTCCCGTGCCCGCCGAGGGCCCCGGGGTGCCTGGGCGATAACCAGCGCGCTCGTCCTCGCCGGTGCGGCGGGACTTTGGTCCTTCCACTCCCGGGCGCAGGCGCACCCTGCCCCGGCCGTCACGGCGGCAGCCGCAGCGACCGTGGCTGCGGGTTCCCCGTCCCCCGCCCCAGTGCGGGTCACCCTCGCACAGGACCGCTACACCGTCCCGGGCCGTCTGGACCTCGACCTGCCCGACTCCGGGCAGGCGGCGATCGCCGTCCAGGGCCTTGGCACCCTCGGCAGCAGCGGACCGACCGGTACCGCGCAGCCGATCGCGTCGGTCACCAAGACAATGACCGCCTACCTTGTCCTGAAGGACCACCCCCTCGCCGTCGGCCAGGACGGCCCGCTGCTCACGGTCACCGACGACGAGGCCGGGCAACTGCCCGAGGAGGAGGCCCTGCACCAGTCCCTGGTCCCCGTCCATGCGGGCGAGCAGTTCACCGAACGCCAGGCCCTGCAGGCGCTGATGCTCGCCTCCGCCGACAACATGGCGCAGATCCTGGCCGAGTGGGACGCCGGCACCGAGAGCGTGTTCGTCGCGAGGATGAACCAGACCGCCGCCGCGCTCGGGATGACCCACACCCACTTTTCCCAGCCGTCGGGCTACCTGGGCACCTCCACCTCCACCGCCCCGGACCTGGTCAAGCTCGGCGAAGCCGCCAGCAGCGATCCGTTCTTCGCCGACCTGGTCGACCAGTCCACTGCCACGATCTCTGGCGGCGCGATCACGAACTACAACACGCTGCTGGGCACCGACGGCGTCGACGGCATCAAGACCGGCTCCACCTACTGGGCCGGCGGCTGCCTGCTGTTCTCCGCCCACACCACCGTCGACGGACACCCAGCCGATCTGGTCGGCGCGATCCTGGGCCAGCCCGGCAGCATCACCACCATGCTCCCTAACGCCTTCGCCGCCACCCAGGACCTGATCACCTCCACCGACAACGCCCTGGAGCGGGCCACCGTCCTCACCCCCGGGCAGACCGTCGCCTGGCGCACCACCCCCACCGGGATCCGGCAGCCCCTGCACCCCGCCCACCCGGTCACCCTCACCGCCTGGCCCGGCCTCACCTTGCACTTCCATCTCACCGGCGCCCCCGACCAGCCCGTGCTGCAGGTCCAGACCCCCGCCGGCGCGACCGACACCACCGTCGCCCTCACCACCAGCGCGTCGTGATCCCCGTGGAAGGCGCGAGCGACATCGCGGCTGCCACGGCGGCGGCCGGACCGTCCAGGCCCCGGAAGCCGGTCACCGCGGAAGTGGCGGCGCTGCTCGTGCAGGCCGTGCCGGCGTGGGCGCTGCCAGGCTCCAGGGTGCTGGCCCCGCACCTGGCCCGCGCGGATCTGGGCTGCTGCCCGCCCGCCGTCACCTCCGCGTTCGGCGCCATGCCCGGCACCACGTGGCCACGGCTGCACTGGCCCGCCGACCCGGCCCGGCACCCCGAATCCGCCGCAGCCCTGAACCTGTGCACCCCGCTCCTGGCCCGTCTGCCCTTCCTGGACCCGGGCCTCGACCACCCGCGCGGCCAGGCCCTGCTCGACCTGCTACTGTCCCAGCCCTTGGCCGAACAGCTGCCGCTCACGCGCCCGGCCGCCGGCTTCCTCACCACTCCACGTGGGGCCCAAGAGTGGCTGCGCGCAGATCTCGGAACCCTTCTGGCCCGGCGGATCCTGCACGCCCGACTGACCCACGTGCTGGAACTGTGCTTCGTGGTCAACCTGGTCTTGAACGTCCTCGCGGACCTGGAGACACCCTCCCGCAACGGATGGGTAGCAGCCCTCCAGGTCATCAGCGGCCCACCACCGGGGGCGCGGCGGCGCCCCGCCCGCACGGCGCGGCACCCGTTACGGGGCCCACGCGCGACGAAGGAAACCGCTGGCAGGCTGCCGGTACCGCCAGCCGTAGTACCACTGCCCGGCCCCGCCCCGGAGTGGGCGCACCGTGTGCGGGTCGACGACGCCCGGATCGCGGACCTGCTCCCGGCCAGCGCCGCGGTGCTGCCCGCGGGCACGGTGTTCGCCGCCGCCTACCACGACCCGCTCGCCGCCGTGGTCCTGGCCGGCTCGCTGGACGCCGTCCAAGCCCGCCTCGCACACCTGGACGCGGGAGCGGCACGCCCCGACCCTCGCACGGCACCGTGAGCCAGTCCACCTGTACGCCTGCACCCCCGGGCCGACCAGGCCGAGGGCCGCTTAGAACAGGCTCCGCACGGTCCCCGGGGGGCGCTCCCGTACCGCCCTGCCCTGACAAGGAGTGAGTTCTTGTGAAAGAGCTGCGTGACCACCAACGGCAGGCCGTGAGGGTAGTCATGGCCCACTTGGCAGAGGGTGGCCGGGGCCAGGTCGCGATGGCGTGCGGGAGCGGGAAGACGCTCGTCGCCGTCCGGTCAGCGACCGCGCTGCTCCCGCAAGGGGGCACGGTGCTGGTGCTGGTTCCCTCGCTCGGTCTGCTCGCGCAAACGGTGCGGGCCTGGCGCGCGGATGCGGGAGTTCCGCTCCAGGTGCTGGCGGTGTGCTCGGACCAGGCTGCCGAGCGCGGCCCGGACGATGCCGGCAGCCTTGAGGAGCTGACCGGGGAACTGGGCTTGGAGGCCACCACCGATCCGGTGCGGATCACCGCGTTCCTGTCCTCGCGTCCACCGGCACCGGCGGCCGCGGGGCTGCGGGTGCTCTTCGGTACCTACCACTCCAGCGGCAGGATCGCGCAGGCCTTCGCCGACTGCCGCCCAGCGGGGCCGGCGCTGGCGCCGTTGGACCTGGTGGTGTTCGACGAGGCGCACCGGTGCGCCGGTGACCCGGGTGCGCCGTTCGCGGTCGCCCTGCACCAAGAGCGGGTCCCGGCGGTGCGGCGGTTGTTCCTGACCGCGACGCCGAAGGTCCACGCCGGCACCGGTGAGGAGGCGGGGCTGGTCGGGATGGACAACGAGGGTGTGTTCGGCCCCAGACTGTTCACGCTCTCGTTCGGGCAGGCCATCGCCGCCGGGCTGCTGCAGGACTACCGTCTCGTCGTGGTCGGCGTGACCGACGCGGACGTGCACAAGCTGGTGCTGGACAACCCCGATCTCGACCTCGGCCGCTCCGGGACGGCCAGGTTGCCGGCCGCGACGGCCGCGGCGCAGATCGCGCTCGCGGGGGCGGCGCTGGAGTTCGGCCTGAGCCGGGTACTGGCGTTCCACAACCGTGTCGGGGACTCCCGTACCTTCGCGCGGACCCTGGCTGGCACGGTGGCCGCGCTGCCGGCGCAGCGGCGCCCCGCCGCCCACTTGTCGTCGACGCATCTGGACGGGGCGATGGGCCGCGCCCGCCGTGAAGAGACGCTGGCCCAACTGGACACCACCCCTGACGCGCAGTGGACGGTGGTGAGCAACGTGCGGGTGCTCGCGGAGGGGATCGACGTGCCCGCGCTGGACGCGGTCGCGTTCGTCGCCCCGCGCGGCTCCCAGATCGACATCACCCAAGCCGTCGGCCGGGCGCTGCGGACCAGCCCCGGACGCTCCACGCCGTCGGTGATCCTGCTGCCGGTCTACCTCGCGGACGGAGAGAGCGGCGAGGCGGTGCTAGAGGACTCCGCGTTCCGGCACGTGTGGCAGACGGTCCGCGCGCTGCGCGACCACGACGACCGCCTCGACGCCGCCCTTGGCCGGGCGCGCCGCGAGCTCGGCGAAGGCACCGGCGAGCCACGGCCGGTGCTGCCCGACCTGATCGCGCTGCGGTTCCCCGCCCAGGCCACGCAGGCGTTCCTCAACTCGTTCACCACCCGCGTGATCGAGCACGGCTCGGACTCCTACGACTACGGTATCGGCGCCCTTACCGCCTACGTCGCCGAGCACGGGCACGCGAGCCCGCCCGCCGACTACCGCACCGAGGGCGGCTACCAACTTGGCTCCTGGGTTGGCCGGATCCGCACCGCCCGCCGACAGGGCCTCCTGCGCCCGGACCGGGCACGCGAGGTCGAGGCGCTGCCCGGCTGGCAGTGGGACCCGGAGCAGGCCCGCTGGGAGCGAGGCTTCGCAGCCCTTGAAAGGTTCGTCGCCGAACACGGCCACGCCCGGCCGCAGCAGCGGCACCGCAACAGCGACGGCTACCTGGTCGGCCGCTGGACAGAGAAGCAGCGCGCCTACCACGCCAGCGGCCACCCGTGCCTGACGGTGCAGAGGGTACAGCGGCTTTCCGCGCTGCCGGGCTGGGACTGGCAGCCCAGCCAGTCGCGCGGCTGGCCGGTCGGCCTTCGGGCGCTTCGCGCACACGCCGCCCATCACGGCACCGTCGCCGGCATCACCCCCAGCCAACTCGCGCCAGACGGCTACCCGGTCGGGCGCTGGCTGCACTCCTGCCGCACCCGGTACCGCCGCGGCCACCTCACCTCGGCCCAGGTCGCCGAACTGGAGGCCCTGCCCGGCTGGCGCTGGAACGCCCACCAGGACCTGTGGCCGGTCGCGCTCGCCGCGCTGCGCGCCTTTAACCAGGAGCACGGCGCAACACCGATCCCGCACGACTGCGTCACCTCGGACGGCTTCGACCTCGGCTCCTGGGCGGTCCGCGCCCGGCAACGGTTCGTCGACGGCCGCCTCCCCCTCGCCAAGGCCGCCGAACTGGCTGCCCACCCCGCCTGGAGCTGGAGCCTTCCCGCCGGGAAACGCTGGCAGCAACTCCTGGACCAGACCCGCGCCTACACCACCCGCCACGGCCACTGCCGAATCCCGGTTACCCACACCACCGACAGCGGATACCTGCTCGGGCGCAACATCACCGCCGTGCGCAGCCGCCACCACGCCAGGACACTCCCCGCCCGCCACACCCGAGAACTCGACGAAGTCCCCGGCTGGGACTGGGACATAGCCGTCGACTACGACGATGACGGCTGGCAGCACGGCTACACGGCCCTCCAGCAGCACGCCGCCGAGCACGGTTCGGCCGCAGTCGGCGCAGACCACCGCGCCGCCGACGGGTTCGCGTTGGGCCTGTGGGCCGCCGCGCAGTTGCGCGAGCACCGCACCGGACGCCTCGCCCCCGCCCGTACCGCGGCCCTTGAAGCGCTGCCCGGCTGGGACTGGAGCTACGGCACCCGCTCCTGGCACGCCCGCCGCAAACACGAAGCCCGCGCCCGCGAGCTCGGCTACCCGGACCTGGCCACCCTCCTCACCCGAAACCAGCACCTGACCCACCGGCAGATCGCGATCCAGGTCGGCATCTCCGACGCCACCGTCGCGAAATGGCGCACCGCACTCCGCGCCGACATCGACGCCGATGTCGAGGCAGGTTCCCGGTAGCAGCCAGGCGTCGGCGCCCCCGCGGTCGCCTCCGGAACGGGACAGGCGACGCCCGAGCACGACGGCCGCGGACCTTCCGCCGGGTCGTCTACGGTCAGCGGGGGATGACGCCCGCGCGATGCGGGTGGGCGGCATGCAGGTACTTCATCGCGGTGCTTGCGGATATCCCGAACACGCGCATCAGCCGGACCGGGTCGGCGCTGTGGCGGGCCTCGTCCAGGATCCGGTCCGCGCGCAGCTTGGAGAGGTTCACCCCCAGGCGTGCGAATTCGGTGTTGACCGTGCCTGCGGCCATCGGGACGGCGGTGGTGGCGGTCTGCTGGGACACCAGCAGGTACGGACTCGCGGTACGCGGCCAGCGGGCATGGCGGTAGCGAAGCCACGCGTCCAGGAGTTGCAGGGTGACCGGGTCCAGGCGCACACGGTGCGGACCACTGCGGCGGTGCACGGTCAGCCCCGCACCGGGCAGGTCGAGGTCGGTCAGGCGGAGCCGGTTCAGCTCGGTACCACCCAGGGCGTGGAGCGCGACGAGCGCGAGCGCTGGCGGCCATCTCTCGGGGCCCGCCGGTTCCGGCGTCGTCATGCCGTCGCCTCCGGTTGAGAGGCTGCCAGGCTGCGGGCTGCGTTGATGACCGACCGTGCGACGGAGGCCTCGATCACCGCGCGGTGCGGCCCACCGAGGCTGATCCCGCTCGTGTAGGAGAACTCGCTCATCACCTGGGTGATCGCCAGTTCCACAATCTGCGGCGTGACCGCTGCGGTCGCCGCGACCTCATCCAGCGTGTAGTAGACGGGGGCACACCAATGCCCGGCAGGAGTGCTCAAGACAGCCCCTTGTAGTCGCAGGACCCCACGCCCGACGGGGGCGTGGCGTGGGGGGTTGCGCCCGCCGCGGCCGTCAAGTCGGCGGGCGGGCGAATCATGAGCATGCTCCAGGCAGCTGATGGAATGCCATGTTCTTACACCGATTTACACGTCCAACCGGGGGAGCCCCCGGGAGTGATGGCCGCCGTGCTGAGGTCAGCGGCGAGTCAGCACGTGATCCGGGTGGTCCAGCCACAGGACATGTCCGCCGCCCGAGTGAGTCGATGACAGTGCCCACCATGCGGCGGCGGGTGCAGTTCAATGCCCCCCGTCGGCCTCCAGCGGGGCCTTTCTGTCTGGCTACGTCAGCGAGTCGAGGACGTCCCGGATCAAGTACTTTGCCTCGTCACCGTACGCGGCCAGTTCCGTAAGCGACTGGAAGATGCGCTCGTAGACGGCGATGTCCTCGGGCTCCAGAACCTTGGTGTGCTCGATCGGGTTCTCCAGCAGGACCTGTGCGCTGTCAAGGATGTAGAAGGTGTCCTGCGGCCAAAGGTTCGGACCGTAGTTGAAGTCCCGCATCACGCCGATGGTCACGGAGGGCCAGTCCATCGCAGTGAGAACGTGGAGCAGTTGCCCAGCGAGTACCGCTGGATCACCGCCGATGACATGCCGGATGGCTGGCTGGGACAGCACGATGTCGAGCGTGTGCTCTCCATCGTGCAGCAGCTCCTCGCGCTTGCGGCGTTCGGCCACCGCGATGTCGACCCCCTCAGTGGTCTGGCCCTTGGCGCGCCGGATCGAGCTGAGCATCGCTCGCGCGTACTCGGGCGTCTGAAGAAAGCCCGGGATTCCGACGATGTCGAAGACGCGATACCTCGTCGCAGTCTTGTAGTTCACGAGCACGTTCCGCTGATGCTCAGCCAGGAAGGCCGCGAAATCCGGCGTGATGTCCGCGTAGCGCTGGTGAAAGTTCGCCATGTGTACGAAGATCCCGCTCGTGGGGGAACGACGGCAAGGGGCTTACATCGGTTTACACGCCCTCTTCGGACACCAGGGCAGCGCGCGCTCGGGAGATCAGCTCACGGGCCTTGTCGCCGTACACCGCTTGACGTGCGTACGAGGCGAAAGCCCGCTCGTAGAGACGTACTTCTGCCGGGTCGGTGATGACGATTTCAGCAGAGACGGTCTCCTGGACGACCCGCGTGGAGTCGAAGAGGTAGAACGACTCGTGCGGAGACGCGTCGCCGTCGAAGGGTCGGGCGAAGCTCATGATACCGAGAGTGACTTGAGGCAGGCAGCTGGCCTCTGAAAGCGCGTCGAGCTGCTCTCGCATCACCTCGGGGCCTCCGATCTGGCGCCACAGCAGACCCTCGTCGAGTACGAACAGGAACCGCCGGCGAGGGTCGTGCAGGAGTTCCTGGCGGATCATGCGTCCGCTGATGCTGGCTTCGCTGGTGGCGTCGGGCCAGTTGCGAAAGCGGCCGACGATGGAGAACAGCGCCGTCACGTAGGCGCGGGTCTGGAGGAAGCCCGGGATGATCGCGATGCAGTAGGCGCGGTAGTGGCGCATGCCGTCGTAGCTCGCAAGCGTCTTGCGCTGGAGCTCCGCCAAGCCGCGGGCCGTCCGGTACAGCTGGTAGAGGTCCTCGGCTGCTTGGGACATCGTCAGCAGGTCTTCGGCCTGGTCCGGGCGGTCGGTCGCGGTACACCAAGCAATGATGTCTGTGCGGCTGGCGGCTTGCTTGCCGTGCTCGATGCGGCTGGTCTTAGCGATCGACCAGCCGCAGCGTTCGGACAGATGCGCGTTGGAGAGCCCGGCCTCGTCTCGGAGAGAACGGAGGCGCTTCCCGAGAAGGGCGCGGGCGTCATTCTGGCTTGAGCTAGCGCTGGGCATCGGTCAGATGAGCTGGTAGTCCCCGTGATCGGTAGCCCGTTCCCAGAGCTGCTCGAACGCGGTCAGCGTCTGCTGCACAAGCGCGGGTTCCTGCCGCATTTCTGGGCCGATCCAGGCGCCGATTCCAGAGAACTGGTGAAAGCGCACCAAGTCGTTGTCGAAGACCCACAGATCGTTCCCCGGCAGCAGCGAGCAATGCTCAAGACCTGTGGATCGGTTCCGGGACGGCACGCGGAAGGCGTACCTTCCCGAATGATCCGTAAGGTCTCCGAGTAGGCCCGCGT